>DYIV01000023.1 GCA_020723435.1 Slackia heliotrinireducens | reverse complement strand
CCGCGCGGACGCCGACTGGATACGATCCGCCGTCGTGATCGCGGCGACTGTCGTCGCGCTTCTGTGCGTGCCCGTTCTATCCGATTCTCTGTTCGTCGCCTGGCGGAGCTGGATCCCCACTCAAGTGCAACACGCGATAGGGACGGAGTACGTCCGGCTGAGCCAGGAACGAGTCGCGAATCCCGCATTCCTCGTTGTTGATGTGGCCTACGGAGCGGCGCTCGCGCTCGGGATTGTGAAGATTCTGTGGAAAGGGCATAAGCGCAGTTGACACGCCTAATTCCGCTCGGTATAGTCGACCCATAGGGGCTTGGCTCCACACCAAGCAAACGTGTCGTCCATGGCCTGATGGATGACTCTGAGAGGATCGCATGTACCGAAGATCCCGCACAGTGCTTGCTCTACTGCTCGCCGCGCTACTTGGCTTGACGGCCTTGTCGTGCGGTTCGAACGAAGTACGTGTTCGCACGGGACTGAAGGTCCTGTGCAAGTACAATCACGTCATCGACGATACGACGCGTTATGTGAGCGTCGACGGGGCCCAAGCCAAGCGGTATTCCGTGCGGGAAGAGACGACGGTCTGTGCGGCCCACCTTCGCGCGCAGCGCCTCTACACACAGGCGCAGCAAGCGCTATCGAAAGGCAACAAGACCAAGGCAAAGCCCCTGCTCGCGCAGGTGGTCGCCATCGATCCCGCGTTCCAGAACGCCGCGAAGCAGTACAGGTCGCTCGGGGGGAAGGTCCCGGCGAAGGGGTCCGTAGCCAACACCGGCGGCGGTGGATCGAGCAATTCCTCCGGAAGCAGCTCTCAGCAGGCGCCCGCGGGCAGCTACTTGTCCCGGCTGCCGAGCGCCAAGAAGATGAGCTCCAGCTACACGCTTGTATCGGAGAACCAAGACGTTCTTTCGGCGACGAGGCTCTTCGCCGCGAGGCGTTCGTCGTCTTCCGTGAGGCTGCTTACCGCCAACGTAATGCTGCTGGGGAAGAAGACGAGCTTCGTGGCCTGGTACAAGAGGACACTCAAGGTGAGGTTCTCCACCAACGCAACCTCTAGGGGCAGCAACTACTTCTTCGGTACGGACGGCAGAAAGCTCGCCAATCTCTGCTGGCAGGAAGGGCCACTCGTCTTCCAGCTCGAGGCGGAAGCCAAGAGGGGCAAGCCGAGCAGCCTAAGCACTGAACTGTGGCGTGTGGCCAGACTGATGTAGTCTAGACTAGGAGAGCTCATGACCCGCCTGAATCGCCTATCCGCGGCCCTGACTTGCGTGATCGCCTTCTGCTTCGCCTTCGCGGTTTCGGCGCAGGTCGGTCTTGCCTCCACCACGCTGCAGGTCAACTTGGCTGACGCCGGCGATCAGATTGTCCCGGCAATCGACAGCGGCCGAGTCGTGTGGCAGGACGACAACTACTCGGTCATCCGGACGCGCAATCTCGGCACCGGCGTCGAGGAGACGGTCTCCGCGACCGGCGCGGACAACGTGTCGCCTGATGTCTCAGGCAGCCGTGTCGTCTGGAACCGCGCCTGGCGCGAGATAATGATGAAGGACATGGGTACGAGCGCCGTCTCCACCATCACGGCGAGCAGCAGCAGCGATCCCCCCGGCTTGGCGTTCTTGCCGAACAACCCCGCCATCAGTGGCAACACGGTCGTCTGGGAAGACTACCGCAGCACGACGGATCCGGGCGACGTCTACGGCAGGACGATCGGTGGCGCCGAGTATGGCGTGCAGATCGGGCTCGGGCTTCAGTACCAGCCTGATGTATCCGGCAGCTACGTCGTCTGGTCCGACAGCGTCTCCGGCAACTACGACATCAAGATGAAGAGGTCGGGCGCTCTCGCCAACGTGACGACGGCGTCCGGCGATCAGAAAGAGCCGGCCGTGTCCGGCAGCATCTGCGTCTGGCAGGACAAGCGTGGCGCAACCAACGACATCTACGCCAAGAACGTCTCGCCCGGAACCTATCCCGAGAATGTGATCGCCGGCGACATCAATCGCACCCTCACCGCTGCGGCTTCGGCGGGCGCCACGATCATAAACCTCACAACCTCAGGGTTTCAGGTCGGCGACCACATCAAGATCAGCACAACCGGCAAGGAGCAGTGGCTCGAGATCTCCCAGATCATCTCTTCAACGCAACTGAGACTGACGACGAGCCTTGTTGACAGCTATCCCTCGGGCTCCGCTGTCAAGGGGCTTTGGGAGCAGACCTCTCCGGCCGTCTACGCCAATGGCACAACGTACAGGGCTGTATGGGAGGACAACCGGAAGTCGGCGCCGGCCGCCATCTACGATATCTATATGTATGACTCAACGACCGGACAGACGACCCCCGTCGTCGTACAGGGCGGAACGAGCCAAGAAGCGCCGGCCATCTCCGGGGACGCGATCGTCTGGCAGGACAACCGCAACGGCGACTGGGATATCTACATGCTCGTGGGTCCGCCTATCGTCACCGACGACGGTGCCTGGACCGCGTCGCCGAGCGCGCTGCACGCGAGCTGGACCTGGGCCGGTCTCCCGACGCGTTATGAGTACGCAATCGGCACGAGCTCGGGCGCAACCGATACCCGCACCTGGACGGATGTTGGCCTGAGCAGGGAGATCACCGCGACGGGTCTCGGTCTCGTCAACGGCACTTCGTATTACGTGTCCGTCAGGGCTTTCGACGGCAGCGGATACAGCGACGTGGGTACCGCTGACGGAATTCGCGTCGACACCCAGGCGCCCACCGTGCCGGGAAGCACGGCGGCGACGGCGGGCAACGGGACCGCTCAGGTAACGTGGACGGCCTCGACCGACGCGCTGTCCGGCTTCAACCACTACGTCGTCTACCGAGGCACATCTCAGGGCGGGCCGTACACGTCGGTGGCGAACCGCACCCTGCTCTCCTTCGACGACTCCGGCCTCGCCAACGGCACCACCTATTGGTACCGCGTGACCGGCGTCGACAACGTCGGCAACGAGAGCGCGCAATCTTCAGAGGCTTCGGCGACACCGAAGGCTCCGGCGCCTGTCGTCACGGACGACGGCACGTTCACCGCGTCCAGCACGAGCCTGCATGCTTCGTGGACTCCAGTGGCCGGGGCGACATCCTACGACTACGCGGTAGGCACGTCGGCCGGTGGCACGAACACGCGCGACTGGACGAACACCGGCGGAGCGAGTGCCGAGATCACCGCTACCGGCCTGGCGCTGGCCAGTGCCGAGACGTACTTCATCTCAATCCGCGCGAGAAACGGCGACGGGAATGTGTCGAGTCAGGTCGGGTCGAGCAACGGCATTACCGTAGACACCGAGGGTCCAGCGGCGCCAACCGGCGTGGGAGTCGCGGCCGGCAACACCACCGCAACCGTGCGCTGGGACGCCGCGACGGATCCCAGCGGGATCGATCACTACGTTGTGTATAGGAGCGACGACGATGGCACTTCGTACCCGACATCCTTCACAGCGACCAACCTGTCCTACGAGGACTCTGGTCTCACCAACGGTAACACCTACTTCTACAAGGTCAGCGCGGTCGACACCCTCAACCACGAGGGCCCGGCCTCCGCTGAGGCCTCCGTCACTCCGAACCAGTCAGAGACCACTCTGACCGTCGGCGCCGACGTTGCATCCGTCTTCTGCGGCGGGTCGGTGACCCTCTCCGGCGATCTCGCCAGCAACGATGTGACACTCACGCCCATCGAGACAAACGACATACACATCGAGCATCAGCTGCCGGGCCTCGACTGGCAGGCCATCGCGACCACCGTCACGAGTGACGGCTCGGGTCACTACGACTTCACGTTCGAACCCACCTCGAATGCGTCCTACCGGGCGGTGTGGCTCGGTGACGGCATGCACAACGGCGCCGTCAGCTCCGAGGTGAGCGTGAGCGTCAGGGCCGTCGTGACGCTTGGCCGGTCGTCGAGCCTCGTCATCAGCTCCAGGACGTGGGCGACTTGGAACAGGCTCTACCGGTACTATCTCGCTCTATATAGGCGCACCCGGTCGGTGCGCTACTATCGCCTCTACCGGCGGTACTACACATACCTGGTTCGCTACGGACGCTATCGCTCGGTTCTCTTCTATGGTTCGACGGCGCCGGCACGTCCGTACAAGCTGGTCTACATCACCTACAAGAGCGGCACAGTGTGGCGCAATCTGCTCGCGGCCGGCTCGGTCAACGGCTACTATGCGAGACGCTGGTGGCCAAGGAACCCCGGTACGTTCTACATACGGACGCACTTCCCCGCGGACGCCAACAATCTGGATGGCTACAGCGGGTATATCAAGCTCGTCGTTCGATAGGCGTGCCTGAAGACGCTCTGCCCCGGAGGTAGTGAACAAAGCCAATAGCTGCTATAATGCAAGACGAGCTACATGTCTCCGACCCGAGAGCCCTACGGCGCGCCAACGCGCTAGGGGCTGAGGGCGATTAGGGTGCAGCCGGAAACGGATGCGCCTCCCGTTTGGAAAGGAGAGAGGTAGCGGGCGGCACGAGCGCCTGTCTTTCCTTGTTCTTGCGGGAAGGCAGGCGATTTGTTTTGTCTGGGCAATGGCAGAGGGATAGGTTCCGACGACTGGAGGACCGTGGGCGGATCTGATCGGAAGAAGGGCGCCGCAGCGATGTCGCGTGCGACGGCGCTGATACTCGCGGGCGGCAAGGGCGTGCGCATGGGCGCCGAGAAGCCGCTGGTTCAACTTGACGGAGTCGCGCTGGTCGACAGGGTGAAAGGCCTGCTCAGACCCCATTTCGCCGAACTCGTCATCGTGACGAACCGTCCGGACCTCTATGAGTACGAAGATGTGACGGTCGTGCGCGACCAGGTGCCGTACCAGGGTCCGCTGGCGGGCATCTACGCGGGCCTGCTGGCGGCCACGTCGGACGTGTGCTTCGTAGTCGCGGCCGACATGCCCTTCCCCAGCCTCGACGTGATCGAATTGCTTGCGTCGCGCCTGGAAGGGGCCGATGTCGCGGTCGTCGAGACACAGACGGGCATCGAGCCGCTCTTCGGGTTCTACAGAAAGACCTGCCTGGACCCGATCGGCGAGCACTTGGCGAGCGGCGATCGCAAGCCCATCTCCTTCTATGACGACATATCTGTGCGGCTCGTGCCCGAGGCTGACGTGCGTGCGGTCGATCCCGACCTGACCACGCTCTTCAACGTCAATACGCGAGACGATCTTACAGCCGCCGGCAAGATGATGGAGCACGTGAGATGAGCACGTCGGCCGGCACGAAGAGCGTTGACGTCGGCGGTGTGGCCAAGCAGGCAGTGCCTGTCGAGCGCCCCATCACCGTCTACGTCAACGAGCAGGAGATTGTGACGCTGCAGGCCACGCCGGAGCATCTCGACGAGCTGGCAGTCGGATTCCTCTTCACTGAGGGCATCATCTCCGGGGCCGAGGACGTCGACAAAGTCTCCGCGGACACGCGAAAGGGTCTGGTTCATCTGACTTCGCAATCGGCGGACGTGGCAGACGTCGTATACAAGAAGAGATATCTGACATCGGGCTGCGGCAAGGGAGTCACCTTCTCCAGCCTGGGTCACGCGCGCGGCCAGAAGCCGGTCTCATCGACTCTGACGATGCCGGCCGCGCACATCCACGCGATGATGAAGGAGCTCAACAAGGGAGCCGTGCTATACAGGGAGTCCGGCGGTCTTCACTCCTCAGGCCTTGCCGATGCCTCGCGCCTTCTCATACAGCGTGAGGACGTTGGCCGTCACAACACGGCGGACAAAGTCATCGGTCGCGCGCTCCTCGACGACGTTCAGACCGGTGAGACATTTCTACTCACGACCGGGCGCATCTCCTACGAGATGGTCGTCAAGGCCGCGAAGATGAGGGTGCCGCTGGTAGTATCGCGCACGGCCGTCACAGATCTTGCGATCGACCTGGCCAAGAACCTGCGCATATGCCTGGTTGGATACGCGCGGGCCGGTCGGTTGAGCGTATACACCGAGCAGTATCGGGTCACTGAAGTGGAAGGGGTGGGCGTGGAGTGATCAGTGTCGAGGAGGCACTGGAGACGATTCTCGGCAAGGTCCCGATCTTGGAGGCCGAGGAGTGCGATCTTCTCGATGCCGTCGATCGCGTGCTCGCCGAGGACGTCGTATCGGACACCGACATCCCGCCGTTCGACAACTCAGCCATGGACGGCTACGCGGTCATCGCCGCCGACGTCTCCGACACTTCAGAATCCGAGCCGGTCGAGTTGGTCGTTGTCGAAGACGTTGCGGCTGGATACGTGGCTGAGGCGGAGGTGACACCCGGCACGGCGATCCGAATCATGACCGGCGCACCGATGCCTCGTGGCGCGGACTCCGTAGTCATGGTCGAATACACGCAGGCGAACGAGGACAAGGTCCGGGTTTCGCGACCGGTCAAGGCGGGCGAGAATGTCCGCTACCGCGGTGAGGACGTGAGCGCCAAAGATACGGTGCTCAAGTCGGGTGACGTGTTGCGCGCGGCCCAGATCGGGCTGCTGGCGGCCGTGGGACGCGCGAGAGTGAAGGCAATCCGCCGCCCGGTCATCGGGATTCTGTCAACCGGCGACGAAGTGGTCGACCTGGATGCCCCCCTTGCTCCAGGCAAGATCCGCAACAGCAACAGCTACTCGCTGGCTGCGCAGGTTATTGCGGCCGGAGCGATACCCGCCCGCCTCGGCATCGCGTTGGACACCGAGGAAGATGTCGTCGCCAAGATCGGAAACGGCTTGGAGTGCGACGCGCTCATCACGACCGGCGGCGTCTCCGTGGGTGATTATGACATGGTCAAGATCGTTCTCGAACGGCTGGGCAAGATGGTCTTCTGGAAGGTGGCGATGCGCCCGGGCCAGCCGCTTGCTTTCGGCCTCATCAGCGGCACGCCCGTCTTTGGCCTGCCCGGCAATCCCACGTCCTCGATGGTCTCCTTCGAACAGTTTGTAAGGCCGTCGATCCGCAAGATGTCGGGTCGCACCGGTCTCGGGCGCGTCGAGGTCGAGGCGATTCTTGAAGAGGATATCAAGAAGAAGCCGGACAGGCGGTACTTCATGCGTGCCGTCGTCGAGCAACGGGACGGTGTCTACTACGCCCAGCTCGCCGGCCCGCAGGGCTCCGGCATGCTGCGCCCGATCGCCAGCGCGGACGGATTGCTGGTGCTTCCGGAGGACGCGACTCAGATCAAGGCAGGCGAGAAGGCGACTGTGCAGTTGTTGCATCCGCTGGAGGACTAGGCAGGAAGGCCGCTCGAGACCCGGGCGGGACGGTCCGCTCGAGGACTAGTACGGAGGTTGGTGAGCGTGGAAGACAAATCAACAAAGATCGAGGAATCGGTGCGAGAGGCGGCCCCGGACAACCGGATATCCTGTACCGTCGCCCGGGCAATCGCCGCGGATCTAGACGTCTCCGTCGGGGAAGTTGGAGATGCCGCCGACCGGCTTGGCGTGAAGATACACGGTTGTGAGCTGGGATGTTTCTGATGATTCCTGTTGTCTCGATCGTCGGCAAGTCGGACAGCGGCAAGACGACGCTGCTCGAGAAGCTGATTCCCGAGCTGAAGGCGCGTGGTGTTGTCGTCGCCACCGTCAAGCACGACGTGCACGGCTTCGACATCGACGTTCCGGGCAAGGACACGTGGCGTCACGCGCAGGCGGGGGCCGACATCGTCTTCATTGCCAACTCCGAGAAGACGGCGATGATCAGCCGAACTCGACGGGGGCTCAGCCTCGACGAGATCGCCGAACTGGCCGAGGGAGCCGACATCCTAATCACGGAGGGGTTCAAGAAGGCCGACAAGCCCAAGATAGAGGTGTCGCGCGCCGAGCGCTCAAACGATCTCATTTGCGCCGCTGATGAGCTCGTCGCAATCGTGAGCGACCAGCGATTCGACGTGGACGTGCCGCATTTCAATCTGGATGACGCGGCAGGCCTGGCGGAATTCATCCATTTGCGGTTTCTGGCCGGGCGGGAGGCGCCGCGTGGCTGATCTCGTTGACAATCATAACCGCAAGATCGACTACCTCCGCCTGTCGATAACCGACCGCTGCAATCTCCGCTGCATCTACTGCATGCCGGCGGAGGGGGTGGACTGGCGGCCGCACGATGAGATCTTGACGCTCGAGGAGATCGAGCTGGTTGCCAGGGCCGCGATCGGCGCTGGGCTGTCCAAGATTCGGCTCACCGGCGGCGAACCGTTGGTGCGAAAGGGCATCGTCGGGCTCGTTCGCTCGCTGGTCGCCATCGAAGGGCTGAAGGGGATGGCGCTGACCACAAACGGCATTCTGCTGCCTCGCTATGCCGAAGACCTGGCCGAAGCGGGCCTGAAGCGCGTCAATATCAGCCTCGATTCGCTGGACGAGACGGCCTACGCCGAGCTGACCCGGGGCGGGAAGCTGTCTGAGGCGCTGGACGGAATACGAGCGGCCCTGGAGGCCGGCCTGACTCCGGTCAAGATCAACTGTGTCGTCGCCCGCAGCCTCAACCAGGACCTCGAGGCCTTTGCCAGGCTCACCGTCGACATGCCGGTCGACGTGCGGTTCATCGAGTACATGCCGGTTGGGACGTGCAACCAGTGGAGTGGCGACGACTACGTCGCGTGCGAGGAGATCAAGAGCAGGCTTGAGGAGCTGGGTCCGCTGGAGCCCGTCGAGTCGGCGCGCGGTTGGGGACCGGCGCGATACTTCCGGCTGGAGGGAGCACGGGGCAACATAGGCTTCATCACCCCGCAGTCGAGCCACTTCTGTGCCACGTGCAATCGCCTCCGGCTCACGGCCGACGGCCGTCTCAAGACCTGTCTCTTCTCAGACGACGAGGTTGATATCCGCTCGGTGATACGGGCCGGGGCCGGCGAAGAGGAACTCAAAGCTCTGATCGTCAAGACCTTGGCGACCAAGCCGCAGGAGCGTCCGCAAGAGGCGGCGAAGTCGCGCTCGATGTCGCAGATCGGCGGGTAGGTCGCTACCATAGGGGGTCACGATGGACGAGGATCGCTCGGGTTCTGAGCTCACACACGTCGATGGGCGTGGGCGCGCTCATATGGTAGATGTGGGCGACAAGCCGGTCACTATGCGGGAAGCCACAGCCCGGGCGACCGTGCGAATGAAGCCTGAGACACTCTCTTTGATCGCCGAGGGCGGCGTCCCCAAGGGCGACGTATTCTGCGTTGCTAAGATTGCGGGGATTCAGGCGGCCAAGAAGTGCTGGGAGCTGATTCCGATGTGCCATCCGCTCGAGCTGACCTCGGTAGACGTCACGCTCGAACCGGAAGGAGCCGACACGGTGGCGATCACCGCGACCGCGCGCACCAGCGGGCGCACGGGAGTCGAAATGGAGGCTCTGACCGCCGCGGCCGTCGCGGGGCTGACCGTCTATGACATGTGCAAGGCTGTCGACAAGGCAATGGTCGTGGAAGGTTGCATGCTGCTGCGCAAGAGTGGCGGCAGATCGGGCGATTATGCCCGCGAAGCGCAGTCCTAGGAGAGGATCGATGAGGGTCTCGATAGTCACCGTGAGCGATCGCAGCGCCTCCGGCGAGCGAGATGACCTGAGCGGACCGGTGCTGGAGGAACTTGTGACGCGGGAGGGCTGGAGCGTTTCCTCCTACGACATCGTCCCGGACGAGAGCGAGCAAATCGAGAAGAGACTCCTCGATCTTGCCGATACCGATGGCGTCGACCTCGTGCTGACCACGGGAGGAACGGGATTCGGGCCTCGCGACGTCACGCCGGAGGCGACGATGCGGATCGTCGAACGCCATGCTCCGGGATTCGCCGAGGTCATGCGTCTGGAATCGACGAAGAAGACACCGCATGGAATGCTCTCACGAGGTGTCTCCGGGATCCGCGGGGCGACCTTGATAGTCAACCTTCCCGGAAGCCCCAAGGCGGTTCGAGAGTGCTTCGCCGCCATCGCGCCGGCGCTGCCCCACGCCATCCAGCTACTGCACGGTGACACAGACGGCGGTCACGAGTCGAAGAAGACCGAATGATCTATCTCGACAACGCGGCGACATCCTATCCCAAACCGCCTCAAGTCATCGAGGCGGTTGTCCGGTGTCTGTCGGAACAGGGGGCCAATCCCGGTCGGGGAGCCTATCCGATGGCATTGGCCGCCAGCCGAGTCATCTTCGAGGCCCGCGAGGCAATTGCCGAACTGATCGGAGCCTCAGACGCCGCTGACGTCGTATTCACGCTAAACGCAACAGACGGGTTGAACTTGGCGCTTAAGGGCCTGCTCAGTCCGGGTGACCACGCGATCGCCTCCGCCGTGGAGCACAACGCCGTCTTGCGGCCGTTGAGCGCGCTTGCGGGTCGCGGCGTGGCGGTGGAGACGGCGCGCTGCGCGCATGACGGCACGATCGACCTGGACCATCTCGAAGCGCTCATTCGTCCCAACACGAGGCTGATTGTCACATTGCACGCGTCAAACGTGCTTGGGACGCTTCTCCCGGCCGCCGAGATCGCGGCGCTGGCGAAGCGTCATGGCGTGCTGTACGTTCTCGACGCGGCTCAGACGGCAGGCAGCATCTCCCTCGACGTAGGTGAGCTCGGAGCGGACGTCGTGGTCTTCTCCGGCCACAAGGGCATGCTCGGCCCGATGGGGACCGGCGCGGCGTGGATCTCACCGCGGGTGGAGGTTCGCGAGCTCAGACAGGGTGGAACTGGCGGCGAGTCGGAGCGAACCGAGCAGCCCTCCACCCGCCCCGATCGCTACGAGAGCGGAACGCTCAATACGCCGGGCATCGCCGGTCTCGGGGCGGCGGCCCGATTCATACTCGAGCAAGGCGTGGCGGCGATATCCGAGCGAGAGGCGACTCTTGCTCAGAGGCTGCTCGCCGGCCTGGTCTCGGTGCCTGGAGTGACCGTCTACGGTCCCCCGCCCGGGTCGCCTCGAGTCCCCGTCATCTCGATCAACGTCGCCGGAATGGACGCTCATGAGCTCGCGTTTTTGCTCGACAAGGAGCATGGAATCGCCGCCCGGTCGGGACTCCACTGCGCGCCGAGCGCTCACGCCGTCGCGGGCACCCTCGAGACCGGAGCCCTGAGGTTCGGTGTAGGCTTCTTCAACACGGAAGATGAGATCGACTGCGCGCTCTCGGCAGTCGCCGCCATTGCGGAGGACGCGGGCCGTAGGATAGGCTGACCGACCCCCACGGCGGCCGCCGCCCCGAACCGTCTAGCCCGTCGTCAGCTCGCTGATGGTGTCGACTTTGACGCCCTGGGTTTCGAGAGCCTCCCTGGCGCGGGCGGCGTCCTGCCCGCCGATCCGAATGGCGATCCCGCAGTTGCCGCTCAGAGTGCGCGGCGTGGGTATGATCGTCTGCTCGATGCCACGGTCCTTCAGAACCCTCTCCGCGGCCAAGGCGTCATGAGTTGAGAGGAACGTGATGATTTGTGAAAACATTTCACATATATCCGTAATAGCGCTTTTACCTGCCGTTTGGGCGTTGACACGAACCGAACAGTCAGCTAGATTATACCTGTACTAGTGGCTGCCGGCTGGTGAAAACCGCATTCTGTTCTCCAGCGCAAACCAGGGGGGTGTTTGCAATTCTACCGATGCCCGAAATCAACGTATGGCTGGATATGATCTTCACGACGGTCTTTGTGCTCGTGGTGATCGTCTTCAGCGTCCACCTGCTTTTCAACTTTCTCACAGGTAGGATGTATCGCCGGTTCGTGAAAGGTGAATGGCCGACGCACGACGCGCCGCTTCGGATGCTTCCGAAGTTCCTTCATTTCCAGCACGTCGTATGTATGTTCGGGCTCGCGTTCTCGGGAATGTACATCAGGTTCCCCTTCTTCGCCGGCGGTCGCACGGCGATGCGCTATCTGCACTACTTCTTGATGATTGTGGTCATCGTTAACCTGTTCGCTCGGCTTGCGTATGCGTTCGTCGGTCGGCACAAGGACCGTAAGCAGTTCACCCCCACGATGCGCGACGTGAAGGTGGCACCGGGCGTTGTCCTCTACTACATATTCATGCGGCCGACGAAGCCCCACGTCGATCATTACAACATCATGCAGAAGCTGGTCTACATCGTCTTCGCGCTGCTCTTATTCGTGCAGGCGTTCACCGGCTTCTCGCTGTTGACCACCGTCTTCGGCATCAACATCCAGCCGCTGTTCTTGTGGTGGACGGGGCCGATCGGCATCGGGGTGGCCGCTGGCGCCGCGTATTCGAGGATCATTCACTACATCATCAACTGGGTGTTCATCATCGTGACCGTGATCCACGCCTATCTCTCGGTGACCGAGGACTACCCGGCGTTCACGGAGTTCTTCGGTTTCGGATCGGCGAATTACGATTTCAGTGGCGGCCATGGCCACGAGCCGGCCGCGCATGGTGCGGTCATCACCGGCCATGGAAGCGAGGAGACCGCTTAGGCTCGTGCTTGCGCCGGCGGTCGTGCATAGAAGATACGGCGAGAGGATTGCCCGGTAGCCTAATGTGCGTGGGCACCGCGCAGAACGTGCAGCCGCAGTCGCAGCAGTATCGCAGCACTCGTCATAGCTACTGTAGGAAGTGAACCATTGATGCGACACGGCGAGTCATCAGCAAGGCGCGGGGCGCTTGTCGTCCTAGTGGTCTTCTGGCTCTCGCTGCTGGGGACGGCGTCCTCGGTTTGGGCGCAAAGTCCCTATCAGGCAACCTTCACTTTGGGAATCGGGGGAAGGTCAGGATGTCTGGTCTGCCACTCCGATCAGAATATGGCCCGGCTCACGGCAGGGCGCAACATCTCCTACTACATTAACGAGGAGGTACTCAATAGCTCGGTTCATAAGGACATAAGCTGTCTGGCGTGTCACACGGACTTCACGTATGGCACCCCGCACCGCGCCAAGTCGAACTGGAAGAAGGTCGCTTCGGAGGCCTGTAAGAACTGCCACAAGAACGCCTATCAGCGCTATATCTCGAGCGCGCATGGCAGTAGGGCGCCGGAGGCCAAGAGGCCGACGTGCGGCGGTTGCCACGGATCACATGCGATCGGAAGCCAGCTTGCCACGCAGACCGCCGCATCCTTGTTGTACGGGCAATCAAGCGCCGCTACGGCCTTTCACCTAAGCGGACAGAAGATGTGCGGCAGGTGCCATCAGGCGGCGACGGACAGCTACTCGGATTACTACCATGGGGCTGCCTACAAGAATGGGGCGCCCGACGCGCCGGCGTGCTGGGACTGTCATGGCAGTCACAAGATATACGGTGTGCGGAGCAAGAACCCTAGCGTGGCGGAGATGGACTTGGTCGAGGCGTGCGGCCAGTGTCACGCGGGTGTGACAAAGGACTTCTTGAGCTACACGCCGATGATCCACGGCTCTGAGAGGATTCGTAGCGAGAACCTTCTGTGGCGTAGCGTGAGACCGGTGACAGATTGGCTGGCCGGCACGAAAGAACTGCTCATGAGTGTCGCGAGGTCACTGTTCCCGTAAGAGACGGGACGGGCGCGCGGTCCGGGCCGCAGATCTGGGTCTCTGAGGAAGCAATTAGACAGCAGCCTACAACGGCAGGCGTTGAAGGGCTGGGGGAAGGTCGTCAAAGAGGGAGGATCAGAAGGGGATGAGAAGGACGTTGGATTCGAAGAGGCGTGCGGCACTCACGGTCATCGTGTTCGGACTCGTTCTGGGCCTCTACCTGGCTGTGGCCATGCCGGCCGGCGCCGCCAAAGGTGTGGTTGAGACGCAAGGGCCGGTGTATGGGGACAAGTGCAGTCCGTGTCACGCCAACATAGGTACGGTGATTATCCCAGGACGGCTGTTCTTCAAACACGCCTTCCACATCCTCGTTGAGTGCAGCGCTTGCCACACGGACTTTCCTCACAAGCCTGACCGCACGAGCAGGCCGCCGATGAAGACGTGCTGGGCATGTCACAAGCTGACTCACAGCGCGGGCGGTGAGATCGCGCGAGGTAACTGCTCGGCCTGCCACCCGAAGGAATTCATTGCCGGCTGGTCGTGCCCGTTCGAGAAGAAGGTCAAGAACTGGAAGGGTCGCGGACACGCCAAGCTGGGCAAGCTACTGCAGAAGTCGGAATGCGCGATGTGCCATCCGGTGAAGATGCGAGTGGTCAACGGTGAGTATGTCTACGTTGCCAAGGACCAGTTCTGCGCCGGATGTCACAAGAGGCAGGGCGTCAAGGTCAGCGGGGGCGAGAAGGCGTACGACTATGACGAGGGCATGGACTGCCTCGTCTGTCACCAGGTGAAGACGCTTTCCAAGAACACCGCGAAGCAGCAGCGCAAGTCGTTCTTCATCGAGAAGAAGGTCATTACCGACTCGGTCCACTCCAGCATCAGCTGTCAGGGTTGCCACTCCGATTTCAACTTCCGTGACAGGGGCACGTCGGCACATTACGGGTTCACGGCGTCGCTGGCGTGCGAGGGCTGTCATGACAAGCAAAACGCGATCTACAGGAAGAGCACTCACGGACAAATGGCCCACCAGGGCAGGCAAACGGCCGCCACTTGCGGCGCCTGCCACGGCGGCCATGACATCTTCAAGCTGGATGAAGAGGGCAAGGCGAAGCTGAGTACGATGTCGGAACAAGTCTGTGGCAATTGCCACAAGGAACGGTACAAGAGCTACGACGACTACTACCACGGGGCGGCTTACAAGACGGGGGCGCCGGACGCTCCCAACTGCTGGACGTGCCACGGCGCGCACGACGTGCTGCCCTCGAAATTCGCGGCGTCGAAGACGTCGTCGGTCAACTTGGCCAAGACGTGCAGCGCCTGCAAGCCCCACGACAACGCGGCGGAGGACTTCACCTCCTACGCGAAGTTGATACATAGAACGAAGGAGATCAAGTCCTCGACGTTCATCTCCCAGATCGTAGACAAAGTAAGGTCCTGGATTCCGTTCTAGAGTGATTGATGGCCGCCGGGCGTGACCGCCCGGCGGCCTCCCAAGAACCCTGTTCTTCCTGGTCAGGGCCGCTTTGGCATGGTAAGCTATTCCTCAGGAGGCGGCCTCCAATTAGCACGCAAGCCAAGATGACGCTGAAGGCAACGCTGGTTGCCGTCGCATCCACCCTTCTTCTGCTCCTGGTCTTCCTGTATCGAGCTCAGGGGCAGGCTCGGCCGATCAATCTTCGCGGATCCGTCGATTCCCTCCAGTGCTCGCCCTGCCACGCCTCGATCGGGGACGAGAGCAGCAAGAAGCTCATCTTCAATCACGGATGGCACCTGCTGGTGTCTTGTCAGAACTGCCACTTCCAGTTCGCACACGTTCCGGGACGCACGATTACGCCGCCAATGATGGCCTGCATCAACTGCCACAGACTGACGCACAGTTCGCAGGGACAGATTGCCAGGGGCGGGTGCCGCGACTGTCATCCACGCTCGATGAACCTGCGTCCGCGCGACCACAAGGCGGGCTTTGCGGGCCGAAGGCATGTGGCTCCCGCCAAGAGGGACCTGAACAACTGCATGATGTGCCATGAGAAGCGCTTCTGTAAGGACTGCCATGCGCGCAAACGCGTGAAGGAGCAGTACCCTCGGCTGTACGTCTTCCAGGCGATCGTGCCGTTGGAGACGACACGGCAGCCGGTCTTCATGGTCAATCAGGACCAGCCCGTCAACATGGGGCAGTGCGTCGGGTGCCACCTCGACCTCGACGCCTTCCCCGTCATCAAGGTGATATTTCCACACGACGTGCACCTGAAGAGGGGTTTTCAGTGCGGCTTCTGCCATCTTGAATTCCCTCACTCGCAACAGGGCACGAAGACGCCACCGATGGAGACGTGCTACGCATGCCACAACTCCAAGCACGGCAGGCGCGGCATCATTGCGACCGGCGAGTGCTATGCCTGCCACCCAAAGAGCTTCGATCTCGTGCCGACGTGGCACCGCGTACCCCAGTTCAATCGACGGCATGCGAAGAGGGCCAGGGCCGGCGTGGCGTCTTGCCTGATGTGTCACAAGGAGAAGTTCTGCTCGGACTGTCACATGTCCGAGAAGGCGGTGCCCAAGGACCACAAACAGGAACAGGAATGGCGGGCGACTCACGGCCAGCAATACACCCAGATGAAGCAGAACTGCCGCATCTGCCATACGGCGCAGAACTGCAAGGACTGCCACAAGGTCGACATGCCGCACCCGATCGATTTCATAAGGACCCACCGCGAACTGGGCAGGAACGCGCGCGCCAACAACTGCATGATGTGCCACTCAAGCCAGTTTTGCGGCAAGTGCCATCACTCCGGTATCGCCAATGCGTTGCTCGTCGAGAAGACGTGTATAGGGTGTCACCCCAACGCGGGCCTGCCCTGGCAGGACCTGATGCCCCTGGGAGACAAGGGGATGGTCGTCCATTCCGTGCACTTCAAGAAGAGGTTCCGGTGTGAAGAATGTCATCCGACCGTCGAGACGAAGAGGAATCAGGCACACAACTTCGAGCTTTGTTATGAGTGCCACGGCGCGCTCGACATCAACAAGACGTTGATTGCGCCCTATCCCGGTCAGGATTTGTGTCTGCGCTGTCACAACAAGGCGATCTAGGCGCGGTGTCAGTCGCACGGTTCTGCCTGCGATGACTGCTCCAGATAGTCCTTCCGGCGGATTGACATGGACATTCCCATCGACTAGGCTGTTCGACGGCGGTGGCCAAGCGAGCGAGCCGCATTTGCCGTACTAGTATCCGAAAGAGTTGTGAACTCAACTGGAACGAGCCGACAGATTCCTCAGTGACAAGACCCTAAACCGTCTCATCTGGACTGCCTTCAGCCTCATCACAATCGTCACGTTGAGCTTTGCCATCTTCTACGTGGTGAACATGCAGCGCGAGAGGGCCGTACAGCCCGCATCCCAGATCATCCAGGGGATTCAGGCGGAAATCGCCAAGAGCCCGCGCAATTCGTCGCTCAGGGTGCGCCTCGGTGAGGCCTACTTGGCTCAAGGCGACACCGACGCGGCGATTGACGCATTGAACACGGCCGTTGAGATCGACAAGAAGAATGGGTCGGCCTACCTCGTGCTGGGCTTCGCTCACATGGGAGCGGAAGACGACAACGAGGCCCTCAAGGCGTTCCTCAAGGCTATAGAGGTGCGCGAGAGCGGTGAGTACTCGGGCATGGATACCATTCTCGAGCAGGGCCATTTCTATGCCGGCGTGATCTACTACCGTCAGAAGAACTATGACGAGGCAATCGTGCAGCTTAAGAGTGCGGCACGCATCAACAAGTCGAGTTCCGACACGCACTTCTACATTGGCAAGGCATACGCTGCCAAGAAGTGGTACGGCAAGGCGATGCAGGAATTCAACGTTGCCGTCACCTTCGATCCGAAGCTCGCGGAAGCGCAGTACGAACTGGGGCGCTTGTTCGAACGGCAGGGAGACAAGGTCCAAGCCGTAACGCGGTACCGCTTGGCGGCGCAGGCAATGCCTAACCGGAAGGAACCGAAGGAGGCGCTCGCTCGGTTCGGCACCGAGGATTCCCACTACGCCGCGGGGAACGCCTTCATGAAGAAGAAGAACTATGCGGCCGCCATCAAAGAGTTCAACATGGCCATTGCCTTCGACCCAGGCTTCGTCAACGCGTACCAGCTCCTTGCCCAGGCCTACAACAAGACGGGACAGCGGGCAAACGCCCAGTATGCACTTGGGCAGATGTATGAACGAAGCGGTCAGACCGCGAAGGCGGTAAAGGCGTATCGGAAGGCCCTGAAGATCAGTCCAGGCTTCAGGAGCGCGAGAGACGCAATCACGCGTCTCGTCGGCAAGTAGCCGGCAGGTCTGGCAGCAGGGGCTGGTAGATGAATCCACGGCAACGCAGAAAAAAGATACTCATCCTTGTAGCGCTTCTTCTCGCACTTCTTCTGATCGCCGCGGGCCTGTGGTACTTCCTGGCCCGGCGATCGCTTCCCGTTCCACAGGTGCCACCGGATAGGGGCATCAACTGCCCAACCTATCTCTATTCGATCACGGGCTCTGGAGGCAGTGCGCTTCTCAGACCGTTGGGCGTGGCGGTGAGTCGCGACAATCTCGTCTACGTTACCGACAGCGCGCACTCACGGGTAGAGGTATTCACCAGCGCGGGTCAGTTCCGCTTCTCCTTCAACAAGGCGGGAGGAACTACTCTGCTCCTGCCCGTCTATATAATGCAGGCGCCCGACGGCAACATCTACGTCGGCGACAGGGGCCGCAAGGAAGTCTTCGTCTTCACCCCGGAAGGCAAGTTCGTCAAGAAGCTGCCGGGCCCCAAGAAGCCGGAGTCAAAGGCCGCCTTCAAGTGGGCACCCCTGGCGATGACCTTCGACGCAAAAGGCAACCTCTACATCACGGACATCCTGCTGCAGCACAGGGTCTTGTCGTACACGCGCGAAGACAAGCTGCGATTCCAGTTTGGGCGCAAGGGCGAATCACCCAACAGCAAAGCCCCGGACACGGCCGAGAGGTTCTGGTTTCCCAACGGCATCACCCTCGACAATCGCGGCAACATCTGGGTTGCCGACAGCAACAACCGCCGGCTGCAGGTCTACGATCGTGACGGCAAGTTCGGCAGGATCTTCGTCACCGGCGGCCTGCCGCGTGGGATCAAGTTCTACGACGTCGGCCTGCTGATGATCGTCGATACGCTCGGCCACGACGTCGGCGTATGGGACAAGAAGGGCAACAACCTCTGCTACTTCGGCGAGCGTGGCACGGACATCGGCCAGTTCCAATACCCGAACGACATCTCCATCGGGCCGGACAAGAAGATATACGTCACGGATGTCTACAACAACCGCGTTCAGGTCTGGGCCTTCGCGCCGCAGATTCCGAAGCCGATCGCCAAGTACCTGCCGCCTCCGTGGTGTTGTCTCATACCGCTTCTGTTGCTGCCGCTGCTGCTGTTGCTGCGCAAGAAGAAGTATCTGGCGACCGACGACTTCCTCGAGCTGGTCGTCGACAACGAGCGCCTCGATCTTCTCGAGGGCAAGCGAATCATCGTCATGGAAGAGACGTATGCCAGGTTCAGGCACGTGGAGCAAGACGACCTCAACATGGCCGAGATCCTCGAAACCGAGGAGTGGGACGAGGCCGACGTCAGAGAGTACATGGACCAATACCAAGTCGATGAGTACGAAGCGCGCATTCTGTCGATGACGCATCGTAAGAAGTACCTGCTGACGGAGGATCCCGACCTGCGCAGGATCGCGACGGCGCTTGGTGTGGAGACCCTCAACTACGACGAGTTCGTGGCTCGCTTCGAGGAGCACGAAGAAGAGGAGCAGTAGGCGGGGGCGCCTGTCGCGCGACACATCTTTCGAGACTACGAGCTCCTTCGCGCAGCAGCGTGGAGGAGCTTCGTGTATCTACCAGCGGATGTACGCGGGCGTGCCGACCTCGACGAGAGGATACAACTCCTCGGACTCCCAAATGTGCATGCGAATGCAGCCGTGAGAAGCGTAGGAGCCGATTGAGCCGTCGCTGTAGGTCCCATGGATGCGGATGGCCGGCGCGTTGAGGTCGAGGGCTCTCGTGCCAAGAGGATTGCCCGGCCCGGGACCGATGCTCTCAGGCATACCGGCCGACCACGCCATGTGGGGGTTGTGCCACGTCGGATTGAATCGCTTGCCGACAACCTTCCAGTCGCCCGTCGGCGTGCGAAAGCCTGGCGCGCCGGTGGCGACCCGGTAGGACTTCACGACCTTGTCGAAGGAGTACAGATAGAGCGTGTTCTCTGAAAGGTTGATGAAGATGGCCTGCTTGAAATCGCGGCGTGTCTTCTTGGGCGGCAGGGGGACGACGTTGAGCTTCAGCTCGCGCTTGCCTTCTGGAAGTGCGGCGAGAATGCGCGTTCGGGTGTCCTTGCGATTGAGTGAGAACCCCGTCCGCGCCGGAGATATCTTGATCGTGTGGCCGGCGATGTACTGCCTCGCGTCGATGGGTCTGCGGTCGATCTGCTTCGCGAGCTTGGCCACGAACGCATTGACCCTGACGCGGTCGAATGTGAACCTAACACCCTCGTCAACGCCGAGCGGCTTCTTCAGCCAACGCTTGTACAGGCGCTCGTACCACGGAAGATCCCACCCGGCCCTGTAGGCCGAGGAGACCATTCCCTCTACGTCCACCTTGGCGATACCTGGCGTGTCCAGCTTCCATTCGCGTGCCTTGTGCGTGACCGTGAGAGGCTTCAGCAACGGGGTGGCGATACGGCGCTCGACCTCAGCCCTTGCCCAGGCAGGGGTCTTGTGGCTCACGTCGATTCCGCCGATACGAGTGCCTAGGAAGAAGTGACCGTTCTGAACGTAGTGGTCGTCGTAGAGCATGAAGCCGAGCAGCCCGAGAAGGACGACGATGAGAGCGATGAAGAAGGTGAGCCAAAACCGGCCCCAGCTCCAGCGCGACGTTCGCGCCTGGGCGGCTGCGGGGCTATCTATTGGCAAGGCATTGCTGTCCATTCAACGTTCCTGCACTGGGGTTGCCGGCTGGCTTGGCTCCACTCGCAATTATTGGCAAACTCGCACAAAGCCAAACACAAGCCGATGCTTCGCGTGCAGCGCGGCAGGTGCCGACTAGTCATAGACATACAAGATTGTCCCTTTCCAGTCAAGGATGTGCTCGGGCAATACAGGAAGGGCTCGTTGCCTCGTCGAAGTCGGGGGCTGGGCCTGCGGCGCCAGGCTGTTTCTGGCCAGCCGCTTGCCTCGAAGGAAGGCTCCGGCACTGAAGGTTGAAGTATGGAGACTTGCTCTATGATGTCTGCGGGTTCGAGCCGTGATCTCGACCGGCTTCTGCAGAAGCTCTTCGCCGACCGCGGCTTTGACGCCGCGCGGTATCGCCGGTCCTACATCGAGCGGCGCATAGCCACGCGGCTTCGCGCCGTTCAGCTCGACACGTACCGCGAGTACCGGACTCTGCTCGATCGGGACGCCGAGGAATACAATCGCCTGATCGGGGCTCTCACGGTTAACGTGACCGAGTTCTTCCGTGACAAGCCCGTGTGGGACCTGTTTGACCGGGAAGTCGTGCCCGAGCTACTGGCGAGCAAGGCGAGGCGCCGGCAACGACTCCTCCGCGTCTGGAGCGCGGGCTGCTCGGCCGGTGAGGAACCATACTCGATAGCGATGCTTCTGAACCACGCCGCCGAGCGGGCCGGCGTCAACCTCACGGTTTCGGTGCATGCCACGGACATCGACGCCGAGAGTCTGGACAAGGCCCGGGCGGGTGAGTACCCCAACAAGGAACTCGAATCGGTACCCCTGCGTTTTCGACACGAGTGCGAGCCCGCCGACGACGGTCACTTCCGAATCAGCCAGCGAATCCGCCAGCTCGTCAAATTCAGGCGGCTTGATCTTTTTGCCGATAAACCCATCGCTGCCGTCGACGTGATCTTCTGCCGAAACGTGCTGATCTATTTCGACCGTGGCCAGCAGGAACAGATATTCGCCAAGTTCTACGCCGCCCTCAATCGCAACTGCTACATAGTGATCGGCAAGAGCGAGAAGATCGGTGGCGATGTAGCGCAGCACTTCGAGCCTGTGAGCAGCAGGGAGAAGGTCTACAAGAGGCGAGACTAGTACTATAGTGAGTCTGACGGCAAGCGACGAAGAGGGATTCGCGCGGGCCAAGAGTACTTCTACGGTAGCGTCCGCTGGCACGCAAGGGGGGTTTTCGGGTGGAAGAGGAGATGAAGGCTGGTCGACGATCGACGCGCCATTCGCATCAGGTCCAGTTCTACAGAAGCCTGGCAGTCGTCTACTTCGGCGCGACCTGTGTCACCATCGGACCTGCGGTGATGGTCGGCCTGGTCTGGATATGGTTTGCGGATCTTCGTCCGACTGTGCCCTCGAACATCAGCCTCACACCGGTTCTGTGGGGCTCGATCTGGAAGATGTTCCTGGTCTTCTGGGGCGTGGGCACACCGCTGTGGATCATAGGATTCTTTCAGTACATCCTCAAGCCGCTTCGCAGGATCGGCGACACCATGACCGAGGTTGCCGCGGGCGACCTCACTGTCAAGACCAACGTTCGCCGCGGCGACGAGATCGGCGTGCTCGCCGTCCAGCTCGACCAGGTAGTTGAGAGCCTTAACGCCATCGCGCTGAACGTGCGCGGTTCCTCGGAGAAGGTGTCGAACTCGGCGCAGCAGCTCTCCGCCTCGAGCGAGGAAATCAATTCGTCGGCGATGGAGATATCGTCGAGCGTGCAGCAGATCGCCCAGGGCGCAGAGGTGCAGGCGAAGAAGGTGGAAGACACTTCGAAGGCGACCAGGGAAATGACCGAGTCGATGAAGACCGCGGCCCGCCAGGCCGAGTCGACGGCGGAAACCAGCGAGGAAGCCGCGGCGATCGCGGAACGCGGCGAGCGTGAAACCGAAGAGGCAATCACCAAGATAGGTGAGGTGCAGCAGGTGATCAGCCGCTCCGCGGAGGCGGTCTCGCTTCTGGGAGAACGATCGGCGGAGATCGGGAAGATAGTCGATGTGATCACCAATATCGCGGACCAGACGAACCTCCTCGCTCTCAACGCCGCGATCGAGGCGGCCCGGGCCGGCGAGTCAGGCCGCGGATTCTCTGTTGTCGCCGAGGAGGTGCGAAAACTCGCCGAGGGTTCGGCGAAGGCTGCGGAGCAAATCTCCGCGCTCATCTCGGAGGTGCGGGACGAGACCGAGAAGGCGGTTGTCGCCATGGAGAAGGGGACTTCGGAGGTGTCCGAGGGCACCAAGGTCGTCAACAAGGCCGGCGACGCTCTGAAGCAGATCATCGTCAGCGTGCGCGAAATGACGTCACTCGCCGAGTCCATCTCGGACTCGATGAAGGAGCAGCTCGATGGCACGGTGCGTGTTGAAGAGGCGATGAGCGACATCGCGGCCATCGTTGAGGAGAACGCGGCGGGCGCACAGCAGACGGCGGCCGCAACGGAGCAACAGACTGCTTGCATGCAAGAGATCGCCTCATCGTCGCAGGAGCTTGCCGACATGGCGCTCAGGCTCGAGGAATCGGTCCAGCGGTTCAAGGTCAGATAGCCACTGACCGCCGGAGAAGGGGGATATCGGTGGCAGGATTCGCAGGTGATGGAATGCAGGTGGTCGTCTTTCGACTCGGCTCCGAGGAGTATGGGGTCGACATCGACCTGGTCCGTGAGATCATCAGGCGCACGGATGTGACGCCGGTGCCCCACGCGGCCAAGGCGGTCAAGGGAGTCATCAATCTCAGAGGTAAGATCATCGCGATCGTCGACCTCAGAGCTCGTTTTGGGCTCCAGCGACGGCAGGAGTCGCCGGCGGAGCGGATCGTCGTGGTCGAAGTGGCCGGACATCTTGTCGGCGTTGAGGTCGACGCGGCGACGGAAGTGCTGCGTCTGCCGCCTGACTCCATCGAGCCGCCCCCCGACGTGCTTGCGTCCGAGGACATGGCCGATGCTGTGATGGGGGTAGGAAAGATAGATGGTCGCCTGGTCGTTCTGCTCAGGCTCGAGCGGGTGCTTCCATTGGCTGACGTTGCCAAGGTAGATCAGGAAAGTAGAGGTTGAGCGAAGTGGCCAAGCAGATCCTAATCGTCGACGACGCCGCCTTCATGAGGATGATGATAAGGGACATCCTCAGCAAGGACGGCTACGTCATTCATGAGGCCACGAACGGGGCGGAGGCTGTTGAGAAGTACGAAGCGGTGAATCCGGATCTTGTCACGATGGACATCACGATGCCCGAGGTAGACGGCATCGAGTCGCTAAGGCGAATCCGTGAGCTCGATCCGGACGCGACGGTGCTGATGGTCAGCGCGATGGGCCAGCAGAAGCTGATTCTCGAGGCGCTCGAGGCCGGGGCCGCGGACTTCATCGTCAAGCCCTTCCAGCCCACCAAGGTACTTGAGATTGTCCACAAAGCTCTGAAAGACGATTAGTCCCCGAGGGGAGTCACCAGCGTCGTGCAGCACAACATCAGGGTACTCGTCGTCGACGACTCCGCACTAATGCGGACTCTCATCTCCGAGATGCTCGCTCGCGAGCCGGGGATAGAAGTCGTGGGAACGGCGAAGACGGGACTGGAAGCGATTTCGGCGGCGGGCAAGCTTGCGCCCGACGTCATGACGCTCGATGTCGAAATGCCCGAGCTGGGTGGCGTCGAGGCGCTGCGGCACATCATGCGCAAGTCCCCGACCAAGGTCATCATGCTGAGCGGTGTCAACAGCGCCGACGTCACCTATGATGCGCTGTCCCGCGGGGCCGTGGACTTCATCGTCAAACCGTCCGGAACCTTCTCCCCCGACATCGCCAGCATATCGAAGGATCTTGTCTCGAAGATTCGCATGGCGGCCGCGGTCAAGGTTGAGCAGTTGCCTACGAGCGAGCCGGCGAAAGAGGCCCCACGCTTCCCGCGCCGGGTCGCTCATGAAGAACCATCCTCAAAGCTCGTAGCGATCGCAGCGTCGACGGGCGGTCCCGCGGCTGTCGAGCGCGTGCTGGCCGACCTACCGCTCGATCTTCCTGCCGCGTGCGTCGTGGTGCAGCACTTGCCGGTCGGCTTCTCCGAGTCCTTTGCCAGGCGCCTGAATCGTCTGAGCGCGCTGGACGTTCGGCACGCCGAAGCGGGCGACAGGGTGCAGGCGGGGGTCGTCTATGTCGCGCCGGCCGGCAAACACATGACCGTCGCCGACAGGCCGACGATGGGTCCGGTCATCCGACTTGACACGGAGCCCCCGGTCTTCGGCCTGCGCCCCGCCGCCGATCGAACGATGAAGTCCGTTGCGGAGACGTTCCGATCCAGAGCCGTAGGCGTCGTGCTCACCGGGATGGGGAGCGACGGCGCTCTGGGCATGATTCAGATAAAGGGAAACGGCGGCTTCACCATCGCCCAAGACAAAGAGACATCTGTCGTCTACGGAATGCCGCGTGCCGCCGCCGAGCGCGGAGCCGTCGACCGGGTCGTCCCTCTGAACAAGGTGGCAAATGAGATCCGCACCGCCGTGGAGAGGGAGGTGCGAGTAGTTGACTGACGCTGATATGGATCAGTACCGGGGAGTCTTTGTCGAAGAAGCGCGCGAATTGCTGCAGTCGTTGACGGACTCGCTGCTTCTCCTCGAGAAAGAGCCGAACGACTTGGCTCCCGTGGAAGAGTGCTTCCGAGTGGCTCACAGCCTTAAGGGCATGGCCGCGACGATGGGTTATGACGACATGTCTCAGCTGACGCACAAGATGGAAAGCTTCTTGGACGGCGTGCGCAAGAGAGAGCGTCGACCGACCTCCCGCGACATAGACCTGGTGCTCAAGTGCTGCGACGGTCTTCAGGCGGCTGTGGAGAAGATCGCCGGTGGAAGCGTCGAGGACGCCGGTTTGGACGCTCTGGCTGATGAACTCGAACGTGTACCGCCGGCGCAGCCGGACGCCGCCGACGAGACTGCGGATGCGGGACTCAACATCTACGAGGTCGCCGTCCGTCTCGACGAAAGCTGCGTTCTGAAGAGCGTGCGCGCCTACATGGCCTTCAAGCGCCTGACCTTGATGGGCGAGATAGAGCGCACAATCCCCTCGATGGAGGAGATAGAAGACGAGCAGTTCGGCACCGAGTTCGTCGTCGTCTTCTCGTCGTCGTCGGAGCCGAAGAAGATCAAAGAGGCCGTGCTCGGTGTCTCCGAAGTCGCGGCGGTTGATGTGTCGCAGAAAGGAGTCGCCTCCGCACCGGCAAGGGCGACACCGGAACGACCGCAGATTCGTGAGGAGCAGGCGGCTCCGAGGATCTCGGAGGCTCAGAGTGTTCGCGTCACCATCGGCCACCTCGACAACATGGTCAACCTAGTCGGGGAGCTGGTGATCACAAGAGCCCGCCTGGAGTCGATGACGGGGGGTCTTGAGATTCCAGGCCTCCAAGACGTGCTGGAAGAGCTGCGACGCACGAGCAGCGAACTGCAGCATACGGTGATGCAGACGCGGATGGTGCCTGTGGCTCAGATCTTCAACAGGTTTCCTCGAATGGTCAGGGACTGCGCTCGCGGCCTTGGCAAAGAGATTGACTTCAAGATGGAAGGGCTCGATATCGAGCTCGATCGAACGGTCCTGGATGAGATCGGCGACCCACTCGTTCACCTCCTTCGAAACGCAGTCAGCCACGGTGTGGAAGGGCCGGAAGAGCGCGCGGCGAGCGGCAAGCCGGAGACGGCGACCGTCACTCTGCGGGCACTGCGCGAGCAGGATGCCGTCGCGATAGTCGTCGAGGATGACGGTCGCGGCCTGGACCCCGAGCGTCTCAAGCGGGCCTTTCTCGATCTTGGGCGCCGGAGTGAGATCGAGGTGGCCGCCATGAGCGACGAGGAGGCCTACTACCTGATCTGCGAACCTGGATTCACCACCGCCAAGGAGGCCGATGAGGTCTCCGGTCGCGGCGTCGGCATGGATGCCGTCAAGGGCAAGATCGAGCACCTGGGCGGCTCCGTCGAGATCTCCTCCGAAATCGGCAAAGGGAGCAGGTTCACGCTATTGCTGCCGCTGACCCTGGCCATCATCCAGGCTCTCCTCGTCGAGTCCGACGGGCACACCTACGCGATTCCATTGGGCAGCGTCGTGGAGGCGGCGGAACTTGCATCGGTCGAACAGAAGGTCGTCCAGCAGCAGCCGGTGATCATTCTTCACGAGCAGGTTGTGCCGCTGATCGACCTCCCGGTGCTGCTGAACCCGGACCGTCCGCCCGCGCGAAGCGATGGCGGGGAGGTCGTCGTCGTTCAGCTGGGTGACATACGGAAGGGACTCGTCGTCG
>DYIV01000142.1 GCA_020723435.1 Slackia heliotrinireducens | reverse complement strand
AACGAACAGGTCGACCAAATGCGCCGAGAGATCGTAGCTCCGGTGACGTCTGGTGTAGCGCTCGATCTGGCGCGAGGTCTCGTCCACGGCCACCTCTCGTGCCGGGTCGACCTCGTGCGCCTTGAGGATTTCGTATCGTCTCATGCTTCGTTCTCTTCGTCGGAGCGTCATTCACGGATCGACAGGCGTCAGGCGGCAGCGCTGCTGGCATAGCGGGGAAAGACGATGCGAAAGACCGTCCCCTGGCCTTGCTCGCTCTCCACGATGAGCCTCCCCTGATGGGTCTCGACGATCCGGTTGCAGATGGCGAGGCCGAGGCCCGTTCCCTGATCCTCCGGTTTGGTGGTGAAGAAGGCCTCGAAGATCCGATCCTGGTCCTCGCGAGGGATGCCGATGCCGGTGTCCGCGACAGCGACCTCGAGCCCTTCTTCGGTGTCCTTCGTGGCGACGGTCAGGCGTCCCCCCTCCGGCATGGCGTCCAGCGCGTTCTGGTAGAGGTTCACGAAAACCTGGAGAAGCTCGTTCGCGTTGGCCTCGACGTGCGGCTCGCGGGCGACAAGGTTCTCCTTGAGCTCGACCTGCCGGTGCTTCATCGCCTTGTGCAGGATGAGGCTGGCGTCCTTGATCACCGCGTGCAGATCGCTTTTCACGCGCGCGCCGCTCGACTGGCGCGAGAAGCGGCGGACCGAGTTGGTGAGGTCCGCCATGCGGCGTGCCTGGGCGAGGACGAGGTGCCAGGGCTGTTCGTCCTGAGCTTGGCTTTCTGGCTCCGACTCCTCGGCCTCGCACTGGGCGACAGCGAGGACCGTCGTGAGGTAGTTATTGAGATCGTGGATGACCGTGCCAGACATCAACCCTAGCGAGGCCATCTTGTCGGCCTGGAGGAGCTGCCGGTAGGACTCCTCGAGCTTGCGGTTAGCCTCCTCGAGCCGGACGTTCGCCTGGGCGAGCTCCCGAGCATGGCGCTCGATCTTCTTCTCGCGGATCCGGAGGGCTGAGACCACGCCGCCGACACCGACCCCGAGCAGCGCGCCCAGAACGGAGAAGCTGATCCACCAGAGCGGGATCGCGGAGCTGAAGGCATCAACCACCATGACGCCTAAAGAGTGGTGCATGCCGAGCACCATCTTCGGATCGAGCCCACGGTGGGAGAGATGGAAGAAGACCATGGCGAAGGGCGAGAGAAGGAAGTACCCGAGCCCGAGGCCCACCAGTCCATGAACGAGGAACGCCCTGCGACGCTCGCTAGCCAGCCCGCCCGTCTTGCCCGCTACTCCAAACGCGATGTCAGTGAGCGTCACGGCCATCCGGGTCCTCTTTCTTTTCGGTGAACCTGTGCGACGTGATCATCACGATTGGCTATGCTGCAAGCCGCTCGCCAACGGAGGCGGATCAAGAGCAGCAACGTGGGGGGTCTGAAATGCCTGGCGTTCAGATGGAGTTGCTGGTGTGTGCAGTATCCGCCCGCAGACGACAGGGATTGGCTCAACAGGCAACTGAAGAATAGTCTTCAGTCTGACGAAGTGGATTCTCCAGCAAGCTCCGATGGAAGAGGGTCACAGCTTCTCGACGGTGGTCCCCTCGTCGAAGGTCACGCCCGGCTCCACGCGGATGACCGAGTAGTGCTCGTTCAGGGTCTCGCTCACGGTGCCGATGCCGAGCCGCACCTTCCGGCAGCTCTTGCGCTGGCCCCCTCGCGGGCCGTCCGTCGTGGCATCACACTCGTTCTTGTACAACCCTACTTTGTCGCCGACCTTGACCTCTTTGTTGCCGAGGCAGACATGCGCCGCCTGGGCGTCGACCTTCATGACCACGCTGCCGCGCATCAGGCTATGTCCGCAACCGGCGACGACGAGGACCGAAACACCGATCAATGATGACAAGAGAGCGTTTCTCACGTTGAGTCTCCTTTCCAGGTTCTGGTCCTGTTCGCGAAGCATCTTCCGCGACACGACCAAATCCGGGCAATCCAAGCCCTGCCAGTGTTGACATCGGCGCTTCTCCTCGGCGATGTAGACTATTCGTCACCGACGCCTCTCAGGCCATCCCTCGACTTCCGTCGCCCGCTCGTGAGAGGGCCCGAGGTGCGTCAGATCGCAGCGCCCGACCGTGCGGCCTGGAGGATGCTGTCCGCGGTGTTCAGCGCGAGCGCGAGGACGGTGAGGGTCGGAGGACGATCGAGCCCGGTCGGGAGCAGCGAGGCATCGGCGACATAGAGCCCCGGCACGCCGCGCACCCTGCCTTCCAGGTCAACCGGCGCACTGCGGGTTCTCCCCATTGGGCATGTGCCCGCTTCGTGCGAGGTCACGCCTCGGCCCGTGGGCGAGCGGAGCTCGAAGACGCGGCTGTCCTCGGCGGCCAGCGCGTCGCAGACAGCGAGCGCGCTCTCCTCCATGTCACGCGCCATCGCAGCGTCCTCGGGTCCACTAGCGAGATGGATGACCGGCACCGGCCGGCCGAGGCTATCTCGCAAATCAGGGTCGAGCGTCACGGTGCTCTCCGGGCGCGGCGGAACCTCACCGATCGCGTGGACCAGGTGATACGAGAGCCTGGACGCGGCGGCCACGTCGACACCGAGGGTGTCGAGCGTCTCGCGGTCGAGCTCGGCCGCCGCCTCCGGCCCGTGCAGCTCGAGGCTGAAGCCGCCGAAGTAGTCCCGTCGGCGACGACGGCCAAGGTTGACGAAGCGCGGGATGAAGGCGGCGCGCTCGAGCGGGGTCGTCGCTTCCCGCGCGGGAGGCGGCGCCGAATGGAGCACGAGGTAGCTCCGCACCTGGTGGTCCATGAGGCCATGCCCGACCAGACCCTGGGCGCCGCCCGGACCGCCCGGGGCGCTGGCGAGGAGCAGGCGCGTGGTCTCGATGGGCGACGCCGCGAGCACGGTGACGCGGGCGCGCACCGCGGCGAGCTCGCCGCTCAGTGCGTCGACGTACTCGACCCCGACGGCCCGCTTTCGCGCATCGAAGAGCAGGCGCAGGGCCACGGCGTGCGGGCGCAGGCGGGCTCGCCGCAGCCAGTCGAGAGAGACCAGGGGGCAGCAGCCGCAAGGACTGAGCGCTCCCCGCTTCGGCAGCACTTCGAGCCCGAGCTCTTCGCTGACTCGCTGATAGCTTGGATGGAGCGTGCCCTCGCTGACCGAGAGCAGACGCTCGACGCGCCACAGATGAACCTCGAGATCCTGGTAGCCGACTGGCCAGGGGCGACCCCAGCGCCGCGCATCGCGGAAGCTCTGCGGGTCCGGGCGGAGCGCCCAGCCCCCCCAGATCAGCGAACGACCGCCTCCGGCGCGCACCCGGATCCAGTCGTAGCTCTCGCCCTTGGTGCGGTAGGCCCAGGCTCGCTCGTCCACCTTGAGGAACGGCTCGACCTGCTCCCGGAAGCCGCGGAGCGTGCAGGAGGCGAGGTCACGGGCGAGCACTGGTCCCGCCTCGAGGACGAGGGTGGAATGGCCGTGGGCGGCGAGCTGCTCGGCCACCAGCAGGCCGGACAGCCCGCCGCCCACGATGACGGCATCAACCTCGGGGGTTGCGGACGAAGGGACGAGCCGCACGTTCGCTGGGCTGCAGCCTTGCGGCAGT
>DYIV01000141.1 GCA_020723435.1 Slackia heliotrinireducens | reverse complement strand
GAAGTGACCGTAACGCCGGCGGGTGATCCTTCCGATCCCGCGTCGCGGACGTCGACCGCCGCTCACAGGTACGAGCTGCTTCTTCGAGACGGCGAGACACGCGACGGCTCAGTCACGGCCTTCTGGGACGACGGCACGGAGTCCGGCGACGGTTTTCGAGTAGTACAGAAGGGCGTCTCCAAGGATGTCAACATCGAGAGGGCCGTCCTCGACGGCCTCTGGTTCCTGCACCAGAATCAGATCCGATACGAAGAGGACGCCGACGAGTTCGGCTACTGGGGCTCGCTGGGCAGCGAGATCGCGCCCACTGCCCGGGCGATCCTGGCGCTAGAAGTGCAGGGACACCTGCCCGGCGCCGATCCGGACACGCATGCCTATTCCTACGCGGTCGAGCGCGGCCTCAACCATCTGCTCGCCAGGCTCGTCGCCGTGCCTATCGGACCGCAGATAGCCGGCGACCCTGACTCCAACGGCAACGGCATCGGCCTGAGCTATCTCGGCGGCGATGAGATGATCGACCAGCCTCTTGCGCTCGCGGCAATCGCGGCGAGCCTCGACCCCGACCGGGTCGCGACGGTCGGAGGACCGGGAGTGGCGGGACGCACCTACGGAGACATCGCTCAAGACATGGTCGAATACATCGCCTGGGCGCAAAACGATGACTTGATGGATCCGCATCCCGGCGGCTGGGGCACGCACGCGAACGTGATGCCGAGCCGCAACTCCGTCTCCCAGCACGCGATCCTCGCTCTGCTGGCGGCGGAGGAGAGCTTCGCGGTCGCGGCTCCGCCCTGGGTGAAGTCCGAGCTCGCGGGGTGGCTGGCATACAGTCAGAACATGGAGCCCGGCGCGCTCTACGGTGGTTTCGGCGACACCGGGCCGCTGGACGATCCCAACGTCGACAAGACGGCGGGGGTGGGACTCGTCGGGTATGCGTACCTCGGCGCGTCAGCCCTGGATCCTGGCGTGACGGCGGCGATCGCCTTCATAGACACGAACTGGGAGGACCCGGCGAGCACAGGCTCGCCCGGCAACTACATCTCCATGTACAGCACTCAGAAGGGCGCTCGCTCCCTGCAACCGGAGGTGAAGTACGTCGGCTCCCACGACTGGTTCGAGGAGTATTCGGACTATCTGATCGAAAACCAAGAGGCCGATGGCGGATGGCCGACCGCCTCGGACAGACTGGGCTGCACGACGCTCTCATGTCTCATTCTGACGCCGTCCGTCTTCGAGCCGCGTCCGGTCGCTCTGGCCGGCGCCGACCCCGTCACGAGCGTCTGCGGTGAGCCGGTGCGATTTGGTCACGGCGAGTCGAGACATACGGATCCGCGAAGGACAATCACCAAGTACGAGTGGGACTTCGACGGCGATGGCACCTTCGATCACGAGACAATCGATCCGAGCGAAGAGCCGACTCACGCCTACTCGCCCGATCCCAGCGAGTGTCCAAAGAGATACCTGGCGCGCCTGCGCGTCACCGACGACGGCGGCCGGGCCCGCGCGGACTGCGACACGGTCGAGGTGATAGTCGACGAGCCGGCGCCCATCCCCAGCATCATCGACGTCAGCTTCACCGGCACACAGCCGGACGGAACAGTCATCGTGGGCGATCCGCTTGAGCTGAAGGTCCAGTTCACGACGCAGGAGGATGAGACCTACACGGCCACGGTCAACTGGGGCGACGGCAGCCCGGCCGAGGAGATGACGATCACACAGAACAGCACGGCGACGGCCACCGGCACGCACACCTTCTCTCAAGTGAGAGGCTTCAGGGTGGACATCGATGTGGCGGGAAGCCGCGGCGGCGTGGACTGCGACTCGGCGTGGATGACGGTGTCAGGCGGAGCACTCATGATTGAGCACTGCCCGACCGTCGTGGGCACGGAGGGCTTCAAGACCGGGACGACGGCGACGTTCAAAGACACCGCCACCCGGCCTCACTCCGCGACCGTCGACCCCGGCGACGGAACCGGCCCACAGCCGGCCACGGTCACGGAGCGGCAGACGAACAGCATGGAGGGCACGCTGACGGCCGAGCATACCTACTCTGACGACGGTGCCTACGAGGCGACAACGCGCGTCCTCGCCGACGACGGTACCGAAGCGAGCACGGTTACGGCTGTTACCATAGCCAACGCTCCGCCGGTGATCACGCACTTCGATCCCGGCTCAGACCCCTTCGAGGGCCAGGTTGCCAGCATGAGTGGGACCTACACCGATCCCGGCGCGGGCGACACGCACGCGGTCCGGATCGACTGGGGCGACGGGACGCCCGACTCCTTCTTCGACGTATCGATGGGTTCGTGGGAGGCCACGCACACCTTCGCCGAAGACGGCACGTACAACGTCACGACCACTCTCACCGACGATGACGGTGGATGGGACGCCGTTACCACTCCCATCACCGTCCAAATCGCTCCGAAGATTCTCGACATTGCTCTCACCGGCCCCGAGCCGGACGGCGCGATATACGAAGGGGATGAAGTGGAGCTTCGGGCGACCATGGAGTATCCGGACTACATGGTCCCGACGGCCGAGATCGACTGGGGCGACGGATCACCCCTGGAGCCGGCGACGATCACGCATAACAGCACGGCGACGGCCACCGGGAAGCACGTCTTCAAGGACAATGGGACCGGAGCGGCCGGGATCAAGGTCATGTTCAATCCCGAGGGAATCGTCATCAAGAAGTCCGTTGAGTGGAGAACCGTGAATCGTGCGCCGAAGATCACTTCGGGACCGAGCGTCGAGCCGTCCCCACCGGTTGAAGGCGGGCAGACCAAGATGCAGTTGCCCTTCCACGACGCAGGCGACGACACGCACTCGGCGATGATTGACTGGGGAGACGGGACCGGTCCACAGCCGGCGGCGGTCGTGTCGCAGCCCGGAGGCAGCGTCGACGGTACCGCAACGGCCGACCATGTCTATTCTGACGATGGCTCCTATGAGATCAGTGTCACCGTGACCGATGACGACGGGGGCGTCGACACCGAGACGACCCTCGTCACCGTCCAGCCGGCAAACACGCCGCCCGTGGCGAACGCCGGGCCGGATCAGACCGTGCACGCGGGCGTTCCCGTCACCCTGGACGGCAGCGGCAGCAGCGACGCCGACGGAGACGGGCTCGCGTACAGCTGGACCATTACGTCCAAGCCAGGGGGCAGCGCGGCCGCGCTGTCAGATCCGACCGCCGTGAGTCCTTCGTTGACAACCGACGTCCCCGGGGACTACGTCGTGGAGTTGGTCGTCAACGACGGCACAGTCAACAGCGATCCCGACAGCGTCACCATCAGCACGGCCAACTCCGCTCCCGTCGCCGAGGCCGGGCCGGATCAGGCCGTCACGCTGCTCGGAAGCACGGTGCAACTGACCGGAGATCAGAGCTACGATCCGGACGGTGATGCTTTGAGCTACGAGTGGACCTTCATCTCTAAGCCCGCCGGCAGCTCGGCGGCTCTGTCCGATCCCTCCGCGGCGAACCCGACGTTCGTGGCCGACGTTCACGGCGACTACGCCCTCCGGCTCGTTGTGTCCGACAGCTGGTCACAAAGCGAGCCTGACACGATGACCGTGAGCTTCGAGAACGT
>DYIV01000140.1 GCA_020723435.1 Slackia heliotrinireducens | reverse complement strand
CATGCAAACCGTGGAATCCACGCAATCGAGCCGACGTGGAACCCGGGGCGTTTCAGTGTCACCATCGGAAAGGAGCCGGAGTGGAGCGCCACCACGCATTGACCTCAACACCCGTTCGTGTCTCAGCGGTACTGGTCTGCACATTCTGCTCGATCCTCATGTGCGTGCTCTTTCCGGCGGTGGCTCTCGCGGTCACGCCCATCTCTCAATCGGTCAGTTCCAGTCTGGATTGGCTGGCCTCGGAGCAACAGGCCGACGGCCGGCTTGGCGCGGCGGTCCCGCTGCGCGACACGCCCGCCGCAATCGAGGCTCTCGCTGTCGGAGCCCGCACGTCCGAGGCCTCCGATGCCGCCGAATGGCTGGCCGCGCAGACCACCGACACCGCCGCCAACAACGACTACCGCGCGCGCAAGGTTGCGGCCCTTCGAGCGCTCGGGCGCGACGTCGGCAGCGATGTCACCTCGCTGACCGTCGCGCAGAACGAAGACGGCGGATTCGGCCTCGCGCCCAACGAACCGAGCCACGCGCTCGACACGGCGCTCGCCATCCGAGGTCTCGCCGCCGGAGGAGCCGAGCTTTCCGTCCAGCAGGCCGCAGTCAACTACCTCATCTCCCAGCAACAGCCCTCGGGTGGCTGGGGAATGGAGACCGGCGAAGACGATCTGTGGCTTACCGCCCAGGTCCTGGACGTGCTCGCGGCCCACAAGGAAGCGTCCGGGTCCGCCTCAGCCGCGCTTTCGAGTGCCATCACGCAAGGGGGCGCCCACATCGCCGCGGGGCAGAACACCGATGGCGGCTTCGGGGAGGCACTCCAGGAAACCGCGCTTGCCATCTTGGCTTTGAAACAGGCGCGGATGTCTTTTGACGAATCCGCGGCGGTCGGCTTTCTCCTCGGCTGCCAGGAGGAGCACGGAGGTTTCGGGGAGGTCTATGAGACCGCGTTGTGCGTTCGGGCCCTTCAGGTCCTCGACAACAACGTTGCGGTCACGGCGCTGCAGACCACCGAGGCATCGCCTCGAGTCGGCGCGGTTGTCAAGTTGACCGCGACAATCGAGAACCGGGGACGAAACGAGATGGAGAACGTGTCCGTCACCTTCGCGCGCGACACGGCCGAGGGGCGCCAGGCTCTCGGTGAAGCGCAGGTCATCTCAAGACTTGCGGTGGGTGAAAGCCGGCAGATCGCGTTCAACTTCGATACGAGCGACTCGTCGGCGGCTGAGACCGTCACGGCCGCCGTCGATCCCGGCGCTACGACCTTCGAGACGGACGAAGGCGACAACGAGCGCTCGCTGGGACTGACAATCCGTGCGCCACTTCTGCCTCCCGCACTTCTGGCGCCATCCGATCAGAGCGCAACGAACGATCGCAGGCCGGTCTTTGCTTGGCAGCCGTCGCTCGACTCCTCGGGAGCGGTCATCTACGAGATCCAACTCGACCGGTCAAACACATTCGATTCGGCGCATCGCATTGCCGTTTCGGTCGGCGAAGCCGCCTATCAGCCCGCAACGGCACTTGCCGACGGGTCCTGGTACTGGAAGGTGCGCGCCACCGACGCCGAGGGCGCCAGCGTCTGGAGCCAAACACGCCGCCTTGCGATCGACGCTGTGACGCCTCAGGTCACGCAAGCAACCATCTCGCAGTCGCCGATCTCGCCCAACGGCGACGGCGTCAAGGACGCGACCACGCTGTCGTATGCGCTGTCTGAGCCGGCGGCGGTGACGGCAATCGTCAAGAATGCCGCCGGGACCGAAGTGCGACGCATCCTCGACGGCGCGGTGACCGAGGCCGGAAACCGGTCCGTCATCTGGGATGGCGCCGACGAAGGCGGCCAAGCGGTTCCGGACGGCACCTACACTATCGTGCTCACCGCTCGTGACGCGGCGGGTAACGAGTCGTCGCCCGCGCAGAAGTCCGTCGCGGTCGACTCCACGGCGCCGGAGCTCTCGGCGCTTGTCTCGGACGTCGAGACCTTCTCGCCCAACGGCGACGGCAATCGCGAGACGGTCACCTTCACCTACAGCCGCTCGGAGAACACCACGGTCACGGTGCGAGTCCTCTCGCCTCAAGGCAGTGTCATCCGGGTCGTCTCGACAACGCTCGGCTACTACACCTGGGACGGGCGAAACGCCTTCAGCACCTACGTCGATGACGGCCGCTACACGCTGGGCTTCTCAATACAAGACGCGGCCGGCAACACGTCAACCGAGGCGACAGCGGCGGTGTGGGTCAAGACCGAGCCACAGGTGGGGACGCTGACCATGTCGCCGAATCCGACCCAGCCCAACGCGACCGTACGCTTCGAGGCTCGCGCCTCGGACGATTCGACCGCATCGGTCACGCTGGCGGAGAGTACGCTGCAGCTGCTCGATTCCGATGAGGACGGCGTCCTTTCCGCTGTAGCGAGCGCGCCTGCTTCGGACGGTAACTACCCCGTGACATTCAACGCCAAAGACGGCCTGGGCAATACGAAGTCGTGGAGCAACTACGCGCTGGTAGTCTCATCTCAAGTACCCACTGGTAACGCCTGGATTCAGGACACGCGAGACGATTTCAACGGCACGGGCATTGGCGGCGTCGCCAACTACTCGACCAAGGACATGGTCGATATCGAGGCCGCGCCGGGAAGCGTGATGCTCTCGTCGGAGGGCTGGACGATGAAGACACCGCTGCCGACGCCGCGCTACGCCGCGGCGACCTGCGCAGGACCCGGCGGCAAGCTGTACGTCATCGGCGGCAACTACTTCCTGGACTGGGGAGGCGCCTACCAGCAGTACCCGGTTGACGCGAATGAGGCCTACGATCCGGCTTCCGACTCATGGACGACCGGCACACCGGTGCCGTCTCACAGAAGCGGCGCGAGAGCCGTCTTCGCGCCCGACGGCAAGGCATATCTCATCGGCGGCATCGTGACGACAGGCTCCAGCACGCACTGGGATTCGACGCTGACTGCCATGGTTGACGCCTACGACCCGGCGTCCGGCACCTGGGAGCGCGACACCGATCACGGTGGATCGCTTGCGCCAATGCCGACCGCTCGCAACCGTCATGGCGCTGCGCTGGGGACCGACGGCAAGATCTATGTCTTCGGCGGATACCTCATCGAGGCTGGCCAAGAGGTGTCGGTCAACACCGTGGAAGTCTACGATCCTGTCGCCAATACCTGGCAGACGAAGAACCCCATGCCCATCGCCGAGTGCTGCTTTGCCACTACGGGAGATGATGGGCGCATATACGTCATGGAGGGTGAGGAGCGAACCGACTCGTCGCAGACCTACCTGCACAACGCCTGGACCTACGATCCGTCAACCGATACGTGGGAAGCTGGGGCTCCCGCGCCGCTTGCGCGCGTCGATGCTGGCTGTGCCAAGGCGGCCGACGGCAAGATCTACGTCTTCGGCGGGCGCAGCGAGGGCGTGGGGACGTCCGCCAATTACGCCTACGATCCCGCAACGGACAGCTGGTCTCGCAAGAACGACATGCTCGACGGTGTCATTCTGAGCGGAGGCGTGGCCGATCTGACGGGCAGGCTCTACGCCATTGGCGGCGTCGTGCCGGGAGCCTTCGGAACGGGATACACCGTCGACGATGTCCAGTGCTTCGACTCAGGTTACGCCGCCACCGGCTCGCTCATCTCGATGAAGAAGGACCTCGGACGAGTATGCGGCTTCGGTCAGATCACCTGGGACGCGGACATACCCGAGGGCAC
>DYIV01000022.1:23458-28992 GCA_020723435.1 Slackia heliotrinireducens | reverse complement strand
TTACCCGGGGCCACGATGAGCCCTTGCTCGCGCTCGACCAACGTGACCACCACGACCGGCCGATCCGGGAACAGATGTCTGAGGTATGGGATGTTGTAGTCGCCCGTATCGGCATCGAGCAGGTGGCAACCGGCCACATCGGCCAGCCCCTGGCGCAGCGCTATCAGCCCGTCAAGGCTCCCGATCGCGACCGGCACGACTTCGGGCATCTCATCCTTGCCGATGACCGAGGAGGCCAGCATCTCCAGAGCCAGATCGTGACTGGCCAACGCGACGAGAGGCTGATGACCGCCGTGGTCCGGAACGAGCAGGAGGTTGATGGAGTACGCCGGCGCCGTGGCGCCGTAGAACTTCTCGGTGTAGTTGCGCGTCCGCCGCGTCTCGACCAGTTCGATCAGTCCGACCTCTTCGAGATGCCGGAAATGGTGACGCATCCACGCCGGATGCTTGCCGAATTCCCGGCCGAGTTGAGAAATCGTCGTCGGGCGGGCCATAATCCGCCTAAGGATGGCGAGACGTGCGGGATCCGCAACAGCCTTGAGCTGCTTGTCTTGCGATATTGCGCTGGCTCTGTCCATAGAGGGATCCTTACCCTAAGGAATTGCTTAGCCTAGCCTATCATAAGCGGGCATCGCGCAATGTCAAGCCGGCGGGCTCCACTCGCTCGGCTTGTGTGTCGATAATAGAGTGACGTGAATAGTCTCGATGTCGTGTCGAACAGAACAGTCGTCATCGAGGCCGTCGGCGCTCTGGCCACAGCCGTCATCTACGCGCTGACGGAATCGCAAGTCGGCGGCGAAGCCGGCGCTCGCCTCACACTCGACTTCGGCGACCTGGTCGTCATCGCCGGCTCGGCCGCGGTCGTACTTGGCGTTGCCTACACGTTCTGGCCCGGCGAGCCGCTTCGTCGACAATGGACGCTCATCGGCCTCGGGGTCGCGTCTTTCGCGATGGGCGATCTCGTCTGGACGATCATCGAAGACGTGCAGCGCAGGCCGGTACCCTACCCGGGGCCCGCCGACATCTTCTACGTGGCGGAGTACTTCTTCCTGGGGGTCGCGCTCTTGTCGGCCGCGCTTGCGTACGGACGCGTGGGCGGGATGCGCCGGGCGGGCGTCGTAGCGGCCCTCGTCGCCGTGGCGGCTGGGACTCCGATCACACTATTCCTCTTGCGAGACATCCTCACCGACAGCACTCTCGCGCTGGGAGAGAAGCTCCTCAGCACCTTCTATCCGCTGGCCGATGTGCTGCTGTTGCTCGCCCCCGCGATCCTGATCGTCACCGTGGTGGGCAGAGGGAAGATGGCGTGGCCGTGGTGGCTGGTCGCCGCGGCCGTAGTCTTGATCGCCGTCTCCGATTGCGCGTATTCATGGCTCGAGCAGCAGGACATGTATCGGTCGGGCCACTTGGTGGACTACGGTTGGATGCTGGCGCACGTCATGATTGCCACCGCGGCGTCCCTCGCGAAAGACGTCGCCTAGTACCGATAGATCGCGGCTGCGAGCGCGCCCCCGGGGACATCTGCCGACGCGACGGCGTAGACGGTCCCGCCATGCAGTAGGGTCTCACCCGCCGCGACGTCGAGCAGGTCCTCGTCCCCCGCCTTGAGCTCGTCGTGCCAGACGACCTCCGAAGTTCCGGGGTCGACCCTTCCCCACCGCTCCGCATCGACGGCAACGAAGAGTGTTTCGACACGCCCGAGAAGAGCCGCGGCGACGATCTCTTCCGTCTTGCTTGAGGCATGCGGTCCACGCGCAAGCGAGTCGTAGCGCTCCGCGGCGTGTCGCCGCGCGGCCTCGAACCGAGACCTGACCACTTCCCACGCCCGCCGCTGGTGAATCTGCTGGGGGCTCTCCTCGTCCGGATTGCCGGGGACGCCGGCATCGAGCAGGTGAGGGTAGGTATTGGCCTCTCGATAGATGGGAAACAGGTAGTCCACACCGGCCATCACAAGAGGAGCATGATCGCCGGAGAGCGCCTTTCGAACGCTCTCGTCTACCTGCCGAAAGTACGCCAGCAGCACGTCCTTCGCATCCTCCTCCTTACCGCCATGACCGTGGAACTGAAGCGCCTGCCTGCCGCCTCGCGCGGACGTTGCGGTGCGGAATTGAAGCTGCCGCTCGGGCTGCTCATACTTGATGGCGTCGGCCAGACCCTTCGGCGCGCCCGGCAGCTGCATCTGTTGCACACTGAAGCGCGTCTGCCGGAAGAGGCCCACGTTATTCTTGCTCAGAGCGAGCACGTAGAACTCCGCGCCACCCTCCAGAAGCGGCAGCAGTGGCTTGACGTGGAAGCGGCCCGCGACTATCGCGAGTTCGTTCAGCGTGATCGGCACGCGATAGTACCCGAAGTAGCCGTCGCAGGCGAAGACGGCTAAGCCGTCGGCTTGTCGTTCCCAGAAGAGGCCGTCATCGAGCAGGCTGCGCGCCGGCGTCAGGATTGCGTCCACGTCGGGCTTGCGCAATCCGAGCTCGACCAGACGCGCTTCTGAGGTGCGAACCAAGTTCTTGAACCGGATCCGATCCTCATCGATCCCAGGCCCGGCCCGGTGCGTCGGCAAGAACACAGAGACGCATGGCTCAGTGCCTCGCCGAATCAGATCTCGCAGCTCGTCTGGTGTGGGTTGATCCATCTGTGCACCCCTTGGCGGTAGGCGTCCGACAAGAGATGTTTTTCCCTCCGCCGAAGCGTGCTTCACATCACGATGGAGCCGGCTCGGTTGAGTCGCCTGATTCCGACGACGAACGGCGAAGCGCTTCCAGGCCCCACATCCACAAGCCGCCGAGCGCCATGGTCGTCGCGACCAGGCTCACAAGAGCTCCAATCCAGGGAATGGCTGTCAGTGCCCACAGCACAATAGCGCCGATCAGGAATGGCACGACTCGTTGGCTTGCGGTCTCCGGCCTGCCGCGTCTGAGCAGCATTCGCCCGCCGAGCAGACCGACGATTGTCGGCCCTCCGACGGCCACGTAGAGCCAGAATCCAGCGCCAAGGACGACCTCGGCCAGAAGGCCAACGCCGACGATCACTCCGCTGACGCCTCCCAGCGTCGCCACTCCGAAGAGTATCGCCAGAACGATCATTGCCACGAGCACGGCGAGCGTCGCGCCGCCGAAGATGAAGTACACCAGCAGCCCCCAGCCGAAGCTTGGCGCCGGCTTGGCCTCTATCTTCTCACCCACGGCCGCCAACCACCCCGGGACCAGCCAGACAAGGAGCAGGCCAAAGAGAACGAGCGCGATCAGACGCCGGATCTGATCGAGGGCCCACGAGACGGCAGTCTGCTGCGGCTGCTTCACTCGCTCTTTAGGCTTGGGCGTCTTGTGTTCGATTCCGCCGGAGACCTTGGCGCCGGGCGCGATCTTCGCGGGCTTCTTAGACGTATAGACGAGCTTGCCGCCGACGCGCGCGCCGTCGCCGAGCGTCAAGCCAACCGGCACGATCACAACCGGCGCCGCCTGCTGAGACATGAAGACGCTCGGAGGCGGTCCGCCCTCCTCATCCTCATCGCCCGTCTCGATGATCATGTCGCGACCCACCGTGCCGTCGAGCTGCAGCGCGGCGACGCCGGCCTTGAGATTTCGCTCGATGTTCCCCGCAAGCAGCGCCTGGTAGCCTCCGGCCAGCACGTCACGGCGAATGCGTGCTCCCGGCTGCACCACGAGGCTGTAGCCGCCCCAGAGGACGTCCTCCTCGACGATTGCGTCCTTGCCCAGGCTGAGGCTCTGGCAACCCACGCGCGCCGTCCCGCGGATTCTGCCGTTGATGACGACCGCCTGCGCCCCGACATTGACGTCGTCGCCAACGTCGCCGTTGATCACGACGGTCTGCGCCACCGCGATGACGTCTCCGGTGACCGTGCCGTCGATGCTGATAGTGCCGCCGGCGGCGTAGAGATCGTCATCGACGATCTTGCCCTCCGGGACGGTGACATGATTGGCGCTGCGCGTCTCCGCCGCCCACGCCGGAGCCCCGGCGACGGCGACGATTGTCGCGATCAGACCGATCGCCAGCCCCCACAACACGTCTCGACGCAACTTGGCTCTCTCCACGACGACCTCCTCATCTCCGCTGCACGCCCGACTACTACTTACTCGTTCTCCCCTTCATACCTTCCTCCAATCGCCCTGCGCCGAGACTCCCTCCGCCGGCAGCCATCGATGGGGCCGCGCTCCGGCGTTTGGGTAAGACATACGCAGCTCGCCGTATGGCGGCCGACCGTCGTTGCCACAGGAAAGGAGAGATCATGCCACAGTACGTCATGCTGTCACGACTTACCGACCACGGCGCCAAGACCATCCGCGAGAACCCGAACCGAATTCTCGAGGTCGACGAGGAGCTCAGAGCGATGGGCGTCGAGGTGATCAGCCAGTTCGCGGTCTTGGGCGAATACGATTTCGTCTCTATCGTGGAGGCCCCGGACAACCTGGCCATCGCCAAGGCCTCGGTTGAGCTGGGCGCTCGCGGAAGCGTACGCATCGAGACGATGCCGGCGATCCCGGTCGACGAGCTCATCGGCAGTATCAGGTAGCCGGGAGTCCGATCGCGCCGCTCGCTACTTCACGCCGAACGCGAACTGGCCGTCGTGGTAGCTCTTGTCCGGCCAGAACGCTCGGTACCTCACGGTGTAGGTGCCCGGGCCACGATCGCCGATGACCAGCGCCCGCATGGCGAGACTGTTCGGCGCATAGCTGGTGGGTCCGGTCTGCACCTTCTGGTCGCCTTTGAACAGCTTGATCGATGATTCGTGATCGAGCGTGAAGTTGAAGTAGATGACGATCCGCGACGGCATCTTGGTTAGAGTCACGCCGTGAGCCGGCTCCGACTTGACGAAATGCGGCGTGCGAAGGTGCTTGATCGAGGTGGGAGATGGGCCGGACGGAGACTTCGGCTCGGGCTTCGCCGCCTTCACCGGCGGGCCCTCGGTGACGATGACGCGCCCTCGCATCTTCGGGAAATGTGCCGAGCAGTGGTATCCCCACTCGCCCGGCGTATCGAAGATGTAGGAGTAGGACGCGCCCTGGGGGAGCCCGCGCGAGTTGAACTTCGGCAGCACGTTATGCGACGCGTGCGCGTCGGAGTTTATGAAGTGCGTGGCCGCCTCTCGGTTCACCCAGGTGACCGTCGCACCCCGGCTGACGATTATCTTGCCGGGCACAAACTCGAAGTTCTCCATCAGGACCGTCACCGTCGCCTTGCCTGTCTCATCCGTGTAGCCGCTCATTGTCTTGTCGTCGACCTTGAAGCTGTACTGACCGTCGTGACTCGATCCGTCCGGCCAGTACGCCTTGTAGGTGACAAGGTAATCGCCGTCTCCGGCGTTCGTCACCGATGCCTCCATCGACAGATTGTCCTTGGCGATCCTCGTCGGCCCACCGGTGACGTTCTTGCCGTCCTTCTCGATCGTGATGCTCGACCGCTTCCCCAGATCGAAGTTGAAGTTGACCTTGACGAGTCGCGGCGCGACCGCGAAGGTCTCGCCGTGCACCGGGAACGAGTCGAGCCAGTGCGGCGTCTTGATCTCATCGGTCGCG
>DYIV01000022.1:20072-23448 GCA_020723435.1 Slackia heliotrinireducens | reverse complement strand
GCAACGTGCCGCCACCCAACAGCGGCTTTGTAGCGGTCGCGGCGGGCTTCGAGTCGGGCGGCGCCTGCTGGGTGCAGGAAGCGCCGAGCAACAGCAGAGCCGGCAGGAGCAGGCCGCCCAGCGCGCGACTCGTCGCGATCGCCATTGCCCGCCTACCGCCTCTCGTCGTTCCCGTGGCGTCAATCATCATGGGCCTCCCTCGTGCTTGCCTGGTGCGGATCATCATCTATTCCCTTCCACGCCCCACCCTAGCGGCTCACTTCCAGAACCACCGTCGTGCCGCCCGGCTGGGTGGAGAGCAGCACCCTGTCGCTGAGATCGAGCATCAGAGTGAAACCGACTCCGAGCGTGGCCTGCGTCGAGAACCCGGAGACCAACGTCGCCTTAGGAAGGTGGCGGAAGTCGATACCCGGCCCCTCGTCGGAGACGGCGACCTGCGCGGTCTTGCCGCGACGGAGGACTTGATAGGTTCCTTTGCCGCCATGCTTGACGGCGTTGGTGAGCGCCTCGCAGACGGCGACGATGAATTCGTTGATGCTCTCGATGTGAGGCATGTGCTCCCGGATCGCGCGCGTGATGAGCGTACGCGCGGCCGCCAGCTCTCGAAACGTCGTGATCGTCACCGGGTAGCCGATCGCCTGGCCGAGCGCGGCATTGATCTCCTCCGGCGTCATCAACACCAGCCGATTGCCGGTAACGGCGCTGAGCACGTCGACGTAGGCGCGACGGATGGCCAGGTCCTTCTCCTTGAGCTCCTTCTGTGCCCTGGTCAGCTCGGTGACGTCGTTCGCCAGCACGAGCTCGGCCCTGCGCCCGGCGAACTCAAGGACGTATGAGGTAACTGCAACGTCGATTACCGTGCCGTCCTTCTTCGTGTGACGCCAGATGCCCGCGACGTCGAGCCCGGAGGTCACGGCCCGAACGTTCTCCAGCAATCTCGGGACGTCTTCGGCCGGGCGGATGTCGGCTATGGTCATCGAGAGAAACTCCTCCCGTGAGTATCCATAATGCTGGATGGCGGCTTCGTTGACGGCAAGGAATCTCAGCGTCTCCAGGTCGTAGACCCACAGGGGCTGCGGGTTCGATTCGAACAGCAGACGGTAGCGCGCCTCCGACTCCTGAAGCGCCTGCTGGGCCGTCTTGCGCTCTGTGATGTCACGCACTATGACCTGAACCGACGGTTGCCCCTTGAACATGAATGGAATCGCCGCCAGCTCGACCCAGATCGGCGTGCCGTCGATTCGCAGCAGCCGCTCCTCGATCGCCGGCAGCGGCTTTCGCTCCCGCGCGATCTGCGCCATCCGACCCTTTACGAGTTCGAGTGACTGCGGGTGGATGAAGTCGAGAACCGATCTGCCGAGAAGCTCGTCCTCGCTTCTGGCGCCCAGCAGCAGCACGGCCGCCGAGTTGACGAAGACGAACTTGCCCTCGGCGTAGACGGCGATCGCGTCGGGCGAGGCCTCCACCAGAGAGCGGTATCGCTCCTCCGAATCGCGCAGCGCCCGTTCCACGCGGTCCCTCTCGGTCACGTCGGAGAAGACGGCCACGATGCCGATGAGCTCGCCGGACTCGTTACGAAGCGGGGAAGCGCTCACGCGCACAACGATGCGGGTGCCGTCGGCCCGCTCGACACTGAACTCCTGGTCGCGGACGGCCTCGCCGGTATTGAGCACCTGCGCGTAGGGAATCCGATCGTGCGGAAAGGGGTCTCCCTCGGCCGAAAGGCGGGTCCACCCGGGGTCATCGAAACGGCGGCCGATGATCTGGCTGCGATCGGTGCCCAGAATCCTCTCGGCTGCGGCATTGGCGAAATCGAAGCGTCCCGACCGGTTGACGATCAGTACCCCATCGGCGATCGATTCGATGACGCGCCCAAGCTGCCCTTGCCAGCCCGGGTCTTCTCTGATGCTGTCGGGGCCCATCTGGAAGCGTTCCATACGTCCAGACTTACCCAACCCGGCGGCGCCCGTCCCAGCGGATGCTACCAGCTATGTGCCGTTTCGGGCACCAAACGGCGGTCGACCAACCTGATGGCATCCTCGCCGCAGACGGCGCGACAGATGCCGCAGCCGTAGCACTCCCCCGACCTGACGTTCGCGCGACCATCCTCGCCTGCGAGCGCCTCGAACGGGCAGCGCGCAACGCAGCTGCCACAGCCCGTGCACCGGGCGGCGTCGATCGTCGCTACGTTCTCGCCCTTGAACATGACCCTGCAGCCGTACGATTGGTTGATTCTCATGGCCACGCAGCCGCTGGAGAGATTGCAGTTGCACATTGCGCCGATGAAGGGCGTCACGAACGTCCAGATCGAGTGGAGAAGCCCCTCCGCTTCGCAGTCGTCGAGCATCGTCATCGTCTGTCCTTTCGTCAGAAGCTCGAAGTCCGACAGGTCCGGCCCGGCGCCGTAGTCGGGAAGAATCCGGGCGGCAAGATCCACCACGAACGGGTCGGTGGAAAGGTCCGCAATCGGGCGCGTCGTGATCAGCAGGCAATACGCATGGTCGCCCTTGCCGTGAAAACGCCGGCATACACACGGTACCCGGACTATGCTCGTCGTGATATCGAGTATCCGCGCCGCGTCTTCCTTGGGAACCGGCTGTCCGAAGTGGCTGCGTCGCAGCCTGCGCGTCGCGGCCTCGTGCGCAAGCCGGCGAAGGGGTGCGGGAACGTGCTTGAGCGCCTCGAGATAGCGGATGCCCCGCGCGACGTGGCCGTCGAAGTCTCGCGCGAAGTCGATGATGAAGCCCCGCCGCCTCAGATCGCTCTCGAGATCACAGGCGTAGTTTTCCGCTTCGAGATACCATTTCTTGCCGTCGCCGTGCTCGACGCAGAACTGACACACCGGCGAGTCCTCACTCCTCGGGATCGGGCAGGGGCATCTCCTTGGCGCACTCGGGACATCCCCGGCGGGGGTCGTCGACTGGGACCATGTGACGCGCGCACCATGCCTCCAGCACGGTGCGGTTTCCCAAGCCCAGCCACGTCGCTCGCTGTGTCAGCACCAGTTCGAGATCCTCGCTCGAGTTAGCGGCCAAGATCTCCGGCACTTCGCAGGCTTCGCAATCGTGTGGGTGCCACCTCCGCACGTGCGCTCCGCGGCTTATGCGGCACTCCCTCAGATCCCGGCCCCGATAGCAGTCCTCATAGTAGTAATCACACTCGCGGCCGCCTGGCGTACGCATTTCCAACCTCCATACTCCGATGCACGGCAACACCACACCGGAAGAAGCAGCACGATCTACGCCATCGAGGCCATTTCGACGCGCCGAAGAAGCGACACGCGCACACCCAACTCGAATCGCAGGATCTTGTCATTCGCGAAAGTGGGGATTCGCGCCCTACAAGCCCGCCAGGAGCTCGGCGAACGGCAGGAGCG
>DYIV01000022.1:12549-20062 GCA_020723435.1 Slackia heliotrinireducens | reverse complement strand
TCCAGCGCCTTGTAGGCGGCGTCGTTTGGATGCGAATCCTCGGGATTCGTGGCGTAGCCGGCCTTTAGGCTCCCATCGGGTGAGCTGAGCACATCGTAGAAGTCGAAGATGATGACCTCGCCCTCGTGATCCGCGGCAAAGCCGCTCAGCCACTTGTTGAACTCACGATGATTCCAAACGAGCCAGCGATCGCTCTGCTTCTTCACCCGCGGCAACGCGTTGCCGACGATGAGCGTCAGGCCGCGCTTCCGGACGACCGCTTCGTAGACCTGCTCGACGTACTTCTTCTTCTGCGCCAAGCTCGCGGCCGCTTCCTCGCGGCTGCCGCCGGCGAAATCGTCAAAACAGAACTTGAAGAAGACGACGGGCTTGCCCTTGGTTTCGGCAAGCTTCTGCGCGGCGCTGTCGGCGATCTCGGGCGGCGTGGAGATCTCGATGTATCGCAGGGTGTGTCCGTCCTTGCGCACAGATGTCGCGCCGGAGCCGCCCGTCCAGTGGCCGAACCAGCCGCCCATCACGGACCGGCCCATCATCAGCACGATTCCCTCGTCCCCCGACTCGCCGGTCGTCTCCGCCTTCGTCTCGGGAGCCGGGCGCGCGGCCTCGGGCTTCTGCGTCTTGGGCGCTTCAGGCCGAGTGCAAGAAAGGACCGGCAGCATGCTGAACGCTAGTACGAGCACTGTCGCCAAACGGCTGATACGAGCCACGCGTCCTCCATCAATAGGCATCTGCTGATGCTTTCGCTTCGCGAGGCCCGGCTCCTCCCGCCGATCTGGCCGGCTAGTACCCTGGCGGAGGCGTTGAGCTGAGCCTGTCGAGCAGGCGCAGGGTCACGTAGGCCCGGTAGCCGTTGTGCTTGGCCAGCCGGTAGGAGCGATCGACGTTGGCGGGCAAGCGCGCGTATTCCACGTCGAATACCGGCTTGCGCAGCGCCCTCCACCTCGCAAGCTGCGCGATCGTCCAGGCTGAATCGTCCGGATCCATCGCGACGTCACCGGGTTGCTCGCCGGTGTCCGGATCGCCGCCGCCGTCATACCAGATGTCCTCCTGCGCGATGGCGTCGAAGAGTGCCACGTAGGATGTGTAGGCGCCCAGCTCCGGCGCGTTCTGGGCGATGAGGAGGAATCCGGGCTTTCTCGCCAGCGCATGAGCGCGCAATTCCGCCACGAACTTGGTCAGCTCCACGCGAGGATTCAATCCCTCGCGCTTGGCGGCGCGCGCGACCGGAACGCACGAATAGACCTCCAGCCAGTCCAGATAGATGCCGTCGTAGCCGTCGGCGATGATCCGGTCGATGTAGCCCTTGACGATGTCCTTCCACGCCTTGCGCCAGAACTTCACCGGGTAGTTCTCGTCCCAGCCGTCCGGGTCGGCCGCGGCTATCCATTCCGGACTGCCGATCCGCCACGCCCCACGCCAGTACCACCGGTAACTCTCGGCCTGCCCCACGTCGATGTAGCAGAGCACCAACTTCTTGCCACCCCTCGAATTGGCGCTCTCCTTCAAGCGCGTCACGTCCGCTCTGCTGTCGTAGCCTTCCTCGCCCTTGATGCTCCGCGTCTGATCGATCACAAGCATGTCGTATCGAGAGGCGGCGAGCTTGTCGATGTTGCCATCGACTTCCTGGTCTTGGATTTGGTATGCCCAGTACCTGACATTGGCGAACGGTCCGCGTGACGGCCGTCTCGCGGCACGCCGCCGGAGATTGGCTGACTCCGCGTTGCCGGTCTTCGCGTTGCCGGTCTTCGCGCCGCCGTAGCGACCTCCGCGCCCGCACGACAATGCCGCGGGAACGCTTGAGGTCAGCCTGCCGAAGAGCGCCGCCCCGAGCAGGATGACGGCGAGCAGAAGGAGGAGATTGCGCTCCCGGTTCCGGCCTGCCACTGCTCCACTCCTTGATCGCATCTGCACTATTTGTACAGTCCATCGGCAGTTCTCCTAGCTTCACTTAGACAGGCCGGATCAAGAACCTGCTGGTTGGTGCGATCGCACATCCCGGACCGTCGGGTCGCCAATGCACAAGACCGGGTACAGGAGTATCCTGTAGACGCCGCGTGACTAGAGGAAAGGGGCGGGAGGATGGCGGGCAAGACCGTGGGTGTATTGGGGGCCGGCGCCGGGGGGCTTGTGGGCGCAAACGTGCTTCGCAGACTGCTCGGCCGCGACCACTCCGTCGTCCTCGTCGACCGATCGACCGATCATTTCTTCCCGCCGGCCTATTTGTGGGCCGCGACCGGACGCAGGCAGATGGATGACCTGCACCGTCCGCTCGCGCCGCTTTCCAGGAAGGGCATCGAGCTGGTAACCGGCGAGATCGGGGCGATCAATCCCAAGCACAAGGCCGTCACCGTCGGCGATACGCGCATGGAGTTCGACTACATGCTGCTGGCGCTCGGCGCCGACATGGCTCTGGACACGACGCCGGGACTCGCCGAGTGCCACAGCTTCTACACCTTCGACGCCCTATCTCGCCTCCGCGAGGCCGTCGCGACGTTCGCGGGCGGACCCATCCTGATCGCCGTGGCCGATACGCCCTTCAAGTACTCGGCGGCGGCATACGAAGCCGCGTTCCTCCTCGACGACCTGCTGAGACGCCGGGGCCTGCGCGATGCCTCACCGATCGAGTTGGTGACGGTGGAGACCGGTCCCCTCAGCGCCGGCGGCAACCCCGTCGGAGACATCGTCGACAAGATGATGGAGCAGAGGGGAATCGGTTACACCACCGGACTGCGACTCCTCGCCATCGACCATGGCCGCCGCCTGGCGACGTTCTCCGACACGACGCAGAAGCCTTTTGAGTTGATCCTCACTGTGCCCTCCGTGCGGGCGCCAGAAGTCGTGCTCAACAGCGGCCTGGCTTCCGAGACCGGCTGGATCTCAACTGGGATGGGCACCATGGCGACGATGTTTGAGGATGTCTACGCCGTCGGAGACGTCGCGTCGGTGCGCCTGCCCAACGGGGCCTACCTGCCGAAGACGGCCTTCTTCGCCTACCATGAGGCGCAGATCGCCGCCGCCAACATTGCTGAGCTTGTCCAGGGTCAGCCGGCGACCCATCAGTACAGGGGCAAAGGAACGTTCTTCCTCGAGGTCGGAGAGGGCAAGGCTGCCGTCATCACGGGGACCTTCTACGACAAGCCCGCGCCGAAGCTGAAGCTGAAGGGTCCGAGCAGACGCTACCTGTGGGCCAAGACGCTCTCCGAGAGACGCTGGTGGCGCAACTGGCTGTAGAAGCGCGTCGCCCCTTGCCGGAGAGGGCGCGAGGCGCCTCCAGGTGATCGCTACCTGCGACGCGCGGCGAGCTCCGCCGCAATCTCATCGAGCGTCACGCCTTCCTCGACGAGCAGCACCAGCAGATGGTAGATCAGATCGCCGGTTTCGTAGACGACCCGCTCATGTCCCTCACCCAACGCCGCCGCGACGACTTCGCCGGCCTCTTCGCTGATCTTGGCGCAGATCTTGCCCTTGCCCTCAGCGAGCAGCATCGCAGTGTAGGAGCCCTCCGGCATCTGCGCCTTCCGCTCTTCAAGCAGCGCGTACAGCTCCTCGAGCACCGGTCCCAACGACCGGTCGCCCGTCATCACTGTTTCTCTCCGGAAGCGCCTTGGTCGCGCGCGGTGTCGTCACACTGGATCGTGGCGTCACCGCCGGCAAGTCGCCGGTAGAAGCAGGTTCGCTCGCCCGTGTGGCACGCCACGCCCACCTGGTCCACTCTGACCAGCAGCGTGTCGAGATCGCAGTCGTAGAGGATCTCTTTGACGTGCTGGACGTGCCCACTGGTCTCCCCTTTTTGCCAATACTTCTGCCGGCTTCGGCTCCAGAACCACGTCAGCCCGGTCTCGACGGTCTTGCGAACCGACTCCTCATTCATGTAGGCGACCATGAGCACTTCACCGGTGTCGTGCTGCTGGATGACGGCGGGTATGAGTCCGGCTGAATCGTACTTCAGCTCCTTGGGGTCCATGCTTCTCTCCCTATCCTTCCTTTTCGGCGATGAGTTCCCAGAATACGTGATCATGCGTTGTGCCGCCGTGATCTTCCGTCTCCGATATCAGGCGCAGCACCGAGACGTGAAAGCCGGCGAACTGCTCGCGAAGCTCGCCCTCGCTGAAGAAATGGGCCGGACGTCCATGCTTCGCGTCGAACGTGCCCGGCTCCACCTCGACGCCGTGACCGCACTCGGCGTCCTGGTCGGAGAAGTAGGTGGCGTACAGAATGCCGTCCGTGCGCAACACGCGAAAGTACTCGGCGACGGCGCGCTCCCTATCGGCGGCGTTCAACAGGTGCAGAAGCGCCCGATCGTAGATCGCGTCGGTGCCTCCCGAATCCAGCGGGAGCTTTGTCGCCGGACCCAGCATGTAGTCAACGGCCAGCCCTTCGTCCGCGGCGATGCGACGAGCCATCTCCAGAGCCACCGAGGAGTTGTCCACACCGACGACGTGGAACCCGTGGTGAGCGAAGTGCGCGCAGTGACGCCCGTATGCGCAGCCGGGCACGAGCACGCTGTGCGCTTCCCACACAGCGAAGAGTCTCGCCGCTCTCTCGGCCGAAGGCGACGGGGCCTTTCCCCACAGCTCGCCTTCATCGGCGAATCGCTTGTCCCAGTACGTCTGCTCGGCCGTCAACGTCTAGTCCATCCTCCTTGCCGCGTGCGGCCGTGCGGCTAGTCCATCCTCACGGGAATCCCTTGTGAGGCCATATGTTCCTTGACCTGCGCCACGGATAGCTGGCCGTAGTGGAACAACGACGCCGCCAGCACGGCGTCTGCGTCGGCCTCGATGACAACCTCCGCGAAGTGCTCGAGCGCGCCGGCCCCTCCCGAGGCGATGACCGGAATGTTGACCGCCGCCGTAATCGCCCTGGTCAGCGCCAAGTCGTAGCCATCCTGGGTGCCATCGCGATCCATGCTGGTCAACAGTATCTCACCGGCGCCGAGCCCCTCGATCTTGCGGGCCCATTCAACCGCGTCGATGCCCGTGGCGATTCGCCCGCCGTTGATGAAGACCTCCCACTTGTCCCCGGGTCCCACGTGCTTGGCGTCTATGGCCACGACGATGCACTGCGAGCCGAAGCGCAGCGACGTCGCGCGAACGACGTCGGCGTCGCGCACCGCGGCGGAGTTGAGCGAAACCTTGTCCGAGCCCGCCGACAGCATCGCACGGATGTCGTCGGCCGTCCGAATGCCGCCGCCGACGGTGTAGGGGATGAATACCTCCTCGGCCGTACGGCTCGCCACGTCGAGCATGAGGTCGCGCTCTTCGTGTGACGCCGTGATATCGAGAAAGACCAGCTCGTCGGCGCCGGCTGCGTCATAGGCGGCCGCGAGCTCAACGGGGTCGCCGGCGTCTTTGAGATCGACGAAACGGACGCCCTTCACCACCCGCCCGCCGGTCACGTCCAGACATGGTATGACGCGCTTGGTCAGCATGCTTTGGAGATCCCCGCGACGATTGCCTCAGATACCGTGAACGCCCCTTCGTAGAGCGCCCGGCCGACGATGACACCGTCCAACCCCAGCGGCTCAAGTTCCTTGAGACGGCGAATGTCCTGAAGCGTCGATACTCCTCCCGAGGCGATCACCGGAATGTCCGTGGCCTTCAGCATCTTCTTGGTTGCCTCGACGTTGACGCCCTTCTGCATCCCGTCGACGTCGATATCCGTGTAGATGATCGAGGCCACGCCCAGATCGGAGAGGCGCTTGGCGAGACGGATGGCGTCGAGCCCCGTCTCCTCGACCCAGCCCTCCAGCGCCACCTTGCCGCCCCGCGCGTCGATGCCGGCGAGGATGGCGCCCGGATGGGCCTCGGCCATCTCGGCGACGAGCTGGGTCGATTTGACTATCGAAGTGCCAAGAATGACGCGAGATACGCCGGCGTCGAATGCCGCCTCCGCATGCGATCTTTCTCGCAGACCGCCCCCCAGCTGGACGGGAATGCCGGCGCGCTGAACGATGCGCCGGACGGCATCCAAGTTCTTCGGCGTCCCTTCGACCGCCCCGTTCAAATCGACAACGTGCAACATCTGGGCGCCGCCCGCGGCCCAGCGCTCGGCCGCGTCGGCCGGATCCTCGGCGTAGACCGTCACGTCGAACAGCTTCCCCTGCCTCAGTCGCACGCATCGTCCATCGAGAATGTCGACAGCCGGATAGATGATCACGCCACCAGCCTCCCAATACTGTCCGGCACGACGATCACGCCACCAGCCTCCCGAAGTTTTGCAGCATCTTGAGCCCGTGCGCCCCGCTCTTTTCAGGGTGGAATTGCACGGCGAAGAGGTTGTCGCGCCACACCGCGCAATCGAATACCCGGCCGTACTCAACGACAGCGGCCGAGACGCTCGCATCCGACGGTTTGGTGAAGTAGGAGTGGACGAAGTAGAAGTTCTTCTCCTGCCGGATTCCGTCAAACAGCGGGCAGCCTTCCCCGTAGCGGACCTGATTCCACCCCATGTGCGGCACCTTGACGCTCGACGGTAGTCGCAGCACCTCTCCTTCGATGACCCCCAGCCCGGGATGGATACCGTCTTCGTGGCTGCGCTCGAAGAGCAGCTGCAGCCCCAAGCAGATACCCAGGAACGGCTTGCCCGCCTCGATCCCGGCGAGCATCGGCTCGATCAAACCGGTCGCCGCCAGGTTCCGCATACATTCGGCAAACGCGCCGACGCCCGGCAGAATGAGCGCGTCGGCATCTGCCACGGCCGACTCCTCGGCCGTGACGACCGCGTCGAGGCCCACGTGCTCGCAGGCCTTGTGAACGCTGCGCAGATTGCCCATTCCGTAGTCGATGATCGCGATCACGCTACTCCAGCTCACCTTTCGTGCTCGGCACCGACTTCGTCCGCGGATCGAGCGTCGTCGCCGCGTCGAGCGACCTCCCAAGCCCCTTGAAGACCGCTTCGATCATGTGGTGCGCGTTCGTGCCGGCCAGCATCTTCACGTGCAGCGTGATCGCCGCGTGATTGACGAACGCGTGCATGAACTCATGCGTCAGATCGGTGTCGAATGTTCCGATCATCTCGGCCGGGATCGCGACATCCCAGGCCAGCCACGAACGCCCGCTCAGGTCCACGGCGACGAGCGCCAGCGCTTCGTCCATTACCATCATGCTGCTGCCGAAACGAACGATTCCTTTCTTGTCCCCCAGCGAACGTCTGAAGACCTGGCCGAGCGCGATGCCGACATCCTCCACGGTGTGGTGGGGATCGACCTCCAGATCCCCTTTGGCCTTGACGGTCAGGTCGAACAGACCGTGCCGCGCCAGCGACGTCAGCATGTGGTCAAGGAAGGGGATTCCTGTCTCGATCTGTGACTGGCCCGTCCCGTCGATGAGGAATTCGATCTCAATCTGCGTCTCTTCGGTCTTTCGACTCAGCGTGCCGGCCCGCTCTGCCATGGCTGTCCTCCCTAGCCTCAGTCGTCTACTCCGCCCACCGCGGCAGGGCACGGCCCAATGCCGCCAGGAAGCGGTCGTTCTCGGCGCGCGACCCTATCGTCACGCGCAGGTAGGTGTCGAGA
>DYIV01000022.1:0-12539 GCA_020723435.1 Slackia heliotrinireducens | reverse complement strand
CCGGGAAGCTGCGCACCAGGACACCGGAGTCGAGCAACTTCTGCCAGACGAGCGGCGCTTCGTTGACGCGCATCAGAACGTAGTTGGCACAGGAGGGGTGCGGCCTTACGCCAGCCATGTCCGCGAGCACTCCTATCACCCGCTCGCGCTCGGCGACAATGGCGTCTATGCGCTCCTGGAAGTGCTCCCGGTATTTCAGCGCCGCCGTCGCAACCGCCTGAGAGAAGGCGTTCGAGTTGTAGGGCAGGCGCACTTTGTGCAGCTCGCCGATGAGATCGACGCCCCCCAGCGCGTAGCCGACCCTCAGCCCCGCCATCGAGAACGCCTTGGAGAAGGTCCGCAAGACGAGCAGGTTCTCGTATTCGTCGAGCAGATCGGCGTAGGTCGTGCCGGCGAACTCACAGTAAGCCTCGTCCAAAACGAAGATTCCCTTCGCCGCGCGCGCCAGCTTCTCAACGGCCTCCCGGCTCTCGAAGTTGCCGGTCGGGTTGTTCGGATTGGCCAAGAAGACGATGTCGGCGTCGGCTGCCGCCTCGCAGGCGGCGTCGAGCTCGATCGAGAAATCCTTGGCTCGAGAGACCTCGCGCACCGTCGTTCCGGTGGTGACCCCGATGATCGCAAACATCGAGAATGTCGGCGGAAAGGTCAGCGCCGCGCGACCGGCGCCGCCGAAGGCGAGGCTCGTCATCATCAAGATCTCGTCGCCGCCGTTGCCGGTGATGACGTTCTCGGCGGTCACGCCGCTGGCTTCGGCGAGCGCCCCGCGCAACTCGCGCGCCTGTGGATCGGGATAGCGATTGAAGGCCGTCTCCGCCGCGATCAGCTCGACCTCCGCGAGCACGGGCGCCGGCACGTTGTCGGGGTTCTCATTGGCGACGAGGACGACCTCGGCGGCGGGCTCAGGCGCGTCGTAGGCCACCAGTCGTTCTATCTCCTTTCGTGGGTTGAGCTTACTCGCCACCGTCACCCTCCAGCCGTTCCCCGATGGAGCGAGCGTGGCCGTCCAGCCCCTCGGCCTCGGCGATCGTCCAGACGGCCATGCCGTCACGGCGCAGAGCCTCGGCGCTGTAGCTCAAGACACTCGACTTCTTCACGAAATCATCGACGGACAACGGCGAGTAGAACCGCGCCGTGCCGCCGGTGGGCAGCACGTGATTCGGCCCCGCCAGGTAGTCACCGACGGCCTCGGGCGTGTTGGGTCCGAGGAAGATGGCTCCGGCGTTGCGCACCTTTCCCAGCAGCGACTGAGGCTCGTCCGTCATGATCTCCAAGTGTTCCGGCGCGATCCGATTCGCCATCTCTAGAGCAAGTTCGATCGATGCGCACGTCAGTATCATGCCGTTTGTCTCCAGCGATGACGTACACGTCTCGCAGCGAGGGCTCGCCGCCACCTGGCGCTTCAGCTCCGCAAGGACGGAATCTGAGAGCTCGTCGGAGGTGACCAGCGCGATGGCGCTCGCCGCCGGGTCGTGCTCCGCTTGGGCGATCATGTCGGCGGCGACGAACCTCGCATCGGCGGTCTCATCGGCGATGACGACCACTTCGCTCGGTCCCGCGAGCATGTCGATCCCCACGTCGCCAACGACGAGCTTCTTGGCCGCCGTGACGTAGAAGTTGCCAGGGCCCGTGATCTTGTCGACGGGCTTGATGGTGTCGGTGCCGTAGGCGAATGCCGCGATGGCCTGCGCCCCGCCCATCTTGTATATCTCGGTGACCCCGGCGAGCTCCGCCGCGGCCAGGACCTCCGCCTTGACCGACCCGTCGGCGGAAGGCGGCACGGCCATCGCCACCTCGTCCACACCGGCCACCATGGCGGGAATGGCGTTCATCAGCACCGACGACGGGTACGCCGCCCGGCCGCCCGGAACGTAGATTCCCGCCCGGGCAAGAGGCGTCACCTTCTGACCGAGCATCGTGCCGTCGTCGGCCGTCATGAACCATGAGTTGGCGCGCTGGCGCTGGTGAAAGGCTTCAATCCTGGTCGCCGCCGTCTCCAGGGCCTCAAGAAACGCGGAGTCACATTTCGAGGAAGCGGTGGCCAGCTCCTCAGGCATGACCCGCAGCGTGTCGAGCTTCACACCATCGAACCGCTCGGTGTAAAGAAGCACCGCCTGATCGCCGTGGTCGCGCACTTCGGCGATGATGTCGGCCGCGGCGGTCATGATCTTCTCGTCAAGCGCAGCGCGAGCGCGCCCCTCGAGGGCGCGTTTGATATCATGCGTGTTGTTGACTCCGAAGCGCTCGATCTCCACGATTACCCCTTCTATCCCGCCGCAGCCGCAGACTTGAGTCGCGGCCGCGACCCGTTCAAGCGATCTACCGCGCCGGCGACGCCTCGACAGCCGACAGCAGTCGCTCCACCAGCTCCTCGATCCGATCGTACTTCAGGCGCTGGCTCACCTGGTTCGCTACAAGTCGTGCGGTGCACGCGGCGACTTCTTCGATCACAACCAAGTTGTTCTCGGCGAGCGTGCGCCCAGTCGAGGCGATGTCGACAATCTCGTCGGCCAGGTCCATCAACGGCGCCAATTCAATCGCCCCGTGGAGCTTGATGATCTCGACTTGAATTCCCTTCCTCGCGAAGAAATCCTCCGTCACCCGGGGGTACTTCGTCGCCACGCGGACCTGTCCGAGCCTGAGATAGCTCTCGCGCACGTGCGCCTGAGACTCCGGCGGAGCCGCCACGACGAACCGGCACGCGCCGTATCCAAGATCGGCCAACTCGAAGAGCGCCGCCCCGGATTCCAGGAGCACGTCCTTGCCGACGATGCCGAGGTCGACGCCCCCGTACTCGACGAACGTCGGTATGTCCGTCGGTCGCGCCAGGAAGTACTCGATAGACTCCGCCTCGTCGATGAACGTCAGCCGGCGAGAATCCGCCCGCAGCATCTGGACGCCGAAACCGGCCCGATCGAGCAGCGCGATCGTCTCCTCTTCGAGCGCGCCCTTCGGCAGCGCGATTCTGAGACTCTTCACCCGGACAACTCCTTGATGAGGCCCTCGACCGCGGCGAAGGACTTCGTGTCGGTGAGCGGATCCATCAGGACGAGTCCGTCCGCCCCGGAGCGAACCAGTACGGCCGGTTCCTGTCCTCCGTGCACTCGCGCGGCGAGATCCTCGCCCGCCGTAGGATCGAGTTCGACGGTAGCGGCCACGCCCTCGGCCCGCAGCTCCTTGGCCACGAGCAACGCGGCGGCGGGGTCGGTCTCCCACGCGACGCACACGTGAGCCGCGCCGGCGGTGACGACTTCACTTTGCCCGGCGATGGCGATGTGCAGTCGCTCCAGACCGACCGCACATCCTGCCGCCGGCATCGGCCGGCCGAACTCGGCCAGAAGCGAGTCGTAGCGACCCCCCGCGCCCAGCGGGAACGCAACACCAGGCGCGTAGGCTTCCATCACGAAGCCGGTATAGTAATCGAAGTTGCTGATGATGCCGAAGTCGAGCATGACGCGCGAAGCGAGACCGTAGGCCTCGAGAAGCCGGTATGTTTCCGCGAGTTCGTCGAGAGCCTTCGCACCATCTCCTGCGACCGCTTTGTCCCCTCCGTCGGAATCTACTCCCGACCTGCCTTGCTCGGCTGCTCCCAAGCTCACAATAGCCCGTGCCCGTTCTATCGCTTCGGCGCTTCCGCGCGTCCCAACGAGCGTCACGACCGCCTCCCCCGCCTCGGCCGACACGCCGGACAAGAGCTCGCGCAGGCCCACGAGGTCGCGCGATGTGGCCATCTTCTCGGCTCTGTGCCGTGTGGCTTCGTCAACGCCAAGTGTCCCCAACAGCGCACGGAAGACTCCGACGTGTCCGATGCCGATGCGGAAATCCTCCAAGCCCGCGGCGCTAAGCGCCTCAGCCGTCACCGCGACGACTTCCATGTCCGCCGCCGGGCCCGACGCACCGATTAGCTCCACGCCGGCCTGCCAGAACTCCCGCTGCTGCCCCCGTTGAGCCGCCTCGTCACGGAAGACGTTCGCCACGTAGTGCAGCCGATAGGGCGCGGTCTCGCCACCCATGCGTTGCGCGACCGCTCTCGCGATAGGCGTTGTCATCTCCGGGCGCAGCGCCACCAACCTGCCGTCGGAGTCGACGAACCTGAACACCTCGCGCGAGATCTCCTCGCCCGTCTCGGTCGTCAGCACGTCGCAATACTCGAAAGTGGGCGTGGCGATCTCGCCATAGCCCCACAGCTCAAAAGTGCTACGGCATCGCGAAGCGAGCCTTCGCCGCTCCGCGGCCTCAGTCGGCAGTATGTCTCTTAAGCCTCTCGGAATCCTCGGTTGCACACTTGGCTCCTGCCTCGCCTCTGGGACATCCGGCCTCAACCTCATCGCTAGGACATCCGGCCCCGCCTCACCGCTCGGACGGTTCTGAGATGCCCGCATCGGCCCCATTTGAATCGGCCACGATCCTTTGACACTTTAGCGTGTTAATGTAGCGCACTATAGCAGCGCCACAGATTCCCGTCAAGCCCTGCCACAGAGAGCGTTCCTCAGAGACCGCCCCCCGTCACGAAGGCGCGCGAAGCCTGAGAGTGAGATTAGTTGTCCGCGGGCCGCTGCCGGGAGAGGAAAGAGCCGCCGAGACAGACGATCTACTGAAAGAGGCGGAGAAATCCGAGGCCGAAGAGGCCGTGGATGATGCCGAGGAATACCACGAGGTAGCCGCCGACGCGATGGTATCGGAAGTTCACTTTGAGAATATGCCGTCCCGTCAGGACCTGAGCCACCGCCAGTACGAGCGTGACGACTCCAATCCAGGCGAACAGTGGCAGTGGTCCTATGTACATGACTCCTCCTTGTCTCCGGTCCGAACCTTCGACGTCTTCTCCCCGGCCCGTCCGCCTACCGCGTCAGGGTGGACTCCGCCCTGGCCACCGCGGCGATCAGCTCGTCGTGGATAAGTCCGTTGCTGGCGATGACGTCGGGCTCGGGAGCCTGCCACTCGTTGCCGCGCAAATCGGTGAGCCTGCCACCCGCCTCGCGCAGGATGAGGGCGCCCGCCGACAGGTCCCAGGGCTTCATCGACAACTCCCAATAACCGTCGGTGCGGCCGCAGGCGACCATGCACAGGTCTAGGGCCGCCGAGCCGTCCCGGCGCACGTCGTGCGCCGTCTTCATCACCTCCACCAGGATGGCGATCTCCCGCGCGAGCGGTTCGCCCCGATCATAGGGAAAGCCGCTACCCAGCAATGAATGAGCGATGTCGGGAGCATTCGACACGCGAATCGGCTCGCCGCCGAGCATTGCGCCGCCACCGGCGCTCGCCGCGAAGAGCTCGTCGGTTGCGGGATTGTAGACGACCCCGGCCAGCAGCTCGTGGTTGCCGTCCGGCAGCTCTCGCCGGGCGGCCACGGAGACCGAGAAGAACGGATAGGTGTGCACGAAACTCGTCGTGCCGTCGAGGGGATCGATCACCCATGTGACGTCGGACGTGCCTTGAAGCGCGCCCGCTCCAGCCTCATCCCCCCAAGCGAGCAGCATCTCCGGCTCCTCCACGAGAAGCCCGTCGCCGGGGAAGGCCTCGCGAATCACCGCAACGACCCGACGGCCGGACTCGACGTCAGCCTCGGTCACCAGATCCACCGCGCTCGTCTTCGTCTCAATGCTGCGCACGCGACCTAGCTTCCGGGTGAGGACTTCCCCGCCTGCCCGCGCCGCGTGCAAGGCGACTCCGAGCAGCTCCCGCGCGCCCCGCTTGCCGTGCGCGCTCTCCTTCGCGCCGGTCTTCTCCATCAGTATCCTCCGGTCTCAGAAACCTCCGACGCCCGCAAGTAGGAGCGCGCTGACGCCCAGCTGCAGGACGGACAGAACCAGCACGGCACTCAGATTCGCGCGCGAGAACAGGGTGGCGAACTTCTCGGGCCGTCTCCGCCGATGGTACCCGTGAAAGAAGAATGCGAAGAGGCCGATCAGCCCGATCGCGAGCGAGAACGCGTAGAACATCGGACCCCTCGCCAGGAAGCGGACGGCCCCAAATGCGATTACACCCATGAGGACGTGAGCCGCCATGAACCCGGCGTAGCCCTCGTCACCGGCGCCGAGAAGCTCCCATTCCCTGAAGTAGCCCGAATCGACCTCATGCGCGAAGAGCAGCGCAAGGTTGAGAATCAGCAGCCACTCAAGCAGCACAATCATTCCGCGTCTCTCCCTCGCCACGTCAGTCGGAGCTCTCGTGCACTCTATCAGAACGCGAGCCTCTCTCGAAGTCGCGGCTCTCTCTCGAAGTCGCGAACCTCTCCCAAGTCGCCGGCCTCCCACCGCGTCGGGCCCTCCCCCGAACTCCACCAGCCGCGACGCTGTCACACTGCCTTCAGCTACTGTTATAATCTCCATCACAAACGTTGAAGGAGTTCACAGTGACCAACGAACAGGTGCGCCTCACCGAGCTGGCCCACGGAGCCGGCTGAGCCTGCAAGATCGGTCCGAAGGACCTGGCGCAGGTCTTGCGCACACTCCCGCCAATCACAGACCCGAACGTGCTCGTCGGCTCCAACACCGCCGATGACGCAGCCGTCTATCAGTTCGGCGAGATGGCTCTGATCCAGACCATCGACTACTTCACCCCCGTTGTCGATGACGCCTACGACTTCGGCCGCATCGCCGCCGCCAACGCGCTGTCGGATGTGTACGCGATGGGCGGCAGGCCGATCATGGCACTCAACATCGTCGGGTTCCCGGCAAAGACGCTCGGCATGGACGTCCTCGCCGAGATACTGCGCGGTGGGTCGTCCGTCGCCGAGGAGGCCGGCATCCCAATCGTCGGCGGGCACACTATCGACGATAAGGAGCCCAAGTACGGCCTCGCGGTCACCGGCGTCGTCGAGCCGGGCGGCGTCATGACAAACGCGACGGCCCTCCCTGGCGACCATCTCATCCTTACCAAGCCACTTGGAGTCGGCATCATCACGACCGGCATCAAGGGTCAAGCTGTGTCCGATGAGACGATCGCGCGCGTGGTTCACCTCATGACCAATCTGAACAAGGAAGCCGCCGATGCAATGCAGCAGGTCGGCGCCAATGCCTGCACCGACGTCACCGGCTTTGGCCTGTTGGGTCACCTGCACGAGATGTGTGAAGCCAGCGGAGTTGGGGCGCGCCTTCGCCTGTCGAGCGTTCCGGTCATGGCAGAAGCGTGGGAGCTGGTGGCGGACCGCATCGTTCCCGGCGGCACGAGAGCGAACCTTTCGTTCCTCGAGAACAGCGTCGACTTCGAGGATGGGATCAGTGAGGATCAGCAGCTCGTGCTGGCGGACGCGCAGACCTCAGGCGGCCTATTGATCGCGGTCGCGCCGCAGAAAGCCGACGCCCTGGTCGAAGCACTCAAAGAGGCGGGTACTCTGGCGGCCGCCGACATCGGCGAGATCGTCGCCGACGCGAGGCGCAAGATCGCCGTCGTCACGTAGGCGCCAGACAAAGTCCCATACCGCGAGTGCTAGACTCCGCGCGCCGCCCCATCTTCCAGAAAGACTGCCCCAACCGCGCAGACGAAATCGGCGCATCGATCGGCGCCGCTCCACTCCAGATCCACCGCCAGATGGTCTCTGGCCAGAGCCACCAGATTCACACCCAGCGACTCGAGACTGTAGACACGCTCCTCGGGCCTGACACACTCGGCGCCCCCGTCCTCCGCCACACACCGCGCGCAGGCCAGGCACGTTCCGGACCCCGCAATCAGATGACCCCTGCCCCGGTATTCGAGTAGTTCGCGCGTGAGCAGCCGGCGCACCAGTCGAAAGGCGGCACGGGCCCTCTCCTCGCCCGCCTCACCGTCGCCGTACTCGGTCGGCAGGCGAAGGCAGATGACGCGTGCCGACACGGCCCCAGCCGCGTAGTCCGCGAAGAGCGGGCTGTAGGGGGGACAGGCGAGATTCCTGCCGTGTCGAGGGCATGCCTCACATGCGGCCTTGTACTTCGCGCCGTGGTCGAAGTCGGATAAGGAGAGCAGCACCTCGTGTCTCTCGTAGCACAGAACGTCGCCGGAGTCGTCAACGCACTCGACTACCTCGACCGATGGGGGTTCTGAGGATTCCGTCGGACTGGCCATGGGACGAGATTAGCGGTTGGAGGACGTGCAGGCAATGCATCCCTGGGGGCCGAGCCGGCCGCCCTACCCTTCCAGCCAGATGCCGGACCCTTCGACGATTCCCTTGAGGTCCGACATGAGCAGATCGTTCGTGCTCACTCTGTACTGCTCGGGAAGGCGGAATATCTGCGTGCCCTTGCCGTTTGCCACGTGGAGCAGCACGCTCGAAGGCCCCGGATGGGACGAGAGGATGTCTTTGAGCTGATTGGACAGCCCATTGTTCAGCTGAGTCGACGGAACCCGGATATTGAGCGACCTAGGGCCCTTCTCTTCAGGCGACAGCGGCTCGACCTCCTGCGCCAGCGCCTTGGTCTCATCTTCCTTGTGATCCAGCTTCGCCTTGACGCGCACGATCATGTCGTCGGCGATGAGCTCCCGGCACGTTTGGTAGACGCCAGGGAAGACGACTACCTCAATCGAGCCCGACGTATCTTCGAGCTGCACGGCGGCCATCAGCTCGCCCTTCTTCGTCGTCAGCCTCTTGGCCTTGGTGATGATGCCGCCGATCCAGCCGATCGTGCCGTCGGACTGCTCTGCGAAGCGCGCCACTGAATACTCGGTCTGGCTCTCGATGGCCTCCTCCATGCCGCGCAGCGGATGGTCGCTGACGTAGAGACCGAGCATCTCCTTCTCGTAGGCGAGCAGCTCCGCCTTGGGCAGCTCGGTGTCGTCCTCCGGCGCCGGAACGATTTGGTCGAAGTCGACCGAGAAGTCCTCGTCGCCCAGGTCGAAGATGGTCGTCTGCCCCGCGTCGCGATCGCGCTGCTTGGTGATGGCCGCGTCACATGCCGTCTCATAGACCGACAGAAGGTGCTTTCGCGTCGCGGCTGTGTAGTCGAACGCCCCCGCCTTTATCATGCTTTCGAGCGCACGCTTGTTGATGGTGCCCATGTCGACGCGATCGCAGAAGTGGTATATCGACTTGAACTCGCCGCGCGCCTGACGTTCCAGGATGATCTTGTCGATGACCGACTCGCCGAGGTTGCGGATTGCCGCCAGCCCGAAGCGAATCGAGTTGCCGACGGCCGTGAAGTCCCGATAGCTCTCATTGACGTCCGGCGGCAGAACCTTCATCCCCATCTGCTCGCACTCGTTGACGTACGGCACCACCTTGTCTTTGTTGCCCGAGACGCTGGTGAGCAGGGCCGCCATGAACTCCACGGGGTAGTGCGCCTTCAGATACGCGGTCTGATACGCGACGAGCGCGTACGCCGCGGAGTGGCTCTTGTTGAAGCCGTAGCCACCGAACTTGTCGATGTAGCCCCAGATCTCCTCGGCGAGCTTGGCATCGACACCGTTGGCGGCGGCGCCGTCGATGAAGTGGTGATGGATCTTGTCCATCTTCTCCTTGATCTTCTTGCCGATACCCTTGCGCAGGTCGTCGGCCTGTCCCGCCGTGAACCCGGCCAGCGCCCGCGCGATGCGCATGCACTGCTCCTGGTAGACCATGATGCCGTAGGTTTCTTTCAGAATCGGTTCGAGCGAGGGGTGCATGTACTTGACCTCTTTGCGCCCGTGCTTGGCCGCGACGAAGTCCGGGATCATCTCCATCGGACCGGGCCGGTACAGGGCGACGCAGGCGACGATGTCTGAGAAGGTCGTCGGCCGGAGTTCCTTCAGCAGCCCGCGCATGCCCGAACTCTCGAGCTGGAAGATGCCGGTTGTATCGGCGCCTGCCAACAGCTCGAATGTCTTGGCGTCGTCCATCGGGAGATTGTCGATATCGATGGCAACGTCGTGGATGCGTTTGACGATCTTGACCGCGTTGTCGATGACAGTGAGCGTGCGCAGTCCGAGGAAGTCCATCTTGAGCAGGCCGATCGATTCGATCGCTTTCATGTGATACTGCGTGACGACTTCCCCGTCGCCTTTTCGTTGGATAGGTGTGTAGTTCGTGAGGCTCTGATCGGAGATGACGACGCCGGCCGCGTGGATCGAGTCCTGTCTGGCCAGCCCCTCGAGTGCCTTCGCGTTGTCGAGCACCTTGCGCGCGTCGGCGTCGGTCTCGTACATCGCTTCCAGCTCGGGGTTCTGCTTCAGCGCCTCCTCGATGGTGTCGGCGGTGATCTGCTTGGCGATACGATCGACGATCCCGTACGGAAAGCCCAGCACCCTCCCCGCGTCGCGCGTTGCGGCGCGCGCCTTCATCGTGCCGAAGGTGATAATCTGCGCCACCTTGTCCTCGCCGTACTTGCGCCGCACGTATGCGATGACCTGATCGCGCTTCTCGTCATCGAAGTCGATATCGATGTCGGGCATCGAGATGCGGTCGGGGTTGAGAAAGCGCTCGAACAGCAGCCCATGCTCGATAGGATCGAGATTGGTGATCCCGAGCGCGTAGCTGACGATGCTGCCGGCCGCCGACCCCCTCCCCGGCCCGACCTTGATACCGTTCTCCTTGGCGAACTTGATGAAGTCCCATACCACGAGGAAGTAACCTGAGAAGCCGGTCTTCTCGATGACGGCGAGCTCCTCGGCGAGACGCGCCCGCACCTCAGCCGTCGCCTCGCCGTAGCGTTCCCGTATGCCCTTTTCACACAGCTCTTCCAGGTAAGAGTCGAGGGTCTTACCCTCAGGTACCTCATACTTGGGCAGGAGGATTTTGCCGAACTCGATCTCGACGTTGCAGCGGTCCGCGATCTGCACCGTCCGCTCGATGGCGTCCGGGAAGGCAGGCAGGCACGCGCGCATCTCCTCTTCGGACTTCATGTAGAACTCATCGGTGGAGAACTGGAGCCTGTCCTGCTGCTCAAGGGTCGCCGCGGTCTGGATGCACAGCAAGACGTCCTGCGCGATGCTGTCCTCCTTGCGCACGTAGTGGATATCGTTGGTGGCAACCAGCGGAATCGACGTGGTGCGCGAGAGGTCCGCCAGCACTTCGAGCAGAGCCTTCTGCTCGGCCAAACCCTGGTTTTGAGCCTCGATGAAGAAGTTCCCTTCTCCGAACACCTGCTCGTACTCCTTGGCGATCTGAGCGGCCGCCTTGACGTTGCCGTCCGCGGCTAGCTTCGCGAGCTGCCCGGAGAGGCAGGCGCTCATCGCGATCAGACCGGTGTGGTTCTCGGTGAGAAGCTCAAGGTCAACTCGAGGCTTATAGTAGTAGCCCTCGAGAAAGCCGGCCGAGACGATCTTCATGAGATTCCGATAGCCCTCGTCGTTCTCGGCTAACAGAACCAGGTGAAACGGGGATTCTTCCTTGTTGGAGACGCGATCGAAGCGCGTACCGTGAGCGCAGTAGACTTCACAGCCGATGATCGGCTTCACGCCGGCGCTCGTGGCTTCTTGGTAGAAATCGATGATGCCGTACATGACGCCGTGGTCCGTCAGCGCCAGTGACGGCATCGCCAGCTCTTGTGCGCGTGCGACAAGGTGCGGAATGCGCGCCGCCCCGTCCAGCAGGGAGAACTCCGAGTGTGTATGAAGATGAACGAACTGCGATGACAACTGCCGCGCCTGCTTCCCACGTACCGTGCTTGTTGTGTCCTAGCTAGTGGGCCCGTCGAGCAGCCCGCACCTATCCTCTACTCCGCCCCTTCTTCAGCCGGTCAAGTACGAGTCGATAACCGTCGGCGCCGTAGAACAGGCACCTCTTCACCCTGCTGATCGTGGCCGTGCTGGCACCCGTCTCAGTCGCGATGTCGGTGTAGTGCTCGCCCGCATCGAGCTTCTGAGCCACGGCAAGCCGCTGCGCCATTGCCTTGATCTCGTTGACCGTACAGATGTCCTCGAAGAACGCGTAGCACTCGTCGACAGACTCGAGCTGCAAGATCGCCCGAAACAGCTCGTCCGTGGCCGGGCTCTTCAGTCGCTCGTCGACGGGCATCTCTTCCTCACAAAAGAATGCGGCCCCACTTGGATACGACCTGGCGGGGCTTGACACGATCCTACCACGGAGGGTTCGAGGGCAAGAAGCGGTTTCCTCCCACCGGCGGTGACTATTCGACGAGCGGCAGCGCGATTCCCGACCGGGGGCCTACTCCCGAACCCGTCTCAGCTCGAAGACGACCGGGTTGTGCGGATCGGGGCAACAGACGAGCGCGGTGTCTTCGTCTTCTTCCCACGGGAGGTCGCCGCCGAAGCGCAGCGGAGTGATGAACGGGAAGATGGCGTTGAAGGCCCAGCCGCAGAAGTCATTGACCGTTTCGTTGCCGACCACGCGCCAAGAATCGCCCGGCTTGTAGCCGCACGACGGTTCCCGATCGCCGAGGACCTCTCTGACGGTGATGACCACTTCGTAGATATCCATCACTCTTGAGTCCACCCGCCTCGCCCGCGGGCCCTCCCTCTAGCCGCCGGCCACTTGATTCGCAAGCGTCCCGATCCCGTCGATCTTGATCTCGACAACGTCACGGACGCTGAGCTGCCCGACACCCGGAGGCGTACCGGTCATTATCACGTCCCCCGGCAGGAGAGTCATGACGTGAGAGATGAAGCTGACGAGCCTGGGTACACCGAAGATC
>DYIV01000021.1:26182-29014 GCA_020723435.1 Slackia heliotrinireducens | reverse complement strand
AAGTGCTATCCACCTAGCCCGCTTCTTCATCTTCTGCCGCCTTTAACCACTGTCGCCCTGCCTCAACAACCGACCGAGTTCATCCCAGGTTGATGACCTCGGTTTGCGCCCGCTCCTAGGATGCGAAGAACCGTTTCACAGCTTCAATGTCGTAGATCTTGAAGGTTCCCCCCTTGATGCCGAGGATCCGGCCCATAGCCGTCTCCACCGCCAGTACCTTCTTCAGGATCACATCCAAGTACTCAGGGTGCTCATCTACGGCGTTCAGCATCGGCCCGATTCGTTCGCCAAGCCCGCCGTACATTAGAAACAAGATCACTTCAGCCGTCTCTGTGGGATCCTCCACGTCGAAGACGCCCTCCCGGACCCCCTGCTCGATCACGTGAGCGAAGATGGGCACGAGCCTCTCGGCGTAGCTTCTTTCCAATGAGTGCCTCAGCAGTATGTTCTCGTCGCGATAAAAGACCTTCGCATACGCCATCATCAGGCGCCTGTTCTCCGTCTTGAAGGCGAGGATGAAGGAGAGCATCGAGCGCGCTTCCTCCAGCGCGCTCTCGTGCACGGTCTCCATTCTGTGTTGTAGAGCCGTGCAGATCTCGTCGGCGGCGGCATCGGTGAGCTGCCTCAGGAGATCTTCTTTCGAGTCGAAGTAGTGATAAAACGTGCCCTTGGCCACTCCAACCGAGTCGGTGATCGCCTGCACCGAAGTCTGATCGTAGCCGATCTCATAGAAGAGCCGACCCGCCGTCTCGATCAGCTCGAGCCGTCTTTCCTCGGCATCCTTGATCAGCCGCGCCATCGTGCCTCCTCAGCCGGCCGGATGTCCTTCACCCCTCCGAACATCCCGCGGCCTACCAAACGAGCAACAGCCCGTCATCGACCGACCGTCAGTCACTGACCAACCGCCGGTCACTGACCAACCGTCAGTCAGTGTAGCACCACTCCCCCGCCGGTGCAAGCGTCGCGCTCCCGCAAGCCCGGCGCTCCCCTGCAAGGCAACTCAGAAGACGGGCACGCGCCCGCCGAGAACCCGCCACGCACAGGAGCGGCTCAGTGTGCGAGCAGCTTCGCAACGCCCAGAATAGAGAGAACCCCGCCGTATCGACGGGGTTGGTGGCGTGGCCGATGACCATCAGAGTTAGCCTCCGATGCCCTTCTTCTTGCCGAAAGCATTTGCGTCTTCGTCCAGCTTGTCGCTGTCCGGCAGCTTCGATATCTTGGCCGACAGCGCCTTGATACGCGCATTCGCCGCCTGCCATGCCTTGATGTTGCGGGCGATGGCCGCACCGTAGAGCTTCGTGATCTGGGCGAAGCGCTGCGCCGACAGCGTGAGGCCCTCCACCCTTGCCTTGAGCGCCTCCTCCTTCATGCTCATGTACTTCTTGTAGTCCGGCGACACATCCAGCTTCTTGGCGCTCTGGACAGCCGAGATGACCTTCTCATACTCCTCCTGAGCGACCTTCGCCGCAGTGGCGCCCTCCTTGGCGAGCTTCGCGCCCTCCTTGTACCCGGCGGGATTGTCCGGCAGCTTCTGGATCTTGGTCCATATGTCTCGCAGCTTGAGGACTTGCTCATTGCCCTTCTGGACGTTCGGGTTGGCGCCACGGATGATCTCCTGCGCCTTCTGCTGATCGCCGCTGCAGCCGGTGGACACCCCAACGACCAGGGTTCCGGCGAGCGCGATCATGAGCATCCACGTGCCGATCCGTCTCATTGTCAATCTCCTCGGAAGCGTATTGGGGACATTCGAGAGGTGGTTCGACAAGGCGAGGGCCCACCCCTTCCGCACCCAAGCAGAAGGCCCCACTCTCGCGGGGCCCTCCATGTCCTTCAATGTCAACCTCAGGTCCCAGGGCATCCGGTCGCAGCCGCAAGCCCTCGGCTCTGTCCGTGTTGACCTACATCATCCCCGGAGGCATGCCGCCCATGCCCGCGGCGCCCATGCCCTCGTTCTTCTCGGGCTTGTCGGCAACGACGGTCTCGGTCGTCAAGATGAGCGACGCGATCGAGGCGGCGTTCTGCAAGGCCGAACGGGTCACCTTGGCTGGGTCGATGATGCCGGCGCCGACCATGTCGACGTACTCGCCGGTCAATGCATTCAGGCCGTGGCCCTCTTTCAGACCCTTGACCTTCTCAACGACGACTGACCCTTCCATGCCGGCATTGTTGGCAATCTGGCGAAGGGGATCCTCGAGCGAGCGTGCGATGATCTCGGCACCCGTCTTCTCATCCTCAGTCATCTTCTTGGTGTCGATGGCCTTCACAGCGTTGACTAGCACAACGCCGCCGCCGGCGACGATGCCCTCCTCGACAGCCGCACGGGTCGCCGAAAGCGCATCCTCGATGCGATGCTTCTTCTCTTTGAGTTCAGTCTCAGTCGCTGCTCCAACCTTGATAACAGCCACACCGCCGGAGAGCTTCGCGAGCCTCTCCTGCAGCTTCTCTTTGTCGAAGTCCGAGTCGGACTGATCGATCTCGGCCTTGATCTGGTTGATCCGGCCCTTGATGGCGTCGACCGCGCCCGCTCCGTCGACAACGATCGTGTTCTCCTTCGTCACCTTGACCTGGCGAGCCCTTCCGAGCATGTCCATCGTGGCGTTCTCGAGCTTGATGCCAAGCTCCTCGGTAATGACCTGGCCGCCAGTGACGATCGCGATATCCTCCAGCATCGCCTTGCGGCGATCACCAAAGCCCGGCGCCTTGACGGCGACGGACGTGAACGTTCCGCGGATCTTGTTGACGATAAGCGTGGCCAGCGCCTCGCCCTCGACGTCCTCGGCGATGATGAGCAGCGCCTTGCCGGCTTGCATGATCTTCTCCAGCAGCGGCAAC
>DYIV01000021.1:18037-26172 GCA_020723435.1 Slackia heliotrinireducens | reverse complement strand
AACATATCGGCGACCGCCGCGACCTTCTGGTTGGCGATGAGGATGTAGGGCTCGTCGAGAATGGCCTCCATGCGCTCGGCATCGGTGACCATGTACGGCGAGGTGTAGCCCTTGTCGAACTGCAAACCCTCGACCACCTCGAGGTCGGTGCCGAGCGTCTGCGACTCCTCAACAGTGATGACGCCGTCCTTGCCGACCTTCTCCATCGCGTCGGCGATGAGCTCGCCGATGGAATCGTCGGCGGCGGAGATGGCGGCAACGCGTGCGATCTCAGTGCGGTCCTCGATCTCCTTGGAATGCTTCCGCACCTCCTGGACGGCCGAATCCACAGCCATCTCGATGCCGCGCTTCAGCGCGAGCGGATTGGCGCCCGCGGCTACGTTGCGCAGACCTTCGCGGACGATCGACTGCGCGAGCAGTGTCGCGGTGGTCGTGCCGTCGCCGGCGACATCGTTCGTCTTGGTGGCAACCTCTTTGACGAGCTGCGCGCCCATGTTCTCGAAGATGTCCTCGACCTCGATCTCTTTCGCGATGGTCACACCGTCGTTGGTGATGGTCGGAGAGCCAAACTTCTTGTCGAGAACTACGTAGCGGCCCTTCGGTCCCAGCGTCACCTTGACGGCGTCTGCCAGTTGATTGACGCCCGCCTCCAGCGACCGCCTGGCATCTTCATCGTACTTGAGTTCTTTTGCCATGCTAAACGTCTCCCTCCTTTACTTGTGGACTATGGCCAGGATGTCGTCCTGGCGAAGAATCAGATACTTGTCGCCCTTGACCTTGACCTCGGTGCCGCCGTACTTGGAGTAGATAACCTTGTCGCCCACCTTGACCTCCAACGGCACTTTCTTGCCGTCTTCCGTCTTGCCGTCTCCAACAGCGACGACCTTGCCCTCCTGGGGCTTCTCCTGCGCCGTGTCGGGCAGGACGATACCGCTTGCGGTCATCTCCTCGCTTTCGCTCGGCTCGACGATGACCCTATCACCCAGTGGCTTGAGATTCACTAGAGCATCCCTCCTCCTCGAAACGTATTTAGCACTCCTTTGGGTAGAGTGCTAACGGCGATGATAGCGAAAGCGCGATGCGGAATCAACAGGTAATTCGGGGTTTTGTCGCTGGGAGCTCGAGGCGTCTCTGGCACGCAAGAAGGCTGAGTGCTAGAGACACTAGTACGCTCGGGCGAGCATGACGATGTGAGTGGAATCCTTCCCGCACACCACGCACAGCCGCGAGGAGCCCGGCTCCTCACCCAGGATGCAGCGGATCGTTGCCTTCGTCTCCTCCTGCACCCTGTCCTCACAGGCTTCGTCACCGCACCAGCCGACTCGCGCGAATCCGCCGTCGCCCTCCATCAGCGCCACGACCTCGTCCCATGAATCGACGTCGCGAGTGTTGGCCTCGCGAAACGCCAGAGCGCGATCGAGCATGGCCCGTTGGATAGACTCGAGCGTCTCGGTGACCTTGGCGGCCAGCTCCGACTGTGCGACGGAGGTCTTCTCGCCGGTGTCTCTGCGAACGACTACCGCCTGGTCGTTCGCCAGATCTCTGGGACCGATCTCGATGCGGACCGGCACGCCTTTGCGCTCCCACTCGGTGTAGCGCCAAGCCGGTCGCAGATCGCGATCGTCGATCTTGGCCTCAACGTCCATTTCACCGGCCAGGCCGCGCGCCGCCTCGCAGACCGCGGCCTTCTCCTCGTCGCTCTTCCAGATCGGCACGAACACGACCTTGACGTGGGCCATCTGCGGCGGGATGACGATTCCCTTGTCGTCCCCGTGCACCATGACGAGCGCGCCGATCAGCCGAGTCGTCATCCCCCAGCTGGTCTGCCACGTGTGCCGCAGCTCGCCCTCGTCGTCCAAGAAAGTGATATCGAAGGCCTTCGCGAAGTTCTGTCCCAGATCGTGAGACGTGCCGCACTGCAGGGCCTTTCCGTCCTGCATGAGCGCTTCGATCGTATGCGTCTGCAGCGCTCCCGCGAACTTCTCCTTGGCGCTCTTTGCCCCGGTAATCACCGGTATGGCCATGGTGTCTTGGAGGAACTCCCTGTAAATCTCGAGCATCTCGAGGACCTTGCCCTCGGCCTCTTCGTGCGTCGCATGCGCCGTGTGGCCTTCCTGCCACAAGAACTCGGTGGTGCGAAGGAACAGCCGCGTGCGCATCTCCCAGCGCACGACGTTGCACCACTGATTGATCATCATCGGCAGATCCCGGTAGGAGCGAATCCAGCGAGAGAAGCTGTCGTACATGATCGTCTCCGACGTCGGCCGCACGACGAGTTTCTCATCGAGCTCCTTGCCGCCTGCATACGTCACCACGGCGAGCTCGGGCGAGAAACCCTCCACGTGCTCCGCCTCTCGCCTCAGGAATTCCTCGGGGATGAAGAGCGGGAAGTACGCGTTCTCCGCGCCGGTCTCCTTGATTCTGGCTCCGAGCACCGCCTGGATGGTCTCCCAAAGGGCGTAGCCATACGGCTTGATTACCATACAGCCCTTCACCGGCGAGTAGTCTGCCAGGTCGGCTGCGGCGATGACGTCCGTGTACCAGCGCGGGAAGTCCTCGCCGCGCGGGGTGATCTTCACTTTCGCCTCTTTGGTCTGCTCGTCAGCCATTCTCCGCCCCCGATGCAACGTCGACTGGCAGCTTATCATCGGCGCCGGCACATTGCCACCGCTTGGCCGACAGCGCGGCGCCCACCAGAACCCCCAGGCAGAGCAGGAAGAGGGGCAGCGAGCCGACCGCGCGATACGGCGTCCCCTCGGCGTCAAGAGCGACTCTGCCCGTCATCACAGTTCGGGCCCAGAGATCGGTCCGCCTCAGCACGCGACCTCTGGGATCGATGATCCCTGAGATCCCGTTGTTCGAAACCTGCACGACGTAAGTGCCGTTTTCGATGGCTCGCATCGCGCTGATCTGAAAGTGCTGCTCGCTTGCGGCCGTGCGCTCGAACCATCCGTCGTTGGTTACCACGACCAGCAGGCGCGCTCCCTCGTTGACTATTCGTCGCACGAGCGCCTCATCGCTCGACTCGAAGCAGATGACGACGCCAAGAGGACCGCGGGAGGAGGGCAGAAGGACCGGCCTCCCCGCCGACACCTGATCGATCCCCACGAGAGTAAGCATTCCCACGTTGCCGATCAGGGGCCGAAGCGGCACGAACTCACCGAACGGCACCAGATGCACTTTGCCATACCGCGACGATTGGCCCGACGGCGTCACCAGGATCGCGCTGTTGCTAACCCCTCCGCCGCGCAGAGTGACGAATGAACCGTAAAGGAAATCCGCCCCGGCTCGCGCGGCACTCCGCCTCACGGCCCGCACGAAGGACGTCTCCCCCGCGTCGGCCACGGGCACTACCGTCTCGGGCCAGATCAGAAGAGCCGGCCGCGAACGCAGCGCGCGATGCGTCAGACGACTCATCGTCCTCATGACGACATCCGCCTTCGACGCGTCGAACTTGGCCCACTGGTCGATGCTCGGCTGCACGCCCGCTACCGGAACCGTCGGGGACCTGAGAGGGGTCGCCGTACGCACGAACCCAACGGCCAGCACCACCGCGATCGTAGCCGCCGCGCCCGCGCTCGCCCTCAACCCGACGCGCACGCGCTCCTGCCGTCCCGTCGTCGCGATCTCCGCCAGGCAGGCGTTCACGACAACCACGGCGGCGCTCAGGCCGAACACCCCGGCGACGGAGGCAAACTGCGCGGTCAGCTCGGTCGGCTGCTGGCTGTAGCCGAGGATGCCCCACGGGAATCCATACGGCCCCCATGACCTGACGTACTCGATCGCGACGAAGAGGGCGGCCGTACCCGCCACGCGCCACCCCGGCCTCGCCCTCCGAAGGAACCGGACACCGGCCGCGAAGAGCGCCACCCACGCCGACGTGTATCCAACCAGCCCTACCAGAGCGATCCCGCCGAAGATGGCGCTCCAATACAGTAGAATGCCAAAGAGCGTGGCACCCGCGACTAGTCCCCAAACCACGGCCCGGCCAAGAGAGGCGCGTCGCAGCGCAACCAGAAGCGGGACCAGAGCCACCCACGCCACCGGGGCGAGAGCGGGAAGCCGAAAGCACGCACCGAGCAACAGACCGCAGCCTAGAGCCAGACCACCCTCAGTGACATAGGCGTGAACTCCGGGCCGCTTGTCTACAGGAATTCCGACGATGATCGTCTCCTCCACTAGGCCTGACTTGCGCGATTAGTCGCGCCGCGCAAACAATCCCCATTATCCACAGGCTGATCAGCAACCGATCGTCGTAGTCTCCCGACCCCGAATGCGATACGTGTGCCGCGTGCAGTTTGGGCACATCTGCCCTCTTCATGCAGGAGCGACGCCGCCGGGTGAAGATGTCCAAACGAGTGTTCGCCCTGCTAGAGCTGCAGGTTTGGCAAAGCATCGGCGTCGAGCTGGAGAAACTCCCCTCGCCACAGCCTGAAGTGGCCCGCCGCGCCGATCATCGCGGCGTTGTCCGTGCACATAGCCGGGGATGGATACAGCACCCGGACATTTCTGTTGATAAGTTCCGCGCGCAGTCTTTCGCGCAAGGATGTGTTGCAGGCGACGCCGCCGGCCAACAGAACGGTATCGACTCGCTTGAGTTCGGCGGCTTCGACCGTTTTGTGAACCTGGACGTCGACTACGGCCGCCTGAAAGCCGGCGGCCAGATCCGCCAGATCGATCTCTCGCCCGGCCTCCCGCTCCTTGCGAACGTGGTTGATGACGGCCGTCTTGAGGCCACTCAGACTGAAATCGAAGTCCTTCGTGTGCATCATCGCCCGGGGGAACTCGATGGCGGACGGATCGCCGTCGGCGGCAAGCTTGTCGATCATCGGCCCACCAGGATAGCCGAGCCCGAGAAACTTGGCTATCTTGTCGAAGGCCTCGCCGGCGGCGTCATCGAGCGTCGAGCCCATAAGCTCGTAGCTGCCGAATTCAGGCATATGGACGAGGCTGGTGTGACCACCCGACACCACCAGGCAGACGAATGGGGGAGTCGCGTCGCGGTGCTGAAGCAGATTTGCGAAGATGTGTCCCTCCAGATGATTGACGCCCACCAGAGGCAAGCCGGTCGCAAAAGCCAGCGCCTTGGCGGCGACAAGTCCGATGTGCAGCGCTCCCACGAGCCCAGGTCCGATCGTCACCGCGACTGCGGTCAGGTCCGGCAATGCGACTCCTGCCTCGTTCAGGGCCTGCGCCATTACCGCGTTGACCGTCTCAAGGTGGTTCCGCGAGGCAATCTCGGGCACAACGCCGCCGAAGCGAGCGTGCAGGTCGACTTGGGAGGCCACAACGTTGGATAGAACCTGCCATCCGTCGCGCACGACGGCCGCCGCCGTCTCATCACACGACGTCTCGATGGCAAGTATCGTGTCTTTCTTCACTTCAACCGTCGGATCGAACATCACAACCGTCGTCCCTCAACTTGCGCCGCAGCGCACCCAAACGCCGGGAAACCCGGGGGCCCAACCCCATCTAAAGCAGATCCCAACTCCACATGATTAGGGCGTCCTCGTCATCCTCGGAATAGTAGCGCTTCCTGCGTCCGACAACATGGAAGCCGGCCGACTCATACAGCCCTATCGCCGCCTCGTTCGATTCGCGGACCTCCAGGGTCAGTGAGTCGATCCCGCGCTCCTTGGCCGCCGCGAACAGTCGCGCCAGGATCGCCCGCCCAATCCCGCGGCGACGCCTGTCCTCGCGAACCGCCAGGTTCGTGATGTGACCCTCGGGCCCCACCTGAAGGAGCCCACCGTAGCCCACAAGCTCTCCGTTCTCGAGCGCCACGAACCACTCGGCCACCTCCGGTCGATCCAGCTCCGTCCGGAACAGACGCTCGCTCCACGGCGACAGGAACGAGTCCCTCTCGATCGCCAGCACATGCGGCAGGTGTGACTCCCTCATCGCAAGGAGCTTGACGTCGCTCATCTGGGTGCTTTCTCCGCCTCCTCGGCGTCGGACAGCCGCGTGTAGATCGGTCGCACGTGCTCGAAGCCGCTCGCGACGGCCGACGACTGCAGAGCCGCCAAGGTCACCAGGTGCCCCGCGCGCGGATACCAGGCCAGTCGCGAGGCGACCTGAGCGCGCGCGCCGAGCGGTTCGATCAGCGCCTCTCGATAGGAGACGAGCCCGTCGCCGGCAATCAAGATCTTCTCCTCGCCGCGGTCTGCCAGTAGATCGGCAAGCGCGCCCGGCGCCATGGCGCGGATCTCTGTGAGACGGTTCGGTGCCGAGCCGGAGCATTCATACATGGCCGCGTATACTTCTTTGCGGCTGGCGTCGACAACGACGCACACCGTTGCGCCCGTTCTCGAGAAGGCATGGGCGACCACGTCCAGGGTCGGCAGCCCGATGCACGGTACGCCGAGCGCCTGGGCCAGCGTGCGCGCCGCGGTCACGCCGATGCGGACACCCGTCAGCGAGCCGGGCCCAATTCCCACGGCAATGGCTTCGATTTCCGCCTGTGCCCGGCCGGAGAGCGCCAAGACCTGCTCCGCGAGCGGGAAGAGCCTCCTCAGGTGCGCCCGCGGCGAATGGACGTCGACCGCGGCCAACACATCGTCGCCCCGTCCGAGAGCCACCGTGCACATCTCGGTGGCCGTATCGAAGGCGAGCGTCAGCATGCGCCCCGCCATTTGGCCGCTAGAAGGCTGGATCGCTCACCGAACGTCGACACGCGGATCCGGCGTGATGTGTCCCCGTCGAAGTGGAAGTCGAGGGCGAGCCTATCCTCGGGCAGCTCTTCTGCGAACTTGTCTCCCCACTCTATCACGCACACGCCGTCGCCGAAGAGCGTCTCCTCCAGCCCAAGATCGGCGAATTCCCGCGCGGTCTCGATCCGGTAGAGGTCAAGATGGTACAGGCGAAGCCGTCCTTCCAGCTCGTGCAGGATGACGAAGGTTGGGCTGGTCACCTGTGTCGGACAACCCAGGCCGTCGGCCAGACCTTGCGTGAAGCAGGTCTTGCCCGCTCCGAGATCGCCGGTCAGCACGATGGTGTCCCCTGCATCGAGCAACGACGCCAAGCACGCGGCGAGCCGCCGTGTCGACTCGGGAGAATCGGAGGTCAAGACGAAATCCATGGGGAGTTCCTTCGTCGAAAGGCGCGCATCCCGGCTAGAAGAGCGAGATCTGCTCCGGCTCTTCCGGAGGCAGCTCGATGTCCTCTTGGAGCAATCCCTTTAGCTTGAGGAAATCCTCTTCGAGCGCCGCCAGATAGGCCGGCGTGTAGAGCGCCGCGGCGGGGTGATAGATGGGAAAGACGATGTAGTCCGGCCTCATGATCTGTTTGCCGTGGAGTTTCGTGATGCCGACGTTTGTCCCCAGTATCAGCTTGGTCGCATGATTGCCCAGCGTCGCGAGGACCTTCGGCTTGATCAGCCGTATCTGCTCCATCAGGTAGGGCTTACAGCGCTCGACTTCCTCCGGGAGGGGATCACGGTTGCCTGGCGGGCGGCACTTCAAGACGTTGGCGATGTAGACCTGGTCCCTCCTGAGACCGATCGACGCCAGCAACTTGTCGAGCAGCTGCCCGGCCGCCCCGACGAACGGCTCGCCCTTCAGGTCCTCGTTGGCGCCGGGCGCCTCGCCTACGAACATCAGGTCCGCGTCGGGTGCACCAACACCGAACACGAGGTTTGTGCGCGTCTTCCCGAGCGGACAACACGCTGAGTCGCCCATCTGTTCGCGTAGCTCGGCGAGGTTTTCAGCCACAGCTCACTCCCCTACGACTTGCACGATGAGCAGCTTGACTTGGTGCAGGAGGTGCATCCCGACGATGACGACGTGAACGTCGCCCCCGACTTCACGCCGAAACCGGAGAAGAGCTTCTTCACCTTGACGCAGCCGCACTCGGGGCACCTGACTGAGTTCGAGCCGGCAGAAACCAATTCCTCGAACTTGTGTTCACACTTGGTGCATTTGAACTCGTAGATAGGCATGTTCTCAGTCAAACCTCCCGGTGCGATTGTATCAGGCCCTCTTCCGGCGGGCCAGGCTTGCCAGACCGCAATCACGACCGGGCCGTTTGCGCTCCTTTCCTGCGGGCATACTCCCGACTAGAGGATCCGTGCAACCGCCGGTTGCCGTCGTTTCGGCAGGAAAGCCCTCCTTCCTCGTCGAAGCAGCAATTCGAAGGGA
>DYIV01000021.1:11926-18027 GCA_020723435.1 Slackia heliotrinireducens | reverse complement strand
TGGTAGAGACAATGTGGACGGGACCGGAAGTCACTGATGAAGAGATCGGCATGCGGGCCTTCCAGCTCCGCAAGAGCAGAGCGGTCGAGCATGCCATGGAGAGGATACGACAGGGCCTCGGCGACGACTGGGCAACGCTCAGCATCAAAGACATCGAGACGCTCAATTGGGCCCTAGGTCAGGTGTGGGCGCATCTGGCAAGACCCGAATGGGCAGAGATTCGCTTCACGTCGCTTGGCAAGGAAAAGGTCGATGAGATCATCGCGGTCGCGAAGAAGATCCTCGGCCACGAGCTCCTGGGCCATCAGGGCCTCGAACAGATCGACGCTCTCATTAAGGTGCACAAGGAGTAGCAGCCAGACGCTCGCGCCCACGTCCCGCGCAAGAAAACGAGCCCCAAGGAGGGGCTCGTTTGACTGTCCTCTCTTGGCAGTCGGCTACATCGCCGCGCGCTTCTTCTCCAGACTCGCCTTCACCTTCTTGAGCCGGAACAAGTCCTCGCGGGCGCGCTCGTCGAGCGTCATTCTGATATAGCTGACCTGCTCTTTTAGCTGCGGTATGAAGACCTGCTCCAGTGCGTTCACGCGGCGGTTGGTCTTCTGGATTTCCTCCCCGAGGCGCTTGAGTCTCGTCTCGATGTCGGCGCTCTCGATGATGACGTCGAGGACCTTCTCGAATTTCTCCGCGGTCTCGTCGATTCGGCTCGAGACACCGGTCACGCTGTAGCCGCGCTTGAATGAGCTGCGAAGGGGGCTCTCTCCCTTGGTGACTACCGGGACCGACACGCCCATGATCTTCGTACCGCTCATCTCCATGCTGACTTCGCCCTTGGTGACGAACGAGACGGACTTCACGGCGATTGACCCATCGACCGCCTTGGCGACGGCCAACGCGTACTGGGCCTCGGCCACGGCCTTTTCCAGCTCCGTCGACAGACGCAGGGTCTCGTCCATGACCGACATGAACTCAATCAGCAGGGCATCGCGTTTCTGCTTCAACAGGTCCTTGCCTTGATCCGCGAGTTGGATCTGGGCCCGGCGCTGCAGAAGCTCGGTCCTGGTTGGTCTTACTTCCTCCACCTAGGGCGCCTCCGCCTCGACGGTCTCCTCATCGGCCGCCTCGTCGGCGGCCATCTCCGCGACTTCGGCGTCGACGTCTGTCTCGGCATCCGTCGCAGCGCTGGCCTCAGCCTCTTGGTCCTCTCCATCGCCGGCCGCTTCGGCTTCGGCGGCTTCAGCCTTGGCCGCGGCCTCTTCCGCGTGCTTCTTCAGCCTCTCGGCGATCTTGGCGTCCGCGTCGGCCGTCTCGGCCGGAGCGGACGGTTTCGGCTCTTCCGGCTCCGCGCCTAGGCCCGCTTCCTCTTCTCCGGCCTTCGGATGGTACTTCGCGATGTGCTCGCGCTTGACGCGCTTCAGCTCGTCGATCGAAAGTCCGCTCAGTAGGTCCCACGAGATTCCAAGCGTCCGCTCGATGTCGCGGTTCTCATCTCGCTGATTGACGAAGTTGTCCTCGAAGTCGTCGGCGAATTTCAGGTAGCGCCGATCGGCCTCCGATAGCGCCTCCTCGCCGACGATCGCGACGAGGCGTCTCAGGTCGCGACCCTGCGCGTACGCGGCGTACAACTGGTCGGCAACCCCACGATGGTCCTCGCGAGTCTTCTCGTCGCCAATACCGAGGTTCATCAGTCGAGACAGCGACGGCAAGACGTCGACCGGAGGGAAGATACCGCGCCGATGCATGTGCCGCGAGAGCACGATCTGGCCCTCGGTGATGTAGCCCGTGAGGTCCGGAATCGGGTGCGTGATGTCGTCGTCGGGCATCGTCAAGATGAGAAGCTGCGTAATCGAACCCTTCTTGCCCTCGACTCGGCCCGCGCGCTCGTACAGCGTCGCAAGGTCGGTGTACATGTAGCCCGGGTATCCGCGCCGGCCGGGCACCTCTTCGCGCGCCGTCGAGATCTCGCGGAGCGCCTCGCAGTAGTTCGTCATGTCGGTCAGAACGACAAGCACCTGCATGTCATGCACGAAGGCCAGGTACTCGGCGACCGTCAGCGCGCATCGTGGCGTGATCAGCCGCTCCGTCGTGGGATCGTCCGCCAGATTGAGGAAGAAGACAACTCTCTCGAGAGCGCCCGTCCTCTCGAAGCTCTGCTGGAAGAACGAAGCCTCACGATGCGTGATGCCCATGGCTCCAAAGACGATCGCGAACTTCTCACCGCCCTTGACCATTGCCTGACGGATGATCTGCGCAGTCAGCTCGTTGGCCGGCAGTCCCGATCCCGAGAATATCGGCAGCTTCTGGCCGCGCACGAGTGTGTTCAGGCCGTCAATAGTGGAAATGCCCGTCTGGATGAAGTCCGCGGGCTGTTCCCTGGAGAACGGGTTGATGGGCTCACCGATAATCTCGAGCCTCTTCTCCGGTAGAATCGACGGGCCACCATCTATCGGCTTGCCGACACCATTGAGCACGCGACCGAGTAACTCGATCGAGACGTCAATCTTGGCGACTTCCTCGCGGAAGCGCACCTTCGTATTCTTGACGTCGACGCCCTGTGTGCCCTCAAAGACCTGGATGACGGCGATGTCGCCGGAAACCTCCAGGACTTGGCCGCTTCGCAGGCTGCCATCCGACAGCTCGATGTCGACCATCTCGCCATAGGAGACGTTGTGGGCGTTGCTGACGAAGATCAGCGGGCCGGTGACATAATCGATAGTCTGGTAGTCCGTCGAAAGCAGCGAGATCCGCTCGCCGTTCTCACTTGTCACGACTACCCCCTCTCCTGTATCGACCGCTGGGGCCGTTGGTTCCTTTACCTTCGTAGCATCGTCCATTACAACACCTCTAGGGCCGCTATGTCTTCGGTAATGCGCGACGTCAGCTTGCGTAGATCCTCAAGCGCGATGTCGTGCGGGACTTCCTTCATGCGTGCGACGTCGGTCTTCAGCGGCAGCTCAAAGACCTGGCTGAGCCCTACTCCTCGCGACAGAGCGGCGACGATCGCGTCGTAGAACGCAAGGATCGCCTTGAGCATCCAGTACTGCTTCTGCGGCGAACAGAACGCGTCAACCTCATGGAAGGCGAACTGCTGTAGGTAGTCCTCGCGGATCATCCGCGTCACCTCGAGGATCGCCTTCTCCGATTCCGGTAGCGCGTCCGGGCCAACGAGCTGAACGATTTCCTGCAGCTCCGTCTCCTTCTGGAGTAGGAACATCGCCTTGTCGCGCAGCTCCTTCCAGTCGGCGGCTACCTCATCGCCAAACCAGTCCTTGATCTGGTCAAGGTAGAGAGAGTAGCTCTTGGTCCAGCTGATAGCTGGGAAGTGGCGTCTGTGTGCCAGGCTCGTGTCCAGAGCCCAGAAGGCACCCGAGATGCGCAGCGAGTTCTGCGTCATCGGCTCCGAGAAGTCACCGCCGGGCGGCGAGACGGCGCCGACGACCGTAACCGAGCCCTGCCTGGAGTCCGTGCCCAGACACTCAACGCGACCGGCTCGCTCGTAGAAGTTGGCGAGTCGCGTGGCTAGGTAGGCCGGATAGCCTTCCTCGCCAGGCATCTCTTCCAGACGTCCGGAAACCTCGCGCAGGGCTTCGCCCCAGCGCGACGTCGAGTCTGCCATCATCGCGACGTTGTAGCCCATGTCGCGGTAGTACTCTGCGAGGGTAATGCCGGTGTAGATCGACGCCTCCCGCGCCGCGACCGGCATGTTCGATGTGTTGGCGATGAGTATCGTGCGCTCCATCAGCTTGACGCCCGACTTCGGATCCTCCAGATGCGGGAATTCTGCGAGGACCTCCGTCATCTCGTTGCCGCGCTCGCCGCAGCCGATGTAGACGATGATCTCTGCGTCACACCACTTCGCCAGCGACTGCTCGGTGACCGTCTTGCCGGTGCCGAAGCCGCCAGGGATGATCGCATTGCCTCCCTGAGCGATCGGGAAAAACGTGTCGAGCACGCGCATGCCGGTAATGAACGGCACCGTCGGGTCGAGCTTCTTGCCGAACGGACGCCCCTGCCGCACCGGCCACTCCTGGGCCATCGACAGCGTTGTACCGTCTTCGAGCGTACAGATTGCCTCGTCGACCGTGAATTCTCCCTCGAGGATCTCTTTGATGGTGCCGCCCTCGACGTAGGGAGGTACCAGGATGCGATGCTCGACATTGGTGGTCTCCATGGTCGTGCCGACAACGTCGCCGGCCACAACCGCATCCCCAGCTTTGACGGTCGGCTTAAAGAGCCACTTCCTCGTCGAGGACAAACCCGAAGCCTCAGCACCTCGTCGGATGAATTCCCCCGACTGCTCCGCCAAGGCCGGCAGCGGCCGCTGGACACCATCGTAGATGCTCTCCAGCAAGCCGGGTCCAAGCTTGACCTTCAGTGGTGCCTCGGTGCTAATGACCTTCTCGCCGACGCGCAATCCGGACGTGTCCTCGTAGACCTGAATGACCGCTTCATCCTTCTCGACTCGGATTACCTCACCAATGAGGCCGAGTTCGCCGACGCGCACCACGTCGTACATTCGACAGCCCCGCATGCCGTCGGCTACGACGACCGGGCCCGTTATCTTGATGATCCCGCCTTCAATCATTTGCTACCCTCGCCTCAATGTGATGTCGAAACCGATTGCCCTTCTAATGAGCCTTGACAGATAGGCCCGCCGCTCTTCCCCTGCCGCCAGCTTCTCTCTGATCGGCAGCGGGATAACTATCGGCCTGTAGAGACTGTCTATTTTGCGCTGTGTGCGCTCGTCCACAGCGGCAAGCATGCCCTCGTTGATGGCCACGATGCCGGTCGTGTCGTCATTGAGCAGCATGTTGAGCTTCTTGCGTGCCTCAGTGGCACTCGACGCCTGATACACATCGACGCCTGCCAACTTGAAGCCGTCCGCAGTATCCGGATCGGTCAAAACTACCAGATTATACAAGGATGAGTTCCTCTCGTATCCGCTTCTCCGGCATGCCGATCGTGCGCCCCTTGACTATGATGCGCAAGTTCACGATCTCGTTGTGCTTCGCCCAGATGTAGCCAATCGCGATACCGACTCCGAGCGGGTCGCCCTTGGACATCCCCGCTCCCTTCTGAACAAAATGTGTCTCAAGAGCGCGCTCCAGTGCCGCGAGCGAGCCGTGCTCGATGTACTTCATCATCGCGCCCTCTAGGATACGGCCGTACGTCGTCGTCAGAAGACCGTCTATCAAGTCGTCGACGTCGTCTTTCTGCGCCAACGCCAAGAACTGCTCGAACCTGATCTCCCTTCCGTACGGTACGTACAGACGCTTCGCTTCCTCCTCAGGCTGCTTTGACTTCTGCAACCTCAGCAGCGTGAGCAGGTTCACGATGTCGATCTGAGTCTGCAGGATGTCCTGGGCCTTCTGGCCGTTCGGACCAAGCATCCGGACCCGGCGCAGTGAGTACGTGAAGTAGTACTTGTCAAGCGCCAGCTCCAGGAAGCTCAGGTCTCTCGTCTCCGCATAGGTGGCGACCTCCTTGGTAAGAGGCCGACCATAGGAGATACCCCACGTGGCGAGGAGATCAATGCAGCCTTTGATGTCCTCTTGCTTCGCCAGCTCGTCGAGCTCGATCTCCTCGAGTTCTCCAGCCGGCAGCAGGCTGTCAATGATCTCCTCGGGGTCAATATGCATATGGATGCCACGGAGGATGGTCTTGATGTTGTGGATGTCCCATCGCCCAAGCAGTGTAGACACGAGCGCTTGCCCCTCAGGCGACATGAACGACAGTACTCTCCGGAACGTGCGGGCCAGATTGAGCTTGAGCGCTTCGTCTATCGCGGCTGCGCCGCTCTTGCGCAGGACGGCCTCTTGGATCTCATCCTTGTAGGGCGTCTGCTGAAGAAGCTGAACCATGCGGTCGAAGTCATCCAGCTCGACAAGCCCCTCGTAGAAGGTGTTGTCGAGCAGACGTTGCCGCATTGCCCGTATTCGCGCATTGCCGTATCCGTAGTCTTGTACTGCAACCTGGACCATATATCACTAACCGAAGAGTATGGAGGCGACCTTCGACTTGAGCGCGCTGCGCGCTTTCTCGAGCCTCGAATCGACGGTATTGAGGTGAGTCACCCTACCATCTTCGGTAGTAACCCTGAGTCC
>DYIV01000021.1:8275-11916 GCA_020723435.1 Slackia heliotrinireducens | reverse complement strand
GACACTCCAGCTCAGTGTAGAGCTCAAAGTCTTCACACACGCGCGGAAGTACGGCCTGAGCAACCTGCGCATCCCTGGGGTCAACGTACACCCGCACCTTACCCGGGCGCAGCCCAACGGCTTCCTTTGCCAACATCTCGAAGATCTCTGGATAATCGGCGCGGTCGCGCACGTTCAGGTGAGCCTTCGCTTCGTCGAAGGCCCTCCTGATCAAGGCTTCCTTCCTTGAGGTCGTCTCTTTGATTTGCTTGAGTCGCGCCGAATTGAGAATCTGAGCTTGCTCCCCTTGGAGCGAGGCACAGACCTTGTCGATCTTGTCTTGGGCAATGCGCCTAGACTCTTCCTCGGCTTCCTCAACTACCTTTTCTGCTTGTTCCTTCGCTCTCGCCAGGACCTCTCTGCATTCCTTCTCGCCCTCGGCCTCCAGAGCTCGGAAGATATCCTCAACTGCCACTGTCTCACCTTTGCACCGTTACTACTTCAGGGTGGTGACGATCATGGCCGCGATAACGAAACCCAGAATGACCATTGTCTCCGGCAGTGCCTGGAGAGCGATAATCATACCCGCGACCTCCGGTCTTTCAGCAAGGGTGCCGGCACCTGCGGTACCGATCTTCGCCTGAGCGTACGCAGTGGCCCACGCCGGGACTGCGACTGTCAACATCGCGAAGAACGCCTTGCCTACGATAGTAAATGCCTTAGGATCCACTAACTACTCACCTCCTGTTCCACGAGTTTCGTTGAATCTGCTTCTTCGGAGTCCGCCTTCTCTCCGTTCGACGATGCATCGCGCGGCCCGGTCGTACGATGGAAAGGCTCGTACTCGTGCCCGCCGGTCTCGGCGAACTTGCCGAAGAATTCGATGACATTGAGACGGATTGCATGAATGCTCGGTGACACCACCGCAATGATGATGTTGAGCGCGTGTAGCAGCAGCGCAATGATGATACCAATGGCAAAGCCCATGCCCTTGGTCATGCCGTTGGCGACACCCGCGAGGATTGCGCCCGCCAGGCCCAGCGCCATAATACGGGCGAAACTGAGAATGTTACCCATGGTGCCGAAAATCTCGAAGACCCCCATGAGCCCGCCGCCGTAGATCAGCAACACGATGCCTACTACCAGCAGCACGAATCCGGGCGTTGTGGCGACCGGCGGCAGGACGCTGGCCATCGCCGCGATCACAATGAAGATCGCGACCAATGTCAGTGCAAGGCCGCCTTTCTCGAACGCATGCTTCTTGCTCTTCGAAAGAATCGCGTTCCAAACGCCAAGGAGAAGTCCGAGGAGCATCGTCATGGCGCCAAGGCCCACAGTGATGAAGAGCAGCGGCATCATTGCTTCTTCGCGATTCATGGGCAGTTCGACGCCCAAGATGTTGATGTGTTGGATGACGTTTAGATACTCCCCGCCAAGCACGTTCCCAAAGAACTCCCCGAAAAGAAGCCCGAACGCGATAGCGGCGGTGCCGGCCATGCCAAAGATCTGCGTGACAACCTTGATCATCTCACTGCTCTTGTACTTCAGGCGAAGCAAAGCACATGTGATGACGATGACCAGACCATAGCCGATGTCTCCGACGATCAAGCCGAAGAAGATGGGATAGAAGAGCGCCATCAGCGGCACCGGATCTATGGTCCCGTAGCGCGGCGTACCGAAGAAGCGGTAAACCAGCTCGAACGGCTTGACGATCGAGTTGTTCTTGTACGCGACCGGCGTGTCGTGTATCTCGTGCTCGCTCATTTCGACCTGCGTGACGACGACGTCGTCGCCAAACTCGGCCTTCACGGATCCTTCCAGCTCAGGCAGATCCTTCTTCGGCACCCAACCCGTGATGACGAATGCGTACTCGGTCTGTCCGAACATAGGGATGGTGTCGAGTTCCTGGAGCTTGTCGTTGAGGACATCGCTCATCGCGATCATCTTGAGCAGCCACTCATCCGAAAGGTTCTTGATGTCCTCGCGCACTTTGGCAAGGTCCTCGGGAACGTGCTTCATGCGTTCGGTCACGATCTGATAGGCAACGTCAAAGGGCTGATCCGCCAGACCGGGAGGGAGCCGAACCTGATTGACGTTCTCCATCGAAAGAAGTCTGTGGACGGGCTCGGAGTATATCTTGTTGAAGACGACGATCGCGGCGGTCGTCTTCTCATCCACATCGGTCGAGACTATCTCGCACTGCTTCTTCGTGATCTTGTTCAGCTCCGCCTTGAGCTCATCGAGTGCCGCCTTGTAGCGGCGCTCGATGAGTAAGGCGACCGACTCAAAACCCCCCGTAGTGACGATCTGTTTCGCCAGGGGTTGTATCTTCTGCAGAATGGGTTCGTACTTGGTCAACAGGGAGAGCTCGGATTCGAGCTCGTTCTCATGCGCGGACAACTCCGCGGACCTGGACTCGACTTGGCCGATCAGGTCTTCGACTTCCGAAGCGAGGCCGACCGCGTCGTCGCGCCATACCTCATCGTAAGCCTTTTGCCTGGCCTGTTTCGAGAACTCCCGCCCGGACGCGTGGAATGCCTGAACGATACCCGTGACCCTGGTCAGCAGCTGCTGCAGCTGCTCCTTCTGAGCGGACTGAGAGCCATCCACCTCCATCTTCTTGACTGGTAGGTCCTCTTCGGCAGTCTTCTTGCCGAGGTCCTCAATGTGGAGACTGCCCAGTGAGTGCAGTAGCGCGACTACATCGTAGAAGCTGGGCTTGGGTCCTACTATCTCCACCTTTGCCATTGTCACTAGCATGTCACATCGCCTCTTTTCCCCGTCTCCCCCGTGAAACGGTCCAGTGAGCTACCCCGCCTTGGGCATGATCATGTTGACAATGTACTTGACGGCCTCATCGACTCTGCTCTCCGCGGCGTTTTCGATCTCCGAGACCTTGTTGACCGTGGAGGCCTCGATCTCCGTCGCCTGAGCGTTCGCCTGGGCCATTTCCTTCTTGTAGTATTCTTGCGCCTGCTTGATGCCCTTTTCGTCGGCTTCCTGCACGATGACCGCTGCTTTCTTCCGTGCATCCGCCACAATGCCCTCAGCCTTCTTCTTCGACTCGAGCACCTTGCCGCTGATCTCGAGCTCTTTCTGGCGTATCTGCATAAGCAGCGAGCTGCTGCGCCTCCCGCCGTCGCTCTCGGCCTTGGCGGCCGCCGACTTAATCTGCTCTATGACTCTCTCGTCCATAGGAACCCCCAGTGCACACTCCAAGTATGGCTGTACGCAGCGCGGTTACCAGTATAGAGGATTAGACGAACCCCCAGGTAATCCTCTCTTGCCTTAACGATTCCTTAATACTGGCTAAACAATCTTAACACAAGCCGTGGGGCAGTCAAAGCAAATCAGTCAAGCTGTATTGCCCGGCATCTTCGCAGCTAGAGTGCTGTGTTTGCGAGGCGCCGCCGAGCCTCCGGCAAGCCTAGACGTGGATTCTTGGCACGCGTTTGCTGATCATGCAGACGACCTCGTAGTTGATCGTGCCTAGAATGGCCGCCAGATCGTCCGCCGTGATGCGCTCGGCCCCGCTCCTTCCGATGAGTACGGCCTCGTCATCGACCTGGATGTCACGGTCTGGGCCGGCATCGATCATGAACTGATCCATGCAGATCGTCCCCGCCACGCGCATTCTGTGCCCGCCGATGAGCACGTCTGCT
>DYIV01000021.1:1177-8265 GCA_020723435.1 Slackia heliotrinireducens | reverse complement strand
CTGCTTCGTTCGAAAGCCTTCGAGAATAGCCGTCCGCATAGCCCAGCGGGAGCGTGGCTATGGTCGTCTCTCGCTTGGTCTTGAAGGTATGGCCGTAGCTCACGCCCTCGTCCGCGGCCAGCTTCTGGACGAACGAAACTCTGCACTTGAGCGAGAGGGCGGGCCTCAAGTCGATCTTACCCTTAGTCGCGGGTCCCGGATGGAGTCCGTAGACGGCGATGCCGCATCGCACCATGTCATAATGGCTTTGCGGCATGAGAATCGTTGCCGCACTGTTCGCCGCGTGCTTCATCGGCGGGAGCAGATTCTCGCCGTCCAAATCGAGCAGCACCTGATCGAACAGGCCGAGCTGTCGCCGGGTCGCCGGAGAATCGGGCTCGTCGGCTGTGGCGAAGTGCGTGTACACGCCCTCAACGTCGACGCTTGGGAGGCTTGCACACCAGCGCACGAAGTCCACGACGTCGTCCGGACGCAGCCCCACACGATGCATGCCGGTATCGACCTTGACGTGCACTTTGACCGTCCTGTGGCGCCTCGTCGCCGCCTCAGAGAGCGCTTCCGGAAGCCCCGGAGTCACAACGCTGGGGATGAGATCGTGCTCCACGATCTCGTGCGCGGCCTGGGCCGGAGTCTCACCGAAGATGTGAATGGGCACGTCGATCCCGGCGGCGCGCAGCTCGAGGGCCTCTTCGGCAAGCGCGACACCCAGCCGGTGTGCTCCTGAGGCCACAGCCACCTTCGCGACGTGCGTACCACCGTGACCATAGCCGTCCGCCTTGACGACGGCCATGAGCTGCGTCCTTGGCCCCAGCAGGTCGCACAGCGCTTCGACGTTCGAACCGATCGCCGCCAGATCGATCTCCGCCCAGACGGGCCGCCGGTACTCCGTCACGGGAACCCTCACCCGCGGCTTATCGCACGGACGATGTCGTGCTTCGTGATGATCCCAACCAGCTTGCCGCCCTCGAGAACGGGGATGCGGCTGACGTCTCTGTCAACCATCATCGTGGCGACATCTTCCACGTCCGCGTCGGCGGTCACGGTGGCCAGATCCGTAGCCATCACGTCGCCGATCTTCGCCGCTACGGCCCGCTTGAGCTGGTGCTCAAACTTGGAAATGCTGCCGAGATAGACGAAGCCATCGAGCAGCTGAAAGTAGGTGGGGAAATGGACCTTCACGTCCTGCATGATCAGATCGCTTTCGGTAACCATGCCGACGAGGCTTCCGGCGTCGTCGACGACGGGGAGCGCACCGACGTCTCCTTCGCTCATGAGCCGAGCGGCCTCCTTGACCGTCGTCTCCATGGTCACCGTCTTGACATCCTTGCTCATTACGTCACGCGTTTTCATGGGCATCAGCTCTCACTTGTGTCCGATCCGCGACCGCGCACACGCTCGACGCGGCCAAAGGCTTTCGGTAGAAAGGAAATCACGTCCGTCGCGATGACGCAACGCTCGGTCAGTTTTCGTGCCGCCAGGTCGCCGGCGAGCCCATGAAGGTAGGCCCCGGCAATTGCCGCATCCGACGGAGTCACGCCTTGGGCGATGAGCGAACCGATCATGCCGGCCAGGACGTCGCCGGTGCCCGCCGTGGCCAGGCCCGGGTTCCCGGTCGGATTCACTGTGAGCGTCCGCCCGTCGCTCACGACTGTTGCTGCACCCTTGAGTACGGTCACGACGCCCCACTCACGCGCGCTACGCTTCGCGTAAGCCAGTCGATTGGCCTGTATCTCTTGACTAGTCGTCTGAAGGAGACGTGCTAGCTCGCCCGAGTGGGGTGTGATGACCGCGTCTGCCGTGCGTGCCTTGAGTATCTCAGTTCCATTGACAAGGGCGTTGAGCGCGTCGGCGTCGACCACGATTGGCAGCGGCACTCGCGCGACGAGCGAGCGTGCCAGCTCCACGGTGCTATCGTCGAGGGACAGACCCGGCCCGATCACTACGGCGTCGAAGGTCGCGCACAGCTCGAGGATGGGCTCGGCAGCCTCCGCAAGCAGCGACCTCGACATCGTCTCCGGCATCGGAATCGTCATGATCTCGGTCAGCTTCTGTTCGAAGATCTCATTCAGGCTGCGAGGAACGGCAACGGAGACGGTGCCTGCGCCCGCCCTGAGAGCTCCCTGCGCCGCAAGACAGGCCGCGCCGGTCATGCCGACCGAGCCGGCTACAACAAGAACACGACCCACGGACTTCTTGTGGACGTCGAGCCGGCGGCCGGGAAGCAGGCTCGCGACGCAGGCGGCGTCGGTGAGCTCGATCGCGCCGGTCGACTCAATAAGGTCTGACGGGATTCCTACGTTCGCAACATCCACGGTCCCGGCCAGCTCCGCACCGGGTGGAATGACCAACCCCACCTTCGGCGCCGAGAACGTAAGGGTCCGGGTCGCTCGGACGGCGTCGCCGCTGACGCGCCCGCTGTCGGCCTCAACGCCTGAGGGCACGTCAACGGAGAGCACGGGCTTGGTGGCCGCGTTGATCGCGCGCACGGCATCCGCACCCAGACCCCTGATAGCGCCCCGCAGGTTGAAACCGAAGAGACAATCGATGACGAGTGCGGCCTCTGAGAGGCTCTCTTCGAGCTTGGAAAGATCGCCGGCTGAGAGGAGGAACGTTGGCTCGGGCGCGGTGTCCACTTCTTCCAGACGAGCCAATGCCACGCTCGATTCCGCGCTCAACTCGTCGGGACGCGCCAGAAGAAGGAGCCTGACCTGGGCTCCGGCCTCCGCAAGCAGCCGAGCCGCCACGATCCCGTCGCCTCCGTTGTTCCCCTTGCCCGAGACGATTACGATCGGCCCCTGCTTCGCGATGCGCATCGCCGTCCGAGCCACGGCGGCCCCGGCACGCTCCATCAGCTCGGACAGACTCACGCCGGTTGCGCCAACGGCCCGGCGTTCGACTTCCTCCATCTCGCCGCCCGTCAGGACCCGCATCGTCTCACTCCAATCCGACAGCGATCACCGAGGCCACGGCATTCTTGCGCGTGTACGAAAGGCTCAAATACACAGAGGCCACGCCGAGCTCTTCAGCGAGCTTCGCGGCCGCCCCGTGAAGCTCCAAGACCGGCTTTCCCTTGCCGTCCCGGCTCACTTCTATGTCCGCGAAACGCAGCCCTCTAAAACCCGTGCCCAACGCCTTGACCGCCGCCTCCTTTGCGGCGAAGCGCAGCGCGTAGTGGATGTGTGGACGGTTCTTGGACTCGCAGTACTTCCTCTCGCCGTCAGTGAAGACTCGTTCCTTCATGCGCGGCGTCCGCTCCAGCGCGCCGCGCATGCGATCGATCTCAATGATGTCGACGCCGAGCCCCTTGACCGCCTGCATCTACTCGACCGTCACGCTCTTCGCCAGGTTTCTGGGCTGGTCGACGTTACAGCCTCGCATCTTCGCCAGATGATAGGCGAAAAGCTGAAGAGGGACGACGGCCGGGATCGCCGAGAGCAACTCCGACGTCTCCGGCACGTAGAAGACGAATCGAGCGTGTCTGGCGATGTCCGCATCGCCTTCCGTCGCAACGGCCACCACGTCTCCATCCCGCGCAATCACTTCCTGGATGTTGGATATGACCTTGTCATATACGTGGCTCTTCGTCGCCACGACCACGATCGGGGTCCCATCGTCGATGAGCGCGATAGGGCCGTGCTTCATCTCACCGGCGGCGTACCCTTCGGCATGGATGTAGGAGATCTCCTTCAGCTTCAGAGCGCCCTCGAACGCTATGGGCATGCCCATTCCGCGCCCCAGAAAGAGGGAGTCCTTCTCGTCGACGTAGTTGGCAGCGACCTCCTTGACCTGCTCGTCGAGGTTCAGCACTTCTTCGACGATCGCGGGCAACTCCATCAGCTGGGCCTTCACCGCCCTCGCATCCGCGGCATCCATGAAGCCGCGTTCCTCAGCCAGATATAGGGCAAGTATATAGACCGCGGCAATCTGAGCGACGAACGTCTTCGTGGCGGCGACGCCGATCTCCGGCCCCGCGTGAGTGTAGATGACACCGTCCGCCTCGCGCGTCACGCTCGATCCGACGACGTTCGTGATCGCCATCACCTTGCCGCCAAGATGCTGCGCCTCTCGGACGCCGGCCAGGGTGTCAGCTGTCTCGCCTGACTGCGTGATCGCGACGACCAGAGTCTCCTCATCGATTATGGGATTGCGATAGCGGAACTCGCTGGCAACATCTAGGTCCACGGGCAGTCGCGCCCACGCCTCGATGACCTGCTTGCCGACAAGGCCGGCGTGATAGCTCGTGCCGCAGGCGACTATGTAGACACGATTGAGCGCACGAACCTGCTCTGTTGCTAGCGCCAGCTCATCGAGCTCGACGGCGCCGTCAGCGCCGATTCTGCCCCGAAGAGTCTCTCTGATCGCGTCCGGCTGCTCGTAGATCTCCTTGAGCATGAAGTCCTCGTAGCCGGCCTTCTCCGCAGCCGACGCGTCCCATGTAACCTTGAGCACGTCGCGGTCGACCGGCACCCCATCAATGGTGCGCAGCGCCACGCCGTCCTTGGTGATCTCAGCGATCTCCCCGTTCTCCATGACAAGAATGTCGCGCGTGTGCTTCAGAACGGCCGGTATGTCGGAGGCGACGAGGTTCTCGCCACGACCCAGGCCTATGATGAGCGGGCTGTCCTTTCGCGCCGCGATCATTCGGTCCGGCTGGTCCTCGGAGAGGACTACTGTCGCAAATGAGCCCTCGACTTCACCCAGCGCGGCGGCGACCGCTTCAAGGAGATCGCCGGTGAAATGCTTCTCCACAAGATGCGCTATCGTTTCGGTGTCGGTTTCGGAGGTGAAGGTGTGGCCCTCCGCCGTCAGCTGCTCGCGCAGCTCATGGAAGTTCTCAATGATGCCGTTGTGCACAACCGCTACTCGTCCCGTGCAGTCGGAGTGGGGGTGCGCGTTTGCCTCGCTGGGCTTGCCGTGGGTCGCCCATCGTGTATGTCCGATGCCCACGCGCCCTCGGGGACTGCCGGCGTCGAGGGCTTCCTGAAGTGCGGACAACTTGCCTTTGCGTCTCACAACGGCGGCGGCACCGTTGTTGAAGACGGCAACGCCGGCCGAGTCGTACCCCCGGTATTCGAGCGAGCGCAGCCCTTCCATCAGGATGGGCGTCGCGTCCGCCTCACCGATGTAGCCAACGATTCCACACATGCGTGGGTCTCCTCATGTCTCAGCGGCGGTCGACGGCCGTGCCGGTCTCTAGGCCAGCTCCTTCGCGACGAGCGTGGCCATGTCCTCCGCGACCCGGCGAGCTGCATCCTCATCGTCGCCTTCTACCATGACACGCACCATCGGCTCCGTGCCGGAGGCCCTCACGAGAACTCGCCCGCGCCCCTCAAGCTCAGCCTCCACCTGTCGCACGCGCTCAAGAACCGGATCGCTGACGTCAAGCTTCTCCTTGTGCTTGACGTCGACGTTGATTAGCACCTGCGGCAGCCTCTCCATGATGGTCGACAGCTCCGACAGCGGCCTGCCGGTCGAGCGCATCACCTGCAGCAACTTGAGCGCCGTGATGATGCCGTCGCCCGTCGTATTGTGGTCAAGATATATGATGTGGCCGGACTGTTCCCCTCCCACGGTCGCGCCAACCTCGAGCATCTTCTCGAGCACGTACCGGTCGCCGACCCTGGTCTTCAACACCTCGATGCCCTCACGCCGCATGGCCAGATCGAAGCCGAGGTTGGTCATCACAGTTGTGACGATGGCATTCTTGGGCAGGCTGCCCTCGGATTTCAGGTGGGCAGCGCATATTGCCATGATGAAGTCGCCATCGACCACCTCGCCGGTCTCGTCCACGGCCAACAGCCGGTCGGCGTCTCCATCGTGAGCCAATCCCACATCGTAGCCGCCGCGAACGACCGTCTCGCGCAATTGGCCCATGTTCGTCGACCCACAATCCCGGTTGATATTGAGCCCATCGGGTGAGTCGTTGAGAGTCGTCACATCGGCGCCCAGCGCCGCCAGGACGGCCGGAGACGTCTTGTAAGCCGCGCCGTTGCCGCAGTCGATTGCGATCTTCATCCCCGCAAGATTCATCTCAACGGCATTGACGGCATGGTCGACGTATTGCCGCACGAGCGCCTCGTCATGCTCGATCGTGCCGACTCGACCCGTCGTCGGCCGATCACACATGTGCCGTGACAGAACCATGTCGGAGATGACATCCTCCGTATCGTCGGGCAACTTGAACCCGCGCTCATCAAAGAACTTGATTCCGTTGTACTGGGCCGGATTGTGCGAAGCGCTGATGACCACACCGGCCCTAGCGCCAAGTTCACGTGTGAGGTAGGCGACCCCCGGGGTCGGAACGACGCCGAGGCATAGAGCTCTGCCTCCCGCCGCGCAGATGCCGGCGACCAACGACGCCTCGAGCATGTCGCCGGACAGACGGGTGTCGCGACCGATCGCAATCCTTGGCGCGTCTTGACCCGCAAGCGTGCAACATGCCGCTTCGCCCAGCGAAAACGCCAGTTCAGGACTCAAGTCGGCGTTCGCTACGCCGCGTACTCCGTCGGTACCGAATAGTCTAGACACAGGCGCCCCCCAAGTAGGTGGACTCAATATAGCAGTCCCACAGCCGGGTGCTCAAAGAGACGGTTGCCGCGGGGAAAGCAAAGACGGCAGAGAGCTCTGCCGTCGACTGAACACGTTCGGGCACGACTACCGCTTCGAGAACTGCGGGCGCTTCCGGGCCTTCTTCAGACCGTACTTCTTTCGCTCGGTCATGCGCTGGTCGCGAGTGAGCAGCCCCGCCTTCTTGAGCTCGTCGCGGAAATCCTCGCTCGCCTCGAGCAACGCCCGGGCTATCCCATGCCGAAGCGCACCGGCCTGACCCGAGACGCCGCCGCCGGTGATCTTGGCGATGACGTTGAACCTGTCTCGCGTTTCGGTGATTTCCAGAGGTCGCACGATATCGACCCGATGCGTCTCTCGACCGAAGTAGTCTTCGAGCGACTTGCCGTTAACCGTGAACTGCCCGTCACCGGGGATCAGCCTGACCTGCGCTACGGCGTCCTTGCGCCTTCCCGTCCCGCGGTAGGCGACGACTTTCGACTCGACCTTTGCCACCTACTTACCTCCCAAGGGCTTCGGCT
>DYIV01000021.1:0-1167 GCA_020723435.1 Slackia heliotrinireducens | reverse complement strand
CGATGTGGGGATGCTCGGCGCCGCGGTAGACCCGCAACTTCTTGAGCATCTCTCGGCCAAGGGTGTTCTTCGGAAGCATGCCCCTGATCGCCTCGGAGACAACGTACTCGGGACGCTCGGCCATGAGTTTCGAGTACGGCACCTCTCTGAGGTTGCCGACGTAACCGCTGTGGTGGTACTTGACCTTCTCATTGATCTTGTTGCCGGTGAGGCGCACGCGGTCGCAGTTGATGACGATCACATGATCGCCCGTGTCGACATGCGGTGTGTAGATCGGCTTGTGCTTACCGCGAAGGACCGTGGCCACTTCCGTGGCAAGCCGACCCAGCGGTCTGTCGGTCGCATCGACGACGTACCACTCACGCTCGACTTCATGCGGCTTTGCGCTGAACGTCTTCACCGTTGCCTGCTCCTCACAAGAAAGCAGCTGCCCGCACCGGCGGCGGACAACTGGTTAATAATAGGGAAGCCCACATGGCCTGTCAACCAGCTTCTTTGCTGCCGTCCGGCCGGCTCCTCACCCCGGCGTGAGCCGCCGCCTAGTACTTGACCTCCATCAGAGTGAGGCCCTTCGCGGGAGCCGTTGGTCCCGCCTGCGTTCGATCGAGCGACTGTAGGATCAGGTCCACCTTCTCGGACTCCATGTTGCCCAGCCCAACCTCGATCAGCGTCCCCGCGATGATGCGGACCATGTTGTGCAGGAAGGAGTCGCCCTCGACGTAGATCGAAATCATGTCCTCGGTCATCTCATCCTCGTGGAAGATGTCTATCCGCCTGATCGTGCGCACATTCCCCCCGGCGCCTTCGGTCGCGCAGAACGCCGAGAAATCATGTGACCCGGCAAGATAGGCCGCCGCCTCCCGCATAGCCGTGACATTCAGCTTTCTGGCCAAGAAGTGCGAGTAGCGGGAGCAGAAGGCTGACGGATAGAGACGATTGAGGATGAAGTACTTGTAGACTCTTGCCTTGGCGTCGCGTCGCGCGTCGAAGCCCCGATCGACTTCCTCGCAGCTCTTGACGACGATGTCGCTGGGCAAGATGCCGTTGACCGACCAACGCATCTTGAAACAAATCATGTCGGACAGGGCGTCAAAGCTGACGACCTGGGATCGTGCGTGCACCCCCGCGTCGGTCCGGCCGGCGCCCGTGACCTTTACGTTGGCATCG
>DYIV01000139.1 GCA_020723435.1 Slackia heliotrinireducens | reverse complement strand
GAAGAAGGCACTGGCCGGACTTCGCGAATATGTGGAGGACTACCGAGTCCAGGAAGGAGTTCCCGCCTTCTTCGAGCGCGACTTCAACCTGAAGGTGGGAGAGCATTGGGTGCGTGGGCGTGTCGATCGTGTCGACACTCTGCCGGACGGCGGCCACGAGTTGATCGACTACAAGGTGGGCAAGGTCTGGGATGACAAGCGCGTCCGGGACGATCTCCAGCTGTCCGTCTATCACATGGGCGCCGCGGACGTCTGGGGGATAGAGCCCAGCGTTCTGAGCTACTACTTCGTGCTGGATAACCGGCGCGTCTCACTGGCGCGTGCGCAAGAGGAGCTGGCTCAGGCGCGGGAGACGATCGCGGAGGCCGCGCGCGGCATACTAGCCGAGCGGTTCGAGCCTCGCGAGGACTACATCGCCTGCCAATACTGCGACTACACGCTGGTCTGCCCGGCAAAGGACAAGTGAGGGATGAAGAGCCAATTCGTATCGGATCTGAAGGAAGGCGTGGCGGTTGACACGGAGTTCGTTGTCTGCCGAAAGGAGGTGCGCGTCGCCCGGTCGGGATGCTCCTATCTCACTCTCGAGCTCGGTGACAGCAGCGGCTTCATCGACGCACGCCTCTTTGACCGCGCGACGGATGTCGCCGAGACGTTCGCTGAGGGGAACTACGTGGCGGTTCGGGGTAAGGTTGAGCGATACCGAGGAAGACGCGACATCGTCGTGCGGGTCCTGACCCCGCTTGATGCCTCCCGCGTCGATCCTCGCGACTTTATGCGACGGTGCCCGCGCCAGACTGAGGAGCTGCGAGGATACCTTGAGTTCCTCGTCGAGGAGGTCCACAACCGCCATCTGCGCCGCCTGCTCGATTCGTTCTTGTCCGACGCCGCCTTCATGGACAAGTTCACGACGGCGCCGGCGGCGCGGTCATATCATCATGCCTATCTCGGAGGCCTGCTGGAGCACTCCGTCTCGGTGGCCACACTATGCGAGCACACGGCCCAGCAATATCCGGACGTGGACAGGGACCTGCTGGTCACCGCCGCCATCCTTCACGACGTGGGCAAGATCGATGAGCTGGAGTATCGGACGAGGATCGACTACTCCGACGAGGGCAAGTTCATCGGCCACCTGACCATCGGCGAGAGAATGCTGGCCGGGCGGATCGACAGCATCGACGGATTCCCCAGAGAGTTGGCCCTGCGCCTGCGCCACGCGGTACTTAGCCACCACGGCGAGCTCGAATGGGGCTCTCCAAAACGTCCCAGCACGCTGGAGGCTTTGATCCTTCATCACGCAGACAATCTTGACGCCAAGGTCTGCGGGTTCGGAGAGATCGTCCGCCGCTACGGCGGGCCGGATCTGAAATGGACCGACCTTCAGAATCTGTTCAGGCGACCGCTGTACGTGCCCAGGGCCGCCGAGGACGAGACGCAGGTCGCGGAGGATCTCGGTGAATACGACGGCGGGTGAGGAGGCGGAAGGGTCTCAAGGCGGGCGCACAAAAGCACAGAAGGACTTCAGCTCCATAAGTCGAATACATCACTCAGGCCAAGCGAAGGGCTGCCGGTGAGAGGAGGGAGGTCTTGCCGCGATCGGTAGTCTGCGCGGCCAAGACATACGGCATCAACTGGAGGGGCACCCATGAAACGAATATTGCTCGTCTTCACTCTTGTGGTCTGCCTGCTCGTCTCAGGGCAGACCGCTTCATTCGCTGAGACAGTTAGCGTTGTCAGCAAGGACGATCCGACCTTCAACGGGGGCACGGTGACGGTCCCATCGGGCGACGACTGGGCGACAAACCCGTCGTTCATGTCCGGCGACGGCTGGCAGCCGATCCCGCTCTCGGCCAAGGAATCCGCGATGATCGCGGCAAAGGAGGAATCGGTCACCGCGGCGCTGGCCGCCGACGCGGCCGCGAACACCGGCATCTATCCGCTCGTGGCATCGCTGGACGAGTCGATGCTGGTGGAGCCAACTGGCGCCGAGTTGACGGAAGGCACGGTGAAGTCCACGATCGAGGACCAGCCCACGTTCTCCACGAAGGGTCTGCCCTACTACATCAGCGCCTGGTTCAAGATCCCTAACTACAACCAGGGCCAGACCCCGTATTGCGGACCGTTCTCGGCACTGCAGATCCTCAGGTACAAGCGCTACAGCGAATACAATCTGCTGAAGAACCTGATCAACGAGATGTATGTGCCGGGCCAGGGAACGGACATCTACCGGCTTGCGAAATCCCTGCGCAGGCGGATCCGGTACGGCTACTACGTTTCGACAGTGGCCAACGCCAGTCGCTATGCGTACATGCATCGCCAGACGGTCGGCGTCGATCGCATGCCGATCGACAACCTCGTGCGGATCTACGCCGGCAAGCTCGGCAAGTACCGCAAGTACCACCGGGGTCACTTCATCGACTCAAACGGCTACTACTTCAGCATGGTCCGCCCGGCGCACTTCCTCTACATCACCGACACCTATCAGGAGTATGTCAACGGCGTGGCCAGCGGGACTCTCGGACCGCAATGGGTCTCGTTCTATCAGATGTACTACGCCGTCAAGTACCACCCAAGGCAATCGGTGGTTTGGTGATGACGCACGCGTTTCGATACGTCGCGGCAGCACTTGTCGCCGCGATCACGGTGGCGGGCTGCTTCGGCGGCCCCGCCGCCGTGGAAGGCAGGTCGGCGGCTGAGGTCAGGAGCCAGGAGGGCGGGCCGTTCGCGAATCCCTCGCTGGGGCCGTATCCGACCGCGCCGCGTGCGAAGCTTCTCACCGCCCGCTGGGAAGCGGACGCCTCGTCGGACTGGAGGACCTTGTGGCGCGCCTCCTACTCGGGCACAACGACGCCCGCCGGAAGGCAGTCGCTGGACCTCGACGGAGGATGGATGGTCTACATCGTCAGCACGACCGTCGCTGGATCGAGATTCGGTTCCGAGCCTAACACGTTGATTCTGGAGCGGATTGGCGGAGGAAGCGAGGTCGTCGCGCGCGTGCGCGCCGGCAGGATCATCGAGAGCGCGACCATCTCCTATCCATGGGTCGTTTGGACTGAGCGAAGCGGCGACAGGGTCGGCGACTGGCGGATAGTGGCGCGGCGAATGCCGCGGGCGCGAAAGACCACTATCGCCAAGGCCGACACACGCCTCAAGGAGAAGCAGTTTACCCCGAACATCGCGCTCGACGCCGGCCTGCTCGCGTGGGACCAGCGCGTCAGCGCCGCGAAAGGGCGGCCCGCCAACCGGGTCCTCGCCCACGAGCTGCAAACCGGTCGACGGTGGTGCGTGGACGGGGGCGGTCGGGGCCACATGCCGGCGGTCTCGGGGCGGCGAGTCTTCTGGAATCGGGAGGCCGTGCGATCGAGAGCCGGGGGAGTGGGGGTCACGTCGGACATATACACGGCCGCTGTCGGCGCCGGAGAGCGCCGGTTGACCCGAACCGGTTTCGCGATGTTTCCCGCGGCCCACCGATCGGTGCTGGCTTGGCTAGACATGCGTCGCGCGTGGCTCCATCAACCTGCCATGGCGGACGTGTACTATCGCGCGGGCTCCGGACCTACGATCCGGATCACGCTCAGCGGCCTCGCGGAACGCGCTGAAGTGGGGGACAACCTGATCGCGTGGCAGGAGACGCCGGGTCGCATCTGCGGGCTCGACCTTTCGGCCGGGCGCGCTTACCGGTTGGCCGGTTGGCGCGGACGCGAAGCCACACTCCTTGACGTCGACCAGAGAAGAGTCGCCTACGAGTTGGCGCTGGGCTCGCCCG
>DYIV01000138.1:342-3770 GCA_020723435.1 Slackia heliotrinireducens | reverse complement strand
TACCTGAACACCGTGCGCGACGAGCGTCCCCCGCCCGATCGTCACGCAGGCCGCGCAGCTGATGATGCAGTCATCCCCGATGTAGACATCGTCACCGATGTCGATGACGCCCGAGCCGAACGCCTCGCGCCGCAGAACGCCACGGCAGACCACGTTCTTGCCCAGTCGGATGTCGGCCGATGACCCACCGTTCTCGCACCAGGCCCGGGTGCCGAGCGCCAGGCCCTCCCCCGCCGTCACGTTCCGCGTGAACACGCGCCAACAGACGTAGCGCCGGTGCCGATCGAGAAGTCGCGACACGGCTGCCCCGAGCGAGCGCAAGAACCACCCGAGTCGCGCGTCGACCTCTCGCGTGACCGGCCCGGTGGCGAAGGCATGCTCCCGGTCAATCGGCAGAGTGCTCACCTCCAGTGACATACCGTTCTACCACTTTGCCCCCTCGCGCAGAAGCGTAAGACCGACGTAAGGATCGTAGTATTCGTTGCCCAACAGGTGCCGAACGCACTCGGGATGGGTCCCGGCGAACGGTTGCCGCTGCGACTGGTACTGCGGATCGAGCGCGTTCAGCAGCCCAGAGTCGAACGAGCGTCGGCGCAGCATCTGCGCAGCTAGTCTGCCCCGCTTTCGGTACCGCCAGTTGTCGGGATAAAGACTCGCATGGTTCATGTGCTTCTGCAAGATATTGACCGGGAAGCACCAGCCGTAGTGCAGAATCTCGTCGTCGGTCTCTTCCACGTCGACACCGGATAGCTCGAAACTGAATCCATCTCCCGTGGAGCGTGCCTCGGCCTCAGAGGGAAAGAGCCTGACGGCGGGCCACGCGGTGATGCCCGCAGCGGGGCTTTCGCCCAGCACAACCACTTCGTGCATGGAATTGTGGAAGAGGACGTAGTGATTGAAACGCAGCGCCGAGGTAGCTTGCCGCGCGCGCACCTTGGCTCGCACGTCGCGCGAGACGATCTCGTCCGCTTGGATGTATAGCAGCATGTCTCCACGTCCGCGGACGCGGGCCAGGCAATCGTTGGTGAAGTCGGCTATGGCGCTCCCCCCGCTGCTCTTCTCCGGCCACGGCGCCGAGGCCACCTCGAGTTTGTCCGTCAGCGTCACCAGTTGACGCAGCACCACGTCCGTGCCGTCCGTGGAGCACCCATCCAGCACGAATAGCTCATCGCAGTGGTCCAGCCAGGCTGAGTACGCCTCGACGAACGGATAGCCGTTGAGGATGCCGTTGCGGATAACGGAGAAGACGACCAGTCGCGGCCTCACGAGCGAACTCTCCCCCACTCGAGACGGCCAGCGGTCTCGATCCGATCGAGCCGTTCCCGGGCTGGCGCACACACATCCGAGCCCATCTGGGTGGCGTCGAATAGCACGACGACGCAGCCGGGCCGCAACCGCGCCAGCAAGGCGGCAATCATCTCGATCGGAACATCGCGCGCAGATTCGCTCGAGAGGCAGAGGAGCGCCACGTCCTCGCCGCTGATCTGTGCAGGCAGATCTCTCGCCACGACAGGGACTACATACGGTACGAGGTACTTCCGGATCACCGTGCCGTGCCAGCGCATGTAGGTCTCGGCGACCTCCGTGGCCGGATCACGCGCGGCGGGGGAGCACAGAGTGTGCACTCGCTTGTTCGTGCCCCAGCATCCGAGCGCGAGAGCGCACGTCGACTGACCGCTGCCGACCCCGATCTCCAGAGCCGACGCGCCCTCAGGCAGCATGCGCACTCGATCGACAAGCCATCGCACCTCGATTGAGGAGAGCGGACCGCTGACGTCGGCGAGAATAGCAGCGGGATCCAGTGACTGCCGGTGGGCAACTCCCAGATTGATGCCGAGATACGTACGGTACCAATGAAGGTGGTCAACGACCCAGCGAGCCGCAGTTCTGGCGGACGTGATGCCCTCCCTTCGGCTCTCGCCTGTCATGAGATCACCCTGCCTGCGCCGGACCCAAGGGTGCGTTCCAGCACGGCGCGGAGCTGGTCGATCGGCGCTACCATATCCGCCCCTCGTTTCGACTCCGCGGCCGGCTCAGCCATCAGATACCAGTACTCGTGGCCGAGTGACTCACACAGAGACCAGTAGCAGACATGGACAAGGCCGGGTTCCTGAAACTCTATCAACCGCGCTCCCGGCGGTGCATACAGCATGTTCGTGTTGCCGGCCCCGTGCGGCGCGACGACCGTCTCGGCGCCAGAGAAGAGCCGAACCTGGTCGGCCAGCGTAAGCTCCTCGCAGAAGACCTTCTCGAAGCCGAGTGGCGCCAGGACACCCATCACATCGTCTTCGTTGAGGACGCGCCGCGCCGCCGCCAAGTTGCGGCTGATGTAGATTCGTCGCGGCTGCCTGCCTTCCCCCGGTACGGCCGCTCGGAACCTGTCCCTCAGCCACTCAGCGGCCCACGGTGGTATGTTGCCGGTTCGACCCACAGCTGAGATGAAGTAGAACCGCTCGAAGCACACGTTCTCATCATCAAACGGGACGAGACGATCACCCGCGAGACCGAGCAGGTCGAGCGCCTGGCGCTGGTAGGACGTGAGCCTTGCCGGGATCAGGACTTTGACGTCGGCGGGCAGCGACGAGATGGCCGCCACTCGCGGCATCGCGTCACACATCCAGTGGAAGTAGCTGTTCTCCCACCACAGCGAGATCAAGGACGTGTAGGCGCCCTCCCTGGACTGACGTCTGGGAAGGCGCGGCAGCCGGTAGGCGTTGTCGCGGACCAGCCAGTACTCCTCCCAACTCGATTCGACGAAGTACTCTCCGGTGGGAGCAACGACAACGCCGTTTGTCCCGACGACCCGAGCCCCTGGTATCTCAGCGATGAATTGCTCCGGGCTGGAATAGGACAGCCGGCGCTCGAAGCTTGGGTGCACCTTGGCGGTCGGCGTTCGCGGGGGCTTCCGTTTGTAGGTTGCGCCGTCATGGAGCCTCTCGTAACCCCCCTGCCCGTGCGATTCAATCCATTGCTTTATCGAGGAAGCGACGGGCCGTCTCTTCCGGAGGATGGGCGCCCCCACGCGGCCCGCGACCCTGTTTGAGATCTGCCCGATACTCTTGCCGCCGAGGATGCCGATGCTAGGCATCACGCGACCCGTCCTCTCCGGATGCGGCGCCCCGCGCGAAGGCCTGTCTCGGCGGTTCGTAGACGAATTCCTTGCCTTCGAGAATGCCGTCGCAGATTACGTCGAGACCAGGATCGTTGCCGGGCAGCAGCTCTGAGACACCGTGAATGCGCGGCCGCGGAGGCCAGCCTGCGTCTGGGTCGAGAGAAGATATCGGAATCATACGCCGGAAGAAGAAATGGTAGGCAAGCCTCTTTGCGCGCTCAATCACCTCGGGCGTGGATCGAGGGAGATCAGGAAGTCGTTCGAGGACGTCCTGGTACTCCTCCGGGGTCGAAACGTCGTGCGTGACACTCTTGTT
>DYIV01000138.1:0-332 GCA_020723435.1 Slackia heliotrinireducens | reverse complement strand
GATTGGCACACCCGTAGGAGCAAGCTCCACGCCAGTCTTGGTCCCATAGATCATCACCGCTCTGCACAATGCCATGAGAGCGTAGGTGCTCATGTCGCTATCGGGAGGGACAAGGCGGATGTTGCGGGGAAGCTGTCCATACTTCTTCTCAATCTCGGGGATCACACGCTGTTGAACCGCTGAACTCATTACTTCATGTGGATGGACACGGACGATCAGCTGCAGATCGGGATGGGCAATGAAGAAGTCAAGCGTCTCGAACAGCCACTCAAGCATGCTCGAAAACGCATTGCTCCGGTAGAACAGATTGGCGTCGTAGAGAACATTTGTGA
>DYIV01000020.1 GCA_020723435.1 Slackia heliotrinireducens | reverse complement strand
CGTTCATGTCGTGGACATCACCGACCGCCGTATCGCAGACGCCCGGCTGCGCGACAGCGAGGCGCGGCTGCGCGACATCATCGGCAATACGAACGCGATCGTGTTCGTGACCGACCTGGACGGACGCTTCGCGCTGGTGAACCGCGAATTCGAGAGGCTGTTCGGAGCGACCGAGGCAAGCGTGCTGGGCAAGCGAATCGAGGACGTGTTCGCGGCGCCCGAGATGGCCCAGGCCCTGAACGCGCGGGCCCGGCAAGTCCTGGAGACGGCCGCGCCTCTGCAGAAGGAAGACATCGTGCACATGGCGTCGGGAGAGCGCACGTACATGTCACTGACGTTTCCGCTCAGAGACGCGGCGGGATCCATCTATGCAGCCTGCACCGTCTCAACGGATATCACCGAGGTCAAGCGTGCCGAGGCCGAGCTGCAGGAGCGCGATCGCGCTATTCGACAGGCCTACGTCGACGTCATCGCCGCGGTCACCGGCAACAAGCTGATACTGATGACCGAAGCCGAGCTCGAGGCGGCGCTCGGGGAGCCGGTGAGTCCACTCCGGGAGCTGAGCGCCTTTGAGGACCTGTCCGCGGCGCGGGCCGACATCAAGAAGTCGTTCGCCGAGAGCTTTCCGGACGTGACGACGGTCGACGAACTCATCGTCGGTGTCTGCGAGGCGTTGACCAACTCGATCAAGCACGCCGGCGCCGCCCGGTACCAAGTGTTCCGGCGCAACGAGACGGCGCAGGTCATGATCGCGGACGACGGCCCGGGCGTCGACTTCACTACTCTGCCCAAAGCGGCACTGGAGGCTGGATTTTCGACGAAGGGAAGCCTCGGCGTCGGCTTCACGATCATGCTTGAACTGAGTGACAGGCTGCTGCTCTCCACGCAGGAGGGGAGCACGATCGTCGTCTTGGAGACGGCCGGCTAGTCGAGCGGCCGCACCGGGGAAGGTAGGAGATGGGACTGCCCGCTGAGAACGCAGGCGACAACCAAGCCATACCGCTGGAACAGCTCGCCAGCATTCCCGAGACGATCGCCGAGGGCATCATCGTAGTCGATAGCGACGGCTACATTACCTACGTCAACGCCAACGCAGAGCGGATCCTCGGCATCCGGCGTGCGGCGATGGCCGCGCGCACCTACGCGTCCCGCAACTGGAAGCAGTACACGGTCGATGGCGAGCCGATCGCCGAGGAGGACGTTCCCCTGATTCGGGTTCTGCGTACCGGGCTAGCGGTCGAGGACGCCGAGTACGTCATCGAGCGTGATGACGGCGGAAGGGTCGTCGTCTCCGTCAACGCCTCTCCGCTTAATGGGGAGGCCGGCACGCTTGTCGGCGCCGTCGCCTCCTTCGCCGACATCACGGCGCGGAAGCGTCACGACCAGCTCAGCGTCGCCCTGGATGAGATCAATGCGGCTATGAACGCGACGCTCGACTTCCGTAAGATCCTGCAGCAGGTCGTGGGAGACTCGGCCCGAGCCATAGGCACGGAGACAGCGGCGGTCGCGCTGCGGGAGGAGGGCGACGCTTGGATCGTGCGGGCCATCCACGGGCTGTCACAGCGGCTAGTCGGCAAGCGGGTCGCCACCGGAGCCGGTATGCCGTTCGTGCCGACCGGAGAAATTACCGACCTGGTCGTCATCAATGACGCTCTCGTCGACGACCGCGCGGATCCCGAGTTCATTCGAAGGAGTCAATTCCGCTCGCTGTTGGCGGTGCCTTTGATCGCGCGGGGGAGTCTGTTGGGCGTGCTTCTCTTCGCCAACAGCTCGGTGGCGATCACTTTTGACGAGGCGCAGATCGATTTCGCGGCCAAGCTGGCGCCCTCCCTGTCCTTCGCGCTGGAGAACGCGCGTCTCTACGAAGAGCAACGCTCGATCGCCGAGACGCTTCAGACCAGTCTCATCCCTCCCGTTCCCGACATCCCCCGGCTCGACATCGCGGTCGCGCTGAAGTCCGCCTTCGAGGCCCAGCGCGTAGGCGGCGATTCCTACGACGTCTTCGAGCTCGACGACGGCCGGGTCGTCGCCATGGTCGGAGATGTCTCCGGCAAAGGCACCGAAGCGGCGGGGATGACCGAGACGATACGCAGTTCGATCAGGACGCTGGCCTATATCGATCCCTCTCCCGACTTCGTGCTCAGCAGAGCCAACGCCTCTTTGCTGCACCAGATCACGTTCGGGCACTTCGTAACGGTGATCTACGCGCTCATCGATCCCGAAACCAGCCATCTGGCCCTTGCGTGCGCCGGCCACCCGCCGCCGGTCCTGTGCAACCACGAGTGCAGACCCTTGCGCACCGACTCCGGTCCCCCGCTCGGCGTGGCCAGAGCCACCTACCCATGCTCGCACCATACGTTGAGGCAAGGGGACGCGTTGGTAATGTACACTGACGGCCTGACCGAAGCGCGTCACGAGTTTGAGCTGTTCGGGGAGGAGCGTCTGATCGAAGCGCTGTGCGCCGCCCGGTCGGCCGACTCTCGGGGAATCGTAGACTCGATCCTGCGTTCGGTGACGGCTTTCGCCGAAGGACGGCTCGATGATGACATCGCGATCGTGGCGATTCGCCTCGAAGGCCCGGGAATGGACCGCCATTGACGTCGCTGCTGGTGAAGATCACGCCCGAAGCGCTCGGCTCGATGGTGAGCCCGACGGCGCTTGCCGTCACGATGCTCCTTCTCGGCTCGCGCACCAGACCCCGGGCACGCACGGCCGCCTATCTTGCCGGGGCCGTCCTGGTGCTGTTGCTGGTCGCGGGATTGGAGCTGTTCATTCTCGTCGGTGCCAACGGCGCGGCGCCTTCGGGCGAGGGCCGCGTGCGGGCGATCATCAACATCGTACTGGCCGTCGCACTGCTGGCAATCGCGGCGAGAAACATACTCGCACGTCGAAACGGCACTGAAGCGAAGGAGCGGTCCGGCCGCAGCGCACAGCCAAGTCTCTTCAACGCCCTGCTGCTGGGACTCGGGATGATGGCGTCGAACTTCACGACGCTCGTGCTCTACATCTCCGCGGTCAAAGACGTCCGTGACGCGCACGCCGGAGGACTCGTCACGGCGGTGGCGGTCACCTATCTCATCCTGTTCGCGGCGCTGCCGATAGCGGGGCCCCTCGCGGGAGCCATCTTGGCGCCGGCGAGGACGGAGCGCGTGCTCGCGCCGATCAACACCTTCGCCAAAGATCACAGCGCACAGATCGGGACCGCGTTGGCGATCCTCTTCGCCATCTATCTATTCGCCAAGGGAGTGGCCGCCCTGTAGCGGGCGGACCCTTCGGCGCCCCAACCTGCACAAGCGCTTTGCGATGTCGGCCCTGTCGATAGTACGATAGTGAACGCCGACGCAAGGGGAAGTGCCATGAAGTGCGTAGCGTGCGGACATGATTGTCTCGAGAGCGAAAGCCGGTGCCGGTACTGCGGCGCGCAACCATCCGTGTCATGCCCCGAGTGCGGATTTCGCGCGGGACGGGACGACAGTTTCTGCGGGCGGTGCGGACGGCGGCTCGCCGGCCAGATTCCCTCCCCGACCGAGAGCGACTCGCTGCTCGGCGAGAAGAAACAGGTCAGCGTCCTCTTCTGCGATCTGTGCGGCTATGCCGGCATCGCCGAACGGCTCGACCCGGAGCGGCTGCGAGATATCATCACCCGGATCTTCGGTGAGATCGCGCGCATCGTCGCGAAGTACGAGGGCCACGTCCAGAAATTCATCGGCGACGCCGCGATGGTGCTCTTCGGACTGCCGGCCGTCCATGAAGACGACGCCGTAAGGGCGATTCGCGCCGCCCTTGACATCCACGAGATGGTCAGAGGACTGAGCACAACGCTCGACGATGAGGTGGGACGGCCGCTGGCGATGCACACCGGGGTCAGCACCGGCCTTGTCGTCGCGGGCCCGTCCGACACCGAGACGGAGACGATCTTGGGAGATGCCGTCAATCTCGCGTCTCGGCTCTCGGATCTGGCGAGCGACGGGGAGATCCTCGTCGCGCAGCAGACGTTCGATCAGGTGCGAGGTCTCTTTGACTTCGAGTCGCTTGGACCGCTGCGGATCGAGGGGAAGCGCGACCCGATCGTCGCTCACCGAGTCCTCGCGGCGCGAAAGAGCCCGGTCAAGGTTCATCGTCTCGCGGGACTGCGAGCCGATCTGATCGGCAGAGACGCCGAGCTGGAGCAGCTTCGCGACGCCGCGGCATGCCTCAATGCCGGCAAGGGGGCGATCATAGCGATATGCGGCGAGGCGGGCACCGGAAAGAGCCGGTTGGTCCAGGAGTTCCGGCGCGGTCTCCGAGACGACACGACGCAGTGGCATGAAGCCCACTGCTATGCCTACTCTCAGAACATCCCGTACGCGCCTCTCATCGACCTGCTGAGCCGCGCGTGGCGCATCAGCGAGGACGACCCGCCCGCGGAGGTCAGACGGAAGATCGAAGAGAACATCGGCAGGTTGCTCGGGGACGGGCGGGAAACCATCTCATACCTTGGCGGTCTCTTCGGCCTCGAGTACGCGGAGGCGCAGAGGGCCGACCCGGAGTTCTGGAGATCCCGGCTGTTCGAAGCGGTGGCCACCGTCCTGCGTGCGCTCGTCCAGCAGAGGCCCACCATCTTCCTGTTGGAGGATATCCACTGGGCCGATCCATCCTCGCAGGACCTTCTCCGATCGATCCTGGGCCGGGCAAGAGGCCAGGCTCTCGTTCTATGCACTTGCAGACCGCCATGCAACCCGCTTTCCGCGAACGGACCGGAGGCCGGCGACGGCCGCTACCGCGAGATCGAGCTCAAACCGCTGTCGACCTCGGAATCCGAGGCGATGCTCAAGTCGCTCCTGGACACGCCATCCGTGCCGCCGGAGCTCAACCGGTTCGTCCAGGACAAGGCAGAAGGCAATCCCTTCTACCTCGAGGAGGCCGTCAACGCCTTGATCGATGCGGGGACGCTCGTGAGACGTGATGAGGAATGGAAGCTCGCCAGGGCGATCAGCGAGTTCGATGTGCCCCTGACGATCAACGGCGTCATCGCCGACAGAATCGATCGCCTCGACAGCCGGACGAAGCGCGTTCTGCAGGAGGCCGCCGTCGTTGGAAGAACGTTCCCGCTGGAGATCTTGCGCCGCACCAGCACGTCGCGGGAGGAGGATCTCGAAGGCGACGTCGGCGAGCTCGTCGGGCTCGGTCTGTTGCGGCTACGCTCGCACGGACAGGACGTCGAGTGCTCCTTCAAGCACGCGCTCACCCAAGAGGTGGTCTATGCGAGCCTCTTGAAAGGGGAGCGCCAGAGCCTACACGAACGCGTGGGCGCCGCGATGGAGGAATCCCTGCGCGACAGGCTGCCGGAGTTCTGTGAGTCTCTCGCCTTCCACTTCAAGCGGGGCCGCTCCCTCGACAAGGCCGTGCGCTACCTTGTCATGTCGGGTCAGAAGAACCTCGCGCGCTACGCCGTCGCCGAATCTCACACCTACTTCGAGGAAGCATTTGAAATCCTGCGCGCGAAGCCCGGGAAGTCGAGAGAGGAGGAGGAGCTCCTCATCGATCTCGTTATGGCCTGGGCCAACGTCTTCTGGTACCGGGGGGCCTTTCGCGACCTGGAAGGACTGCTCGCTTCTCACCAGGATCTCGCCGAGTCCCTGCAGGATCCGAAGCGGCTCGGGATGTTCTACGGATATCGCGGCATGGCCGCGTGGCCGCGCGAGGAGCTCGCCGACGCATCTCGCTACCTGAAGAGATCCATCGACCTGGCCAGACAGGTGGAGGACGGCCGCACGCTCGCCTACTCCGCGACCTTCCTTGCGTACGCCTGCGCGGACTCCGGCAACATCCAGGAAGCCCAGACCTACGCGCAGCTCGCGAGCGACCTGGTCTTCGACGAATCGCGTCTGACGGTCGGCTATGTCACTTGGGTGAAGGGCGAAGTTGAACCGACGCTGTCCAACGGTGTCGAGCTGATCAAATGGGGCCGAGAGCACTCGAGCCTTCGCGCCGTCACTGAAGGAAACTGGCTCGCCGGCTGCGGACACATGAATGATGGAGACTTCGAGTTGGCGATCGAGCGGTTCAGGCAAGCCGTGCAGATTTCCGTCGACCCCTTCTACGCCCAATTCCCGAGACTGCTCTTGGCCATGATGTACATGCTCACAGATCAAACCGAACAGGCTGAGCCCATACTGGAGACCATTCTCGACTTCAACGAGGAGTTCGGAGCTGAAGGTGTCGGGGTGTCCGCCAAGGCGATGCTGGGTCTTTGCCTCATATCTCGGGGCAGTGCGGTCGAGGGAAGCCGCATGATAGGCGCCGCTCGCCGATTCTGGCTCGACAAGGGAGCGAAGTGGCGCTACCTACTGGGAGAGATGCTTCACGGCTACGTTCTCATGCGCAACGTCGAGCGCCGCGGCCGACCCGGAGGGCGGACAGCGAGCCTCGGTCCCGATGCCGAGCCCGAGCTACCCGACGCCGTCCCCGAGGCGAGAGCGCACTTCGAGGCCGCCGTGAGGCTGGCCGAGGAGATGGACGCGCGGGCCATGCTCGGCAAGGCTCACTTCGGCCTGGCCAGGCTCGATGCGCTCGAGGGCGATTCGGCCCAGGCGAAGGAGCACCTGCGGACTTCGATGCGGCTGCTCTAGGAGTGCGGGAGCACGACGCACTTGGAACAGGTGACGCTGCTGCTGCGGTCTTTCGACTAGGCCGGCCGGTCCGCCCTACAGATGAGAAAGCGCGACGTCTTGGAGATTCCCACAGACCAGCAGCCCGTACGTGAGAACGGGGCCCGGGCGAGTGAACGGGACGCAAAGACGCGGCCACGCTCCGGACCCAGCCCGGGCACGAAGAGGAGCATCGCCGTCTTATTCGCCTTCGTCCTCTTCCATCAGGCGGACCAGTCTCTCGTCGGCCCACTCGTCACGCCGATCATGGAGACGTTCCACGTAAACGAGGCCCAGATGGGCGCCGCCCTGACCGGCTCGATCATCGTCGGGGCCGTCTTCTATCCGATCTGGGGATATCTGTTCGACCGCTTCGCGCGGGCCAAGCTGCTCGCGCTGGCCTCCCTGATCTGGGGTGCGACGACGTCGCTCACGGCGTTGGCGCCCACCTTTCCGGCCTTTGCCACCACCCGCGCGGGCACGGGCATCGACGACTCGAGCTACCCCGGCATGTACAGCCTCATTGCCGACTACGTCGGACCGAGCGGGCGAGGACGCATCTACGGCGTCATCAGCGTGGCGCAGCCGATCGGGTATCTGCTGGCGATCGTCCTAGCGATAGGCCTGCGAGGCCTGATCGGGTGGCGCAACACCTATCTGTTGACCGGCTCTCTCGGAGTTGTGGTGGCCTTCTTGATCTTCCGCTTCGTCGTGGAGGCTCCAAGGGGCGGCACTGAACCGGAGCTGGCCGATCTTGACGCGCTTCCCGTTAGATACGAGTTCAATCTGCAGGCCGCCTCCGAACTGCTGAAGAGGCCCACCCTGCTTCTGCTACTCGGGCAAGGCTTCTTTGGCGCATTCCCGTGGCAGGTAATCATCTACTGGTTCTTTCGCTACTTGGAGAAGGACCGCGGCTACACGTCCGGCCAGGTGCTGACGACGATGGGCGCGGCCATCATCGCCCTCTCCGCGGGATATCTCCTCGGCGGCCGACTCGGCGATGTCGCCTTCGCTCGGACCCGGCGCGGGAGGGTCTTCATCGCCATTCTGGGAGTCTCGGTAGGCATGCTTGTCCTTGCGGGCGCGCTGAACCTGCCCCGCCAGAGCTACTGGCTCTTCTTCGCCATGCTGATGACGGCCGCGCTCTTCTCCCCCTTCACCACGCCGAATATCATCTCCACCGTCTACGACGTCTCCCCGCCGGAGGTTCGAAGCACGGCGCTGGCAATGCTCAGCCTGGTTGAGAACTGCGGGTCCGCCCTTGCCCCGCTGGTGGCGGGGATCATCGCCGTTCAAGCATCGCTGCGCGAGGCGATTCTAGTCACGACCGCGGGAGGCTGGGCGATGTGTGCGTTGATGCTGTTGGGCGTGGCTTTGGTCGTTCCCAAGGATATGGACCGGCTCCGGGCGCTAATGCGCACGCGGGCGGAGGCGGAGCTGTCAGCGGCAGGCGGATGAGATCACGCAAGCCGCACCAGTAGGTCGTCGAGGCCCGAAAACGCGATCGCTTCACCGTCACGACGGTAGAAGAGGAAGTGGATCCGGGCCTGCTCGAGAAGCTCCAAATCGACACTCTTACTCTCAGACTCCGGCATCACCGCGACGCGACCCGGCATGGTCTCCGCCCAGTTGCCTTGGTACATCGTCCGGCAGGCCTCACCCACGCTGGACTTGAACTCAAAGAGCATCTTCGCCCGATCATTGTCGCCGACGATGTAGAGATCCGACTTCAGGCCGGTTGTGTCGCTGGCGACGTCGAGGCTCCGCGACTCGAGCTCGACGCGAAGAGCCGCTCTGACCTCGCGGTGGCAATGCAGCCGCTCGCGTGGATCCTGTGCATCTGCCATGCCGTGCTCCCTCTTGCTTGCGACGCGAGCGGGACTCTCGATTGATGGTGGGCCCGCTGTTGCCGCAACGATACAGCACACGGACTCGGCGCGCGACAGCGGATTGTCCCGCAGGACAGCGTGCGCATCCCCACGAAGCTTCTCCCATGCGGAATGCGGACAAGCAGAATCACGTGGCCGCGCACCAGGGGAATCACGTCGCCGCGCGGAAGGGGAATCTCGTCACCGCGCACAGGCGTGAGCCGAAGAGCAGTCTCCGACGCGCGTGCGCGCTGCCGGCCGCCGCGATACTCTGTGGCGCGCTGGTTCTGAGTGGCGGTTGCGGCCCGACTGCCCAGGAGCGGACGTCTCAGACGACGGTCGAGCGGGCGATGAGACAGGTCAGACCCTGTTTCGTAAACGGCGCCGAAGGTCGGTCGGACTGGCTGTCGGTTCTGCCGGACGGGTCGATCGAGGCCACCGGCTTCTTCGGCACCAACTTCGAGAACGTGACGGACCTGTCCGGAAGACACATCCTCACCGGACTCACCATTCCGGAGCGGGTTGGCGGTCTTGCCGTCTACCATGTGATCCCCCTGCTGATCGACGATGAGACGGACGTGTCGTTTAGAGGAACGGCCACCAGCTTCGTCAACATGCTCGATCCTCAGATGGGTGACGCACCAGGCCGCTACTTCGTCGTTGTTCGATTCCGGCAGCGGGCGGGACGGTTCCGCGCCGACTACGTCGCCTACTCGCGGCGCGAGGCGAATGTGGCGCCCTGGCCCGACCAGATTCGTGGCGCCGACATCAGCATGCCCCGAATCGCCGGCGACGAGGCTCGACCGCCGAGTCGCAGGCCATGGCTGGATGTATCGACCGGCTCGCCGCCCTTCTCCTTGATCGGCTACGACGTGAGGAGTTCGAGAGTCCGGGCGGACCCGCCCACCGGTAAGCTGGTCTCGAGCGTCGAGGTGATGGCGCCGGATAGGCTCGGCGGTGCGGTCGTCTACCACCTGGTCCAAGTCTTCGCCGACGATCGCTCGCTTGCCACATCGACGGAGCCGTCGCGAACCGGTTCGGCGGAGGACGTGCGCGTGCACAAGGTCTCGCTCGTGGACGGACGGTTGATGATACTAGGCGACTAGGATCGCGCCGCGTGACGCCCGGGCCACGTGATCGCCTTGCCCACCTGACGCCCTAGCCACGTGGCCAGTTCGAAGACTCGTCCGCCGACCGATGGCACGGCGGCTGTTCCGTGTCATGATTGGCCGGACGAGGTGCCGGAGACCGGAGCCGTCCAGGATGATGACCGCAACGCGACAGAAACCGGAGGTTGCACGGCCGAAGGCCGCAGGCAGGCTCTTCTACGTCGACAACGCACGCACGTTCGCGATCGTCCTCGTGATCGCTCTCCACGTCTCGATCTCCTACGGCGGGAGCGGTTCTTGGTCCTACGTTGAGCCGACGAGCGACGTGCCCACCGCGGCGCTGCTCACCATCTTCAACGCCGTCGTCCAGTCGTTCACTCTGGGACTACTCTTCCTGCTCGCGGGCTACTTCACCCCCGGGTCCTACGATCGCAAAGGCACCCGGCGCTTCATCGGTGACCGCTTCATGCGGCTGGGGATTCCCCTGGTCGCCTACATCGTCTTCATCGATCCGATCATCAACTACGAGCATGCCGTGCGAAACGGCCTGACTCACCAGTCCTTTCTGACGTTCTGGGGACGCGGTCTTGCTGACGTCAGCTTCGGACCGGGACCGCTGTGGTTTGTCCAGACGCTGCTGCTCTTCTCGCTCGCGTATGCCGGCGTCAGATCGCTCTCGCGAGGCTCCCGTCCCGCACCCAAGGCGGAGCCCGCCAATACCGGCGGCCGGGACGCGGAATCCGACACTGATGGACGGGCTGGCGGCGCTATCCCGTCCAACCTGCACGTGCTGCTGTTTGCCCTGACACTCGGCGCCATCTCGTTTCTCGCTCGCCTGGCGTATCCCGTCGGCAAGGAGTTCCTCTCCATGCAGCTCGGGTTCTACCCGCAGTATGTCGCCTTGTTCGCGGTGGGCGTCCTCGCCTACCGACGCGACTGGCTGGCGGGCCTATCTGCGGCGATGGGCAGAGTGTGGCTGCTTGTGGGGACTGTGGGAATCGCCCTCCTGCCCGTCCTGATGATCGCAGGCGGAGCACTGAGCGGCAGCGTCGATTCGTTCATCGGGGGATTCCACTGGCAGGCCCTCGCCTACGCGGTTTGGGAGCAGGTCGTCGGTGTGGGACTCTGCGTCGGCCTGCTCGTCCGGTTTCGAGAGAGCGTCAATTGTCACGGAAGGCTGGCGCGGGCAATGGCGGCCGGCTCCTACACCGCATACATCATCCAGGCGCCGGTCATTGTCGCCGTCCTTCTCGCGGCGAGGACCGTGCACGTCTATCCGCTGGTCAAGTTCGCCGTCGTCGCCCCGGTGGCCGTCGCCCTGTGCTTCGGGATCGCCCACTTCGTGAGGCAGCTACCGTTCGTGAAGAAGATCCTGTAGCTGTCGCCTACTCCGGCTGTCTCGGCAGCTTTCCCTCAGCCGCGGCGCTGACCGTCTGGGCGATGCGCTTGGCGCGCGTCTCGGGACGTTTCGCCGTCGCGATCCAGTACAAGATCATCTTCAGAGCCGAGCCGGAGAAGCCGGCAAAACTGCGCGATGCCGCCGGGTTCTCGCCCAGGGCGGCCGCCAGATCGTCCGGGACCACGAGGTCTTCGACATCATCCAGGAGTGTCCACGACCCGTTCGCCTTGGCGAGGTCGATCGCGGCAAGACCGGCCGGGGCCATCCTGCCCTCCTCGATCAGCCGCTCGACCCGCTCCTTGTTCGATCTGGCCCACGCACTGCCGGGTTTGCGCGGCGTGAAGAGCTGCTTGAATCTGTGCCGGTCGAGGCGGTTGATGATGCTGTCTATCCAGCCGAAGCAGAGCGCCTCCTCCACGGCCTCGTCATAGGTGAGAGATGTGACCGTGCCGCCCTTCTTGCCCACGGCCAGCCATACTCCCGGAGAGGTAGCGTGATTGGCCTCAAGCCACGCGCGCCACTCGGCGCGGTTCGACGGCTCGACGAAGGGAAGATCGGTGCTGCTCGCGGGCTTGGGACGGCGTGGCGGCCGGCCGGCGGGCATCTGGAAGTCCTTTCGCGATGTTCGTCGGTTTGTGTCCGATGATACGTGAGGGGCGGACGAACGCAAGTTAGCCGCCGCGGAAGAGGTCCTAGCCCAACTTCTCGCGCAGCTGCTCGTTTGGGCCTGGATAGAACGCTCGGTCACGCATTCGCCCGGTGTAAATGGCATGCTCCGGGCAGTGATTGTAGCAGGACCAGCAGCCGAAGCACGCCTCCTCGTCGAAGCCGGGCTTCGGATCCAGCTCGATCGCCTCGTATGGACACAGGCGCTCGCAGACACCGCACTCCGTGCAGCGCTCCCCGTCAAGATACTTGCGACCCATGTCGCGGTAGGCGCGCCTGCGAGAGAAGGACGGCACCAAACGCCGCCACGGGCCGCCGGGCAGCCGAGCCGGACGCGACGGCTCACCGCGCCCGAGCCGTTCCGCCGCCAACTCTGTCTTGTCGATGAACCGATCGAAGGCCGCGAGCTGGCGCTCGTTGGGACGGTTCTGGGCGCCCAGTCCCCGAGCGATCTGGATCGGGTAGCTCTCGGGCGTGTGGAGTGAGTGACCGGACACGACGACGAATCCCCGACCGCGCACCCACGCCGCGAAGATGTTGAGGGTGGGACCGCTTGCGAAACCGTACGTGTTGAAGACGAACGCGGCCGTGCCGCAGGCATCCGGCAGGCCGAGCAGCCAGCGGCGCACGAACTCCGACGGAGCGAACCAGTCTGTGAAGGCGGCGAAGCCGACCAGGCCGTAGGCGGTCAGGTCCGGCCGTGCGGTCGGGATAGAAGAGCGGCCGTCACGCCCGGGTTTCATGTCGATGAGATCGACCTCGTGCGCAGGGAGTCCGCGCGCGATGCGCCGGCACGCGAGCTTGGTGTTGCCGGAGTTCGAGAAGTGGCAAATGGCGATGCGCATGCTTCATTGTCGCATATACGGGCGACGCACGACCGCCGCGGTCCATCGAGGGACTAGCCGTGGAATCCCACTATCTCCCTAACGGTGACATCCGGCCGCTCCATCGTCACCATGTGATGGCACCCATCCACAACCACTACCCGGCAGCCCGATATCATGTCTCCAAGATCCTTCGCCAGCGCCGCCGGGAACATGTTGTCCTTCTCGCCCCATATGATAAGCGTCTCCGTCACGAGCCTTGGCAGCAAACCCGCCCACTGCTTGCCTCTACGGCCCGTGCCCACCCGAACGCCGACGTGAAAGAAGTTCGTCCGGAAGGTCGGCTCGGCCATTCGGTCGGCGAAACCCGACCAGGCCCAGTCCGAAAAGCTGCCGTCGGCTTCCACCCAGTCGCCGGTGTCCAGAACGGAGCGCAGCCTCTCCGGCTTGGCCGTCATCTTCGACAAGAGCGGAGGTAGCCATGACGCGGCGCCCGGCAGCGCGTAGGCCCAGTGGATGTTGCACATCCCGGCGGGCGCGATGGCCACGAGCCGCGTAACACGGTCCTCGTGGGCCAGAGCGTACTCCAGTGCCGTGCGTCCGCCCGCCGAGATGCCGGCGACCGCCCACTCATCGACACCGAGTTCTTGTCTCAGCGATTCGAGATAGTCGACCCACAGCTCGTCGGTGTAGTCGATCAGATCGTCACCCGGAAAGAAACCCGGCAATACCGGCACAATGACGCGGAAGCGCGCGGACAGATCGTCGATTGTCCGGTCCCACTCGTGCGGGCTGCCCAGACCGTGGATGAGAAGCAGGGGCGGGCCGTCGCCCCTCAGGCGGACCCTCTCGTTCTCACGCGCGTCCATCAATCTCCCTTCTATCTCGCGGCACCGCTGGAATCCGACGGGCCTTGCGGCTTCCCTAGAATCGGACGGTCCCGGCGGCCTCATCACCCGTGCCTCGCACGGCTAGGACTCGGCGGCGACCTCAACCACCTGAGGCTTTGCGCCAAACGCAGCCGCGGCGTGCAATGCCGCGCCGACAACGAAGGTCGACGTGAAGACAATCGACATTGGGTTCTGATACTGCCATGGGATGTAGACGAGCTGCTCGATGGCTCGCGCGACCCAGAAGATCACGCCGCCCCAAAGTAGACTCCGACCGAGACGAGTGGAGAGCATTTCGTCGGCATACAAGAAGAACAGCAGCGCGAAGCCCAGCAGGATGACCGTGATCGACGCGTTGGCGATGCGCATCAAATGAAGGAGGATCGGCACTCGCGAGTAGTCCTCAGCGAGCTTGGCCATCGACAGGAATGGCCAGAAGAACAGGTGAAAGAGCCCGTACGCGAGATTGAACGCGCCAGCGGCGCGAACCATGGTTCTAGACACGACTGTTCCTTCCCCCGGAAGTGACAACGATGATGTGTTTTGCCTGGAACGTGAAATCTCCTGCCCCACGCGCAACCCCGTCTCGTTCGAGGTGCGCAGGAGAATGCTACCGATTGAGCACGCCGGCGACGCGAGACGGCAACGTCTCGCGCTCATCCTCCGACAGCTCCTTGACAGCCGACCAGACGCCGGGACAGTGGGCGTCATCGGGCACGGCAAGGACCTCGCGAATCGCGGCGTCGACGCGAGCGCGGTTGGCTTTCTCATACTCCAGGTCGAGCGAGTCGAACAGCCATCTGATATGTCGCTGGTAACAGGTCATGGGATGCCGACCCCTCCTAGAACGTCCTGCCAACACCAGTAGTATAGGCGCCGCCGTCGCCGCCTTGGACATGGCAGTTCAGGCAGACGCGGTCCATACCGGTGTCCGCCGGAGTGTAGGCGTCGTCGAGGAACTGCGCGCCACTCGTGTAGTGCGGGAAGCTGTTGTTCTCAGTGTGATTGCCGCCGCCGTGGCAGCTGGTGCACTGGTCGGACTCTGTCCAGGCGACCTGCATACCTGAGGGGCCGGTCAGCGTGGTCGTCATGATGTGCGTCACGCCGTCCCTGTCTTGCGTGTAGAAGGGCGGGTAGTTGTCGACGGGCGGCCAACCCGCTCCGGTGTCCTCTCCACCACGCACGCCGCCGCCGACGTGGCAGAGACCGCATCGGGTTCCCCAGCGACCGCTCAGGAATGACGTGTCGTCGTGACAGTCGCGACAGAAGTTGGTCAGGTTGTCCACCATGGCGCCGCTCCAGTTCGGATTCGGGTTGTTGCTGACGATGTCGGCCTCGTAGCCCGCCAGCAGGTTCGCGCCATGCACGGAGTGGCAGCTCATGCAGCCGACGTAGTTGACGGAGACGCCTCCCCACACCTGCACCATGCGGCGGTGATTGTCGTCATGGTTGTGGCGGGAATCGCCCTGGTAGTTGCTGAGCAGGCCGCCATAGACCTTCTTGATCGACCACGAACCCACGATGTGACAGTAGGCGCACGCCATGCCGTTCTTGGTGCTGTAGACGGCTCCCGAGGGCACGCCGCGCGTCGTACGCAACAGGGCCTGGGGCGGCGAGAAGGACGTCTCGATCGAAGCGTTGGCGTTGTGAGCCGCGTGACAGATCTTGCACTTGCTCGTGGTGTCGGCATAGTCGCCGTGGGGGCTCTGTCCGGCCGTAGGCGTGCCGTAGCCGCCCGCCAGGGCCGTCGCGGTCTGCAGCACGATGCCGGCAATCACCAGGATGGCTGCGGAGAGTCTCGCCATGCGCTACACCTTCCCCCGATCGCAGATATGCGACCATCCTACTCTACATCGATATAGCAAGGCAACTGCGTTTTGCGTCTCGTGCGACCACTTCTCTATGATTGGTTATCGGCATCGACGACAGGGAGGCCAAACCTGTGTCCGGCCGGCGGCGGGAGGCACGATACCGGCGTGCGTCATCCCAAATCCCTCTTGTCCATCACGTGCTGCGCCTTGCCGACGGTCCTCTCGATCGACCCAGGCTCGACCAGCGTCACCTTGGCGTGCAGCCCGACCACCGAGTGCAGCTTGTCTGCGACCTGCTTCGTAAACGCCACCATATCTCTCATCTCATCGGAGAAGATCTCCTCGCTGACTTCGATCTTCACTTCCAGGTCGTCCAGCGACTTCTTCCGATCGACCACTATCAGATAGTGCGGCTGCACGTGCTCGATCTGAAGCAGCACGTCCTCGATCTGGCTCGGGAAGACGTTGACGCCTCGGATGATCAGCATGTCGTCGGTGCGCTGGCGGACCTTCGTCATGCGCGCGCTGGTGCGCCCGCACTCGCACGGCTCGGTCGTGATCATCGTCAGATCGCGCGTCCGGTAGCGAAGGACCGGGATGGCCTCCTTCGTCAGCGTCGTGATGATGAGCTCGCCCTCCTCACCCGGCCCGACCGGTTCGCTGGTGATGGGATTGACGACCTCGCACAGGAAGTGATCTTCGGCGATGTGCAGCCCGCACTGACACTCGCACTCGCCACTGACGCCCGGGCCCATCACTTCGGTCAGGCCGTAGTTGTCGGTGGCCAGGATGTGCAGCCGGGCCTCGATCTCGGCGCGCATGCGCTCGCCGGAGGGCTCGCCGCCGAAGAGTCCCACTCGAAGCGGCAGCGTCGACCAGTCGACGCCCATTCCCTCGCCGACTTCGGCCAGGTAGAGCGCGTAGGACGGGGTGGAGACGAAGGCGGTCGTGCCGAAGGTGCGCATCATCTGAATGTGCCGCTCGGTGTTGCCGGCCCCGGCCGGGATTACCGTGGCTCCGATCTTCTCCACGCCGTAGTGGAGACCGAAACCCCCGGTGAACATTGTGTAGCCGAAGCCGATCTGGACGCGATCGTGCGAGCTCACGCCGGCCGCCGAAGCCACTCGCGCCGTGCACTCGCTCCAGGTGTTGAGATCGCCCTTTGTGTAGCCGACGACGATGGGAGTCCCGGTTGTGCCGGAGGATGAGTGGAGGCGCACGACCTGCTCCAGGGGGACGGCGAAGAGACCGAAGGGATAGGTGTCGCGCAGGACGTCCTTGTCGGTGAAGGGAAGGTGGCGCACGTCGTCGAGGCTCTTGATGTGACGTGGCTTGACGCCGGCCTCATCGAGTTTGTCGCGATAGTAGTCGACGCGCTCATAGACCCATGCGATCGTCGACTGCAGACGCCTGAGCTGAAGTTCGGCCAGCGCCTCGCGGCTCATCGTCTCGTACTCCGGATTGAAGATCGGCATGTCAGTCCCTCCCGTGCCAAGCCCCCAGATAGATCAGCCTGACGTCGTCGTTGTCCATCAGCTCCGCGGCCGTGCCGGCCAGAGCGACCTCACCCGTTCGGACCACGTAGCCGCGATCGGCGTGGCGCAGCGCCACGCGCGCGTCCTGCTCCACCAGCAGTATCGTCAGACCGCGCCGCCTCAGCTCCTGCAGCGCCGAGAAGATCTCGGTGACGACCTTTGGTGCCAGTCCCAGCGACGGCTCGTCGAGCAGGAGCAGGCGCGGCCGGGCCATCAGCGCCCGGCCGATGGCGAGCATCTGCTGTTCGCCGCCGGACAGCGTCGCGGCGGTCTGCGTCGCGCGCCGGCCCAGCACCGGAAAGAGCTCGTAGACCGTGGCGCGGTCCTGGCCGAACTCGGAGGCGGCCTCCTTACCCCCGCGCGAGTAGGCGCCGAGCCGAAGGTTGTCCTCGACGCTCATCGAAGCAAACAGCATCCGGCCCTCCGGTACGAGCACGAGTCCCTCGCGCACGCGTTTGTGCGCGCGCATGCCGGTGATGTTCTTGCCCTCCAGCTCCACGCACCCGTCCCACGCGGGCAGCAGTCCGGCCAGCACCTTCAGCAGCGTCGACTTGCCCGCGCCGTTCGCCCCGATCAGCGTCACCGCCTCGCCGGCGGCAACCTCGATCGAGACGCCCTTGAGTACGCGGACGTGCCCGTAGCCCGCCTCCAGATCGCAGACTCTAAGCATCCGCCTCTTCCTCGCCCAGGTATGCCTCGATGACCGCCGGGTCCTTCTGGATCAGCCTCGGCGGGCCCTCCGCAATCTTCTTTCCCTCGTTCAAAACGACGATGTCGTCTGATACCTCCATCACCAGTCCCATGTCGTGTTCGACGACGAGCAGGGTGATGCCCTCGGCGCGGATGCGGTAGAGCACCTCGGCCAGCGCCTCGGTCTCGGAGCTGTTGAGGCCGGCCGCCGGCTCGTCGAGGAGCATCAGGCGCGGCTCGGTCGCCAGCGCCCGGGCGATCTCCAGAAGCCTGCGACGACCGTGCGGCAGATCGCCGGCCGGCACGCTCGATGCGTCGCCCAAACCGACCAGGCGAAGCGTCTTGGCCGCCTCCTCTTGCGCCAGGCGCTCCTCCTTGGCCGTGCCGGGCAGACGAAGCGAGGCGGAGAACATCCCCGTTCGCGTGCGCGGGAAGCGCCCCACCAGGGCGTTCTCGAGCGCGCTCATCTCATCGAAGAGCTGGGTGTTCTGAAAGGTCCTGGCGACGCCGGCTCGCACGACCCGGTGCGGCCGCATGCCGACGACCTCGCGCCCGTCGAAGGTTACCGTGCCGTCCTCCGGCCGCTCGAAACCGGTCAGCACGTTGAAGAGGGTCGTCTTTCCGGCGCCGTTCGGCCCGATGATCGCCTTGATCTGACCTTCGTGTGTGTCGAACGATACGGCGTCGACGGCGGTCAGGCCGCCAAAGCGTTTCGTCACCTCTCGCACGGCAAGTAGGCTCATCCTACGCCTCCGCCTCGGACGGTGCCGGTCGGCGCCGGCGCACCCACCCGGCCAGGCGTCCGGCCCCCGCGGCCAGGCCACCAGGCATGAAGAGCATCACGACGATGAGGATCACGCCGAAGATGTCGGCGTTCCAGTCCTGCAAGAGCTCCACCGCGCGGGGCGACATGCCGGGAACCACCGCGTCGAGGTTGGGGATAAGTGTCAGCACCACGGCGCCCAGCGCCGCCCCGGCCAGCGATCCCATGCCTCCCAAGACGACCATGGCGACGAGCTCTATCGAGAGCACGAGCGTGAATGAAGATGGTGATATGAAGCCGACAAGATGCGCGAAGAGCGATCCGGCCAGGCCGGCGAGCGAGGCGGAGACGACGAAGACCTGCACCTTAGTGCGGACGACGTCGATGCCGCATGCCTGCGCGCCCGCTTCGGAGGCATGGAGAGCGCGCAGCGCGCGCCCGGGGCGCAGAGCCACGATGTTTCCCGCCAGCAGCAGGGCGACGCCGACGAAGAACCAGACCAGAAGGTAGTTCGATTCCGCCGATCGCAACTCCAACGGTCCGAGCGACGGAGACGGGATGCCTGAGAGGCCGTCGATGCCGCCGGTGATTCCCTTCGCCTCAACGAAGGCCACGTAGGCGATCTGACCGAAGGCAAGCGTCGCCATCGCCAGGTAGTGCCCCTTGAGACGAAGCGTCGGGACGGCGAGGATCAGACCTCCGATCGCGGAGACGACGACGGCAGCCGCGACGCAGGCGATCCAGGGCCAGCCGAAGCGTACCGCAAGCACGCCCGAGGTGTAGGCGCCGATGCCGTAGAAAGCGGCGTGGCCGAGCGAGACCTGCCCGGCGTAGCCGAAGAGGAGCGACAGACCGGCGACGATGATGACGTTGATGCCGACAAAGGATAGGACCTTCAACAGGTAGGCGTCGCTGTAGACGAAGGGCAGCGCCGCGAGCGCGATTACGATGGCTGCAATGAGGACAAGACGCGACCGCTGCGCACGGCCCGGGCGAGCACCCATCTACATCTTCTCCCTCGAGGCGCGGGAGAAGAGCCCCTCGGGACGCAGGACGAGCACCGCCAAGAGAACGGCAAGAGCGATCACGTCCTTGTAGGTGGACGAGAGGAAACCGATCGACAGGCTTTCCAAGAGTCCCAGCGTGATACCGCCGGCTACGGCGGCGAGCGGATTGCCCAGGCCACCCAGGATGGCCGCGGCGAATCCCTTGACGCCCATCGACGGACCCACGTTGAAAGCCGTCTGTGTCAGCGGCGTGACGACCAGGCCGCCCAGCGCGCCGAGTCCGGCGGCAAGACCGAAGCTGATTGTCACGACGCGGTTGGTGTCGATACCCATCAGCCGCGCCGCCTCGCGATTCTCCATACACGCGCGCATGGCCCGTCCCAGCTTCGTGCGCGTATACAGAATCGTCAGAGCTACGACGGCGACAGCGGTCAGCGCCCAGATCCACAGAGTCTGCCGCTCGATCGCCGCGCCGAAGAAGTCGATTGACGGACCGGCCGTGAAGACCGGCAGCGGCCGCTCGTCGGGGCCGAAGGCGTGGCGGGCGAACGACTGGAAGACCATAGATCCTCCGATGGTGATGATGATCAGCGTCAGCGGTCCGGCGTCGCGCCGCGGTCGGATGGCGACGCGATCGAAGCCCAAGCCGACCGCCGTCACGGTGATGACGGACACCAGCGCCGCCAAGGCCAGGGGCATCCCCAGCCCGCTCAGAAAGAAGACGGCGAACATGCCGCCGAACATGTAGAACTCGCCCTGCGCGAAGTTGATCGCCTTCGTCGATGCGTAGACGATCGTGAAGCCGAGCGCAACGAGCGCGTAGATTGAGCCGTTCTTTAGGCCCGCGATAATGAATTGAAGCAGCTCAGAGCCGGTCACTTCTGCGTCTACCCCCATGCCGGCGTTCCCGGCACATTCTACAACAAGGCCCCGGCCGCTACTCGCGGCCGGGGCCTCCATCACGTTCTGGCTTCGTCGTTGCGGTCAATCGCGGTCGTCAGACATGGCCTACTTGGCAATGACCCACTTGCCGCCCTTGACCTCGTACATGACCAGATCGGACTCCTTCAGACCGTTGTGGTCGGTCGGCGAGTAGTTGAACGTTCCGCCGATGCCGATGAAGTCCTTGGTCTTCTCGATCTCGTCGCGCAGCTGCGCCGAGGTGAAGTCGGCCGGCAGCTTCTTCAGCGCGTCGACAATGATGTAGAGCGCGTCGTAGGCGTGGCCGGCGAATGTGCTCGGAGCCTCGCCGTACTTCTTCGTGTACTCGTCGACGAACGACTTGGCGACCTTGTACTCCTCGCTGTCCGTACCGTACTCATCGGGCAGCAGGATCTTGCCGGCCGGGAAGCGGAATCCCTCAGCGGCCGCGCCGGCGCCCTTGACGAGCTCCATGCGAGCGTTGCCGTGGCTGCCCACGATCGGGATGTCGATCTTGAGCTGCTCGGCGTTCTTGAGCACGACAGCCGAGTTCGCACCGGCCGTCCACATGATGATGACATCCGGCTTGGCATTCTTGATCTTGGTCATTTGCGCCGTCATGTCGGTGTCCTCGGGCTTGAAGCTCTCCTCGGCCACGGCGGTCATCCCGTACTTGGCCAGGTTTGCCTTGAGAACGGCGATGCCGTCCTTGCCGAAGCCACCGTCGTCGGCGATGAGAGCGACCTTCTTGTACCCCTTGCCCTGCAGATACTTGAGGGTGTAGGGGACGACGATCGTGTTCGACCACGGCGTCTGGAACACGAGCTTGTCAAACTGCTGGGTGATGACGGTGCCGCCTGCCATGGAGACCTGTGGGATGCCGGCCTTGTCGACGTCGCCGCGCATGGCCATGGTCTGGCCCGTGCCGGTCGCCCCGATCAGTGCGACCACTTTCTCCTTGTCGATCAGCTTGGCCGTAGCGGCCTGGGCCTTCTTCTCGTCCGTCCCGTCATCCTCGATCAGGACTTCGATCGGCCGGCCGTTGATGCCGCCCTCGGCGTTGATCTTGGCGACCTCCATGTCGATGACGTTCTTCTCTGGGCCGCCAAGTCCGGCGTACGGACCGGTCAGCGATACTACGGCGCCGATCTTGATCGGCTCCTCGGTCGGCTTGAGGTCGGTCGTCTCCTCGCCGCCCTGCTGACACCCGACCATCGCAAGCGTCAGCATCAGCGCGAGCGCCAAAGCGGCGACCCTCCACACTGTCCCGAGTCTTCTCATGCTCTCCCCTTTCTTCTCGCCTGCCTGCTGCCCGCGGGTCACTTGATGACCCGCTAGATCCCTGAGATTTCTTCCTGCGAGATGAGACGCACCTGCCGCCCTTCCAGCCGGGCGATCGCCGCGTCCGCGTCGGAGACGTTGAGGACCACGTACGTCGAGACGAGCGAGTACAGGTACTCGACGTTGACCCCCGCGTCCGCGACCGTCCGGAGGACCCTCGCCAAACTGCCGGGAACGTCCTCGAGCCAGATACAGATCACGTCCGTCTCCTTGACGGTGAACCCACCCACCTTGAGCGCGGTCTTGGCCCCCTCCGGCTTGTCGACGACAAGCCGCAGAATGCCGTAGTCCGCCGTGTCCGCCACAGAGAAGCCGCGAATGTTGACGCCGGCGGCGCCCAGGGCGCCGGCCACCTCGCTGACCCTGCCGGCCTTGTTCTCGATGAACACTGATAATTGCTGGACTTTCACGTGGCGGTTCCCCCTCCAGGGACGCGTTGCTCAATGTTGAGTCGCAAGACCTGGTGTTGCGCGATCGCTGTGGATGCAGCCGGGTCGTATCACCTCACCAGCACATCATCGGTGGCCGCCAGGCGGCCGGTTCGACGCCTGCGGGACTCATCGCGATTGCGCGCTCGTCGGGCGGGCCCGGTCCCACCTCGCAGCGCATGCTTGACCCCGCCGAGCTTGATGCCACGCGGTCCGAGCGGATCGCCTGGCGCAGTACCGGTAAGAATCGCATAACCGATTGGCAAAATCAACCGATTGGAGATCGAACGGGCAGGTAAAGATATCTTTCTGCCACGGGAAGTGGTTGGAGGCGCGATGATCGTCCGCGCTACGCCTTCGCGGCCGAGACTCGCTCCTCGACTTCCCACTTGCCGCAGCGGCTGCCCCAGCGCGCGAGCACTTCGCCCTCGATTGAAATCTTCACGATCTCGCAGGTGTTGGCGCAGCCCTTGCACGTGAAGTTGCTGGTGTCATAGACGAGGTCCGAGACGCAGAAGCCCTTGAAGCTCGTCCGGCGCCCGCCGGCCATCGACGCCTTGGCAAGCAGCGCCGCGCCGATTGCGCCCATCACGTTGAAGTGCTCGGGGATGACGATCGCCTCGCCCAACGCCTCTTCGAACGCCCGCTTCATGCCTGCGTTCGCGGCCACGCCGCCCTGGAAGACCAGGGGCGCCGCCAGCTCGCTGCCCTTCGCCAAGTTGTTGAGATAGTTGCGCACGAGCGCCTTGCACAGACCGTAGATGATGTCCTCGAGCCGGTGGCCGATCTGCTGCTTGTGGACCATGTCGCTCTCTGCGAAGACCGAGCAGCGCCCGGCTATCTGCGTCGCCGCCTCCGATTTCAGAGCGTAGCCGCCGAACTCCTCGATCGGGATGCCCAGCCGCGCCGACTGGTGATCGAGGAAGGACCCCGTGCCGGCGGCGCAGACGGTGTTCATCGCAAAGTCGATGACGACCCCGTCACGCAAGAGGATGACCTTCGAGTCCTGACCGCCAATCTCCAGCACCGTGCGCACGTCCGGGACGACGTGCTTGGCGGCGATGGCGTGCGCCGTGATCTCGTTCTTGACGATGTCGGCGCCGACGATCACGCCCGAGAGGCTGCGCGCGCTGCCGGTCGTGCCGGCCCCGGCCACCTCGACGTCCTCGGGCAGCTGCGTCGCAAGTTCCTGCAGGCCGTCTTGGACCGCCACGATGGGCTGACCGCGCGTGCGCCGGTAGACCGATGCCGCCACCTCATCATCTTCGGTAAGCATGACGAGGTTCGTGCTCACCGAGCCGACGTCTATGCCCAGGTATCCTCTCATCGCGCTACCTCCACCCTAGCTCGCCACCAGCTCTCGCACTCCGCCCTTCGCTCGGCGCCTGCTCCACAACAGGTCGAGAAAGGCCTCGAGCCGCGTGATCACGCCGGCCTTGCCCGTCTGCTCGTCGATGACGAACGACAGCACCGGGATATCCATGTCTCGCGCCAGCCTCGGGAAGATCGTCTTGGCGATCGTCTCCGGCATGCACGTGAACGGCAGCAGGTGCACGATGCCGTCAAAGCCCTCCTCTATGTACTTCATCGTGTGACCGATCGTCGCCTGACCCTCGCCCCCGACGTGATGCGACAGGTACCCGTGCGCGAGGCGCCCGACGTCGGCGTCGGAGACCCCGAGCACGGGATTCCTCCTGCTCGGCCCGATCCAGTCGGTCAGATAGACACTGCGTTCCAGGTAGACGTCGTGCTCGTTCAGCCAGCGCTCGACGCCGAAGTTGACGAACGGCTCCAGCAGCATGTAGAACTCGCCGACGATTCCGATCTTCAGCACCTCGCGCTCGCGGTCGAGGGGGACCTCATCGAGAAGCGCGAGCGCCTCCGCGTATGCGGCATCGATCTGTTCGCGGCTCTTTGCCTTGCTCATCAGCTCCAGACCGGCCTCGTACGCGGCGGTCGTCGAGCCGGGAGCGACCTCGTATGCCCGCAGCTGCAGCAGGCGCTTCTCCAGCAGGTCGAAACAGCGCCCCTTGGCGAACGACGTCTTCAGAGCGCGCCAAACCTGCAACACGGACTTGTCCGGAGCGATCGTCTTGAACGCCTTCACGAACATCGCCGGATGAGCGGCCGGCGACTCGAACGTCACCATTGAGAAGTCGAGCCCGATCTGCTCCATCACCCGCTTCTGCGTCTCGGCATAGTAGCCGAATCGGCACGGTCCGGTTCCCCCCGCCATCAACAGCGTGTCCGCCCCGGTGTCGAGCGCCTCGATGAAGTTGCCGACCGTAATCTTCAGCGGCAGGCAGGCGAACTCCGGAGCGTGGCGCACGCCGATCTCCAACGTCTTCGTCGTCGTGGGCGGCGCCACGATGTACTCTACCTCCAGCCGCTCGAGCAGATCGCTCATGAGCAGATGGATGTTGCCCATGTGTGGGAAGGACGCTCTCAACAGACTCGCCCCTTCTGCCAGCGCAGCATGTCGACGAATGCCTCGACACGCGTAGCCATCCCCGCCTCGCCGCTGTGCTCGTCGACGACCAGACTCATCATCGGCGTCTTCGATGTCTTTCGCGCTTCGTGCTCGATGAGCACCTGGGTCAGAGAATCCGGCCCGCACGCGAAGGAGAGCAGGAAGATGATCCCGTCGACATCTCCAGTGTGAATGAAGTGGAACGCCGAGCCCACGACCTCTTTCTCGTAGGACCAGAAGAGGCGCTTCGGCAATCGCTGCAGCTCGCGCTCGATGACCTTTGGCGGCAACATCTCGCCGGTGACCACTCGACCGCCCGACTTGCGCAACCGGTTGATGAGGTCCATCGAGAGGTGACGGTCGTAGACGTTGTAGGCGTGGCCGACCACGCCGATCGTCAGGTCGGGCTCCTTCTCGGGGATTCCCTGCCCAAGCACGTCCAGCGGCGTCACGCCGCCGAGCAGCTGTCTTTCGTAGTCGGCCTGGGCCCTCAGGCCCGACCTCCAAGCCCGGTAGACCTTTATCGAGCTGTCCGTGCACACGGACCCGACCTTGTAGACGGACTTGTAGAAATCGCGCATCCCCCGCTTCATGTTGAAAGTTTCCGACAGCAGCGACGGCGCGCGCTCGCCCAGCGCTCCGATCATGTCGGGAAGCCCGAGGAGCTTCGGGCAGGTGAATGCGTCGCCCTCCACGGCCACGATGCGCGGGACGAAGACGAAGTCGACCTGCTGAGCCAGCTCGAGCACGTGACCGAAGAAGAGCTTCACGGGCAAACAGAGCTCGCTGTCGGCCGCCTCCAGACCCGCGTTGAGCACGCGCTTGTCCGTCGGGCCCGACACCGCTACGTCCGCGCCAAGATAGGAGAAGAACTCCCCCCAGAGCGGAAAGTACTTGTGATAGACGAGAGCCTGCGGAAGCCCGATGGTCGGCCTCATCGGTCGCGTTTCCCTTTCTGTCACCCGTCCCAGCAAAACGCCTCCTACGGCGCGCTATAATACCAATGCTGAACCGCGGGTCCAAGTGATCGGGACCCCGGCCGTCGTACACACGGGTCGGAGATGTTCTTTCCCTTGCAGAGGTCTTCGCGAACAAGACTGCTTGCCTTTTTCTTAGTTGCCTCTCTGGCGACGAGCGTCGCCGCAGGCTGCTCCGACGCCGAGCGGACTCTCCAGCCGCGCGAGGAGACGCGCAAGATGTTCGGGACGATGGTGAGGATTGAGGTGTTCGCACCCGCAGCAAGCGCAACGGAGCGCGGGAACCCATCACGGGACGGCAACGCGGCGGAGGCTGCCATCTCAAAGGCGTTTGAGGCGATGGCGGCCGTCGAACGGGCCACAAACAACTACAGCCCCACGAGCGAGGTCAGCCGGCTCAACGCGTCGGCGGAGACGACGGCGGCTGATTCGGCAGAGACGACGGCTGATTCGGCGCGGACGGCGGCGGCCCATCCGGCGGCCCTGCGCCTTCCGGCGCTGCGTCCGATCGTCACGCTCAGCTTGAAGATGGCCCGCGAGACGGATGGGGCCTTCGACCCGACGATCTGGCCGGTGACCGAGATCTGGGGATTCGGCGCGAAGCCGCGCGTGCCTTCGCAAGCCGTACTCCGCGACGCGTTGCGCCTGGTCGGCTACGGCCGGCTTCGTCTCGGTACCGACGGCGCCACAATCGTCTTGCCGGTGCGTGGGATGGGACTCGACTTGGGAGGCATATCGAAGGGATACGCAGTCGACCGCGCGGTTGGGGCGCTCAGACGCTCGGGAATACGTCACGCGCTGATCACAACGGGCAGCACGACGGCGGTCTTCGGCGGGAAGCCCGACGGGTCGAAGTGGAAGATCGGCATCGAGAATCCGCGCGCTCCGGGCAAGATGATCGGCGTCATCTCCCTGAAGGACGGCGCCGTCAGCACGTCGGGGGATTACCAGAACTACTTCGTACGAGAGGGAATTCGCTACCATCACGTGCTCGATCCCAAGACCGGAATGCCCGCGCGGGGAGCGATGAGCGTCACCGCGATTCTGACGGCCGATCCGCCGCCCGCCGACGACACCACCGGCCCTCCCGACACCACCGGCTCTTCCGACATCGCGGCAAGATCCGATGCGCTCTCCACCGCTCTCTTCGTGATGGGATCCGAGTCGGCAAGCCGCTACGCCACGGCCGAGATGCCTCGCGGAGGCATCGTCGTCGTCATGCCCGACCGGAGCGTTCGAACGGCGGGCAATCTGCGTGGCGGCATAAGCGGACTCCTCAAGCGCATCTAGTTCAGCGGACCCAAGCCGCTCGGCCCATCACGCGGGCGATCCCCGAAAACGTCGGAGGCCTACGCGTATGGCGACGATCCCGCCGGCGGCGCGGTTGCGGCCGTCTCATCCGTCCTCTCGATGTTGATTTCGATGCCGCCGGTCATCATCGCCAGCAGGTTGTACATCACCGCGGTGAACCAGTTGCCGATGGCGCAAACGATCGAACCGAGAATGCCGCCGAAGAACGTCAGCAGAAGGAGCACGCCCCCGCTAATGCTCATCTGCTGCAAGAGCTGCCCCGCCTGCTGGTCGGTGCTGAGAGAACCGGCGGCCAATGCGATGATGTAGGCGACGAGCATCATGATGAAGACGAGCAAGAACCCCACCAGATAGGCAACCACGCTGAACTTGAAGACCGACCACAGACCGAGACGACGAATCGCTACCCTGTTCAACCCGACCCCACCTGCTTTCCTCCTCTCAACCGACGAGTGCGCGACGTGCGGTCCGGAGAGCCTCAACGCTCGCGAGCCGGCCGCCAGACGCAGAAGGACCGAGGCCGGAGCGCCTGCCCCCGATGCCTCGAGCCTTCTCGTATCATCACAGCCAACTCCGCTTCCTCGTTTCCAAGGACGCGGCCTAGCTTTCGATGTACTTCTTCGCCAGCCCGTAGATGACCGGTACCTCGAAGTACTTCTCCTGGTAGGCCTGGATCGCGCAGTAGATGATGTAGACGAAAACCGCCAGCCACAACAGCCAACCTACGACCGGAATCCAATAGATCACGAATCCGAGCAGGTACGCTAGGCCCAGGAAGAGCGCCTGCCACGCGTGGAACTTCACGAATGGGTCCTTCTTGCCCGGATCGGTCAAGATCATGATCAGCGCGATGATCATGAACGGATAGCCGAGGGCGGCAAGCAGCTTGTTCGTATCCGACTGCGGCGCCGGCCGTGCTTCGGTGGGCTGCGCCTCAGTAGTCTCCTCCGCCATGTCGAATGTCACCTCCCCTGAAAGGCTGCGAGCCTTCCCCGCCTTCTGGATCAACAAGGCCGGAAAGGCTCGCTCAAAGTACGCGTGTTACGCCTGCCTCTCGGCGATATCGCCGATGATCGGCAGCTTGACCTTGTCGCCGCCGTAGGACTTGATCATCAGCATTATCGTCAAGACGATGTAGCCGATCCACACCACGAACGACACGATGCTGGTGAGACAGCCGACGTAGGGTAGGAAGCTCAGCACGATCAACGCTATCCAGGCGACCATGAAAGCCGCAAAGAGTAGGATCGACTGCATCGCGTTGAAGCGAACGAACTTGTTCTTGCTTTCGATGAGATAGATGACCAGGCCGCCGACGATGCCGAACAGGTACGCCAGGAGACACGCAAGACCGGGGTCAAGCCCGCTGGAGCTCTCTCCGCCTGACGGGGGCGTTTGTGCAGCTCCGCCACCGGAAGGCGGCGTCGGAGGCGCAGCCGGAGGCGGCGGTGGCGGCGTGCCTCCACCCTGTGCCGGAGGCGGTGGCGGGGACGCGCCCTGCGGCGGCTGCCCCGCGGGTGGGGGCGGCGGCGGCGGTGTACCGCCCGGTGGTTGCGGCGGTTGCTGGAAATCGTTCTCGCTCACGACTACCATCCTTTCTTCGTCAGACGGTCTAGCCGGTCAATTCCTGGCTCTTTCTGCGTCAACCAGGGTTTTCCTGGTTTTTCCCCAAACGGGCGGCCTCTCAGACGGCTTACTTCTGTTCGCTCTCTCGTCGCCTCGCGATACGGTGGCGTCCCAGGTCGATCATCTTGGCGCGAAGATGTCTGCCCCTGGGAGCGTGACGGGCCCAATACACTTGCGTCAGCTCCGCGCCGAGAAGAAAGACCTGCGCCGACCAGTAGATCCAGACCAGGACGACGATGACGGAACCGGCCGCACCATACACCGAACCGACGGCGACATAGGTCAAATACAGACCGATGAGAACCTGTCCGATCATGAAGAGGGCGGCGGTGACCGCCGCTCCGGCCCACACGTCCCTCCAGGCAAGGTCCACGTCGGGCAGTACCTTGTAGACGGCTGCGAAGAGCAACGTGGCGATGGCCGCCTTCAGCAAGAAGTCGGCGATACCGGGCAGCACCCCCGGCTGCTGCACCAAACCGCTCACGTGGCGCGAGGCGAGTGCCACGGCGGCGCTTGAGAGGAGCGACAAGAGCAGAACGGCTCCGACCACCAGCATCATCACGAAGGAGGGCAGGCGATCGAGCACTATCGACCAACGGCTCTTGCGCGGGTGCGCTTTGACCTTCCATATCTGGTTGAGTGTCTGCTGCACCAGCCCGAAGACCCCCGTCGCGCCGATCACAAGCATCACGACGCCGGCAATGGACGCGGGTACGCCCACCCGCACCCGGGCCGCGCTCGATAGAAGGCTCCCGACGGCCGCGGCCGCCGCCGGTCCCGCCGCTCTGCCAATGCCGGCGACGATCTCCGTTTGAGCCGCGCGCGTACCGAAGAGGACTCCGGCCACGGCTGTGGCAATGACGGCGAGCGGAGCAATCGAGAAGAGAGCCGCGAATGAGATCGCGGCCGCGAGCTGCGCCGCGTTGTCGTCTTGCCAATGACGAAGCGCTTCCCGCAGCATTGAGATGAGCCGGGACTTGCCGGTTTGAAGCTTCGCGTCAGAGGTCGTCATGGCACCGCTCTCGAGAGTGCTCCCTGCGGCTAGGATTCCCCCGAGGCGGGAGAGGCTAACGAACCGCCGACGTGGCGGGTAGGATGATGCCGCGCACCCGGGCTATTCGCCCTT
>DYIV01000137.1 GCA_020723435.1 Slackia heliotrinireducens | reverse complement strand
AAGCCCACCAAGCGAGTGATCCCGGGCGACGTGGGCCACGACAGCGTACTGGTCACGGGATTCATCAACCGGCTGATGCGGCGCGGCAAGCGCAGCACGGCAACGAGCGTGGTCTACGGAGCGTTTGACCTGATCACCGCCCGCGCCAAGCGCGATCCGCTGGAGGTCTTTGAGCAGGCGATCAAGAACGCCTCGCCCATGCTCGAGGTCAAGCCGCGCCGGGTCGGCGGCGCCACCTATCAGGTGCCCGTCGAAGTGGCCTCGGACCGGCGCACGGCGCTGGCCATCCGCTGGCTGCTGGCGGCCGCCCGCTCGCGCGGCGGCCGCTCGATGGCGGAGAAGCTGGCCGGCGAGCTGATGGATGCCGCCAACAACACCGGTTCGGCCATCAAGCGCCGCGAGGAAACGCACAAGATGGCGGAAGCCAACCGGGCTTTCGCTCACTATCGCTGGTAAGGAGCAGGCCCGGCCTCCGGGCCGGGTAACCGTATGGCTCGCGAGCACGCGCTCGAACGCTTCAGGAATATCGGCATCATCGCCCATATCGATGCCGGGAAAACGACCACCACCGAGCGGGTGCTCTACTACACCGGTCGGACGCATCGCATTGGGTCGGTCGATGACGGCACCACCGTCACCGACTGGATGGAGCAGGAGCGCGAGCGCGGCATCACCATCGTCTCCGCCGCCGTCACCGCCGAGTGGCGCGACTACATCATCAACATCATCGACACCCCCGGTCATATCGACTTCACGGCCGAGGTCCAGCGCTGCCTGCGCGTCCTCGACGGCGGGGTGGTGATCTTCGACGCCGTGCAGGGGGTCGAGCCGCAGTCGGAGACCGTCTGGCGCCAGGCCGACCGCTACGGCGTGCCGCGCCTGTGCTTCGCCAACAAGATGGACCGCCCCGGCGCCTCCTACCAGCGCACGATCGACTCGATCCGCGCTCGTCTGGGCGCCAACCCGATCGCCATCCAGATGCCCATCGGCAGCGAGGCCTCCTTCGTGGGCGTGGTCGACCTGCTGGCCGGCACGTCGCTGGTGTGGAAGGGCGCCACCGGCGATGACTTCGAGGTGGGGGAGATCCCGCCCGACCTGAAGGCGGAAGCGGCCGACATGCATGCCCGCATGGTCGAGCAGATCGCCGAGACCGACGAAGCCCTGACCCTCAAGTACCTGGACGGCGAGGAGATCAGCACCGACGAACTGCGGGCGGCGCTGCGCCGGGCGACGATCGCCGGCACGGCGACGCCCGTGCTGTGCGGCTCCTCGCTTCGCAACAAGGGCGTGCAGCCCATGCTGGACGCCGTCATCGACTTCCTGCCCTCACCGGCCGAGATCCCGCCTGTCCCCGGCACCAAGCCCGGAACGGACGAGGCGGTCAGCCGTCCGGCGAGCGATGATGCGCCCCTGGGCGCCCTGGTCTTCAAGATCGTCACCGACCCCTACGTCGGCCGGCTGGCCTACTTCCGGGTCTACTCGGGCAAGATCACCCAGGGCTCGATGGTCTACAACTCGACCAAGGGCAAGCGCGAGCGGGTCGGGCGGCTGATCCGCATGTACGCCGATCGGCGTGAGGATCTGGACGAGGTGATGGCGGGTGACATCGCCGCCGTGCTGGGCATGAAGGACACCTTCACCGGCGACACGCTGTGCGATGCCGCCAACCCGATCGTGCTGGAGGCCATCCACTTCCCCGAGCCGGTCATCTTCCTGGCCATCGAGCCGCGCACGACGGCCGACCAGAGCCGAATGGCCGAGGCGCTGCAGAAGCTCTCGGAAGAGGATCCCACCTTCCGCGCCACCTACGACGAGAACGCCGGGCAGACGGTGATCTCGGGCATGGGCGAGCTGCACCTCGAAGTGCTCGTCGACCGGATGCAGCGCGAGTTCAAGGTGCAGGCCAACGTCGGCCGGCCGCGGGTGGCCTACCGGGAGTCGATCACGGTCCCCGTCGCCAAGTCCGAGTACCGCTACGTGAAGCAGACCGGCGGGCACGGCCAGTACGGTCACGTGGTCCTGTCGCTCGAAAGCGGCGGACCGGGTTCGGGGATCACCTTCGAGAACCGTGTCACCGGCGGCTCGATTCCGCGGGAATACGTCCCCGGCGTCGAGAAGGGCGTGCGCGAAGCGGCCGAGGGCGGGGTGCTGGCCGGCTACCCGGTGGTGGACATCAAGGTCAAGCTGATCGACGGCTCGTTCCATGAGGTGGATTCGAGCGAGATGGCCTTCAAGATGGCCGGATCGCTGGCCTTCAAGCAGGGTGTGCAGATGGGCCGCCCCACGCTGCTCGAGCCCATGATGCGCGTCGAGGTCCTCACCCCGGACGAGTTCCTGGGCGAGGTCACCGGCGATCTGGCCTCCCGGCGGGCGGCCATCGGCGGCATGGAGATGCGCCCGGGCAGCGCCCAGGCCATCCGCGCCGACGTGCCTCTGGCGGAGATGTTCGGCTACGCCACCGACCTGCGGTCGATGACCCAGGGCCGGGGCGTGTTCACCATGGAGTTCGATCACTACGCGCAGGTGGCCGAGGCGGTCACCAAGTCCATCCTGGCCGGCGTGCCCGCCTAGCGCCTTTCGGCGGGCACCGATCTTCGAACGGAGCGGAGTCATCATGTCGAAGCAGAAGTTTGAGCGCAACAAGCCGCACATGAACGTAGGGACGATGGGGCACATCGACCACGGGAAGACGACGCTGACGGCGGCGATCACGAAGTACTGTTCGTTCTTTGGCAAGGGTGAGTACCGGCCGTTTGATTCGATTGACAATGCGCCGGAGGAGCGGGAGCGGGGGATCACGATCGCCATTGCGCACGTGGAGTACGAGACGGAGAAGCGGCACTATGCGCACGTCGACATGCCGGGGCACCGTGACTACATCAAGAACATGATCACGGGGGCGGCGCAGGTGGACGGGGCGATTCTGGTGGTGGCGGCGCCGGACGGGCCGATGCCGCAGACGCGGGAGCACGTGCTGCTGGCGCGGCAGGTGGAAGTGCCGGCGATCGTGGTCTACCTGAACAAGGTGGACATGATGGATGATCCGGAGCTGCTGGAGCTGGTGGAGCTGGAGCTGCGGGAGCTGCTGACGGTGTACAAGTTCCCCGGGGACACGACGCCGATCGTGCGGGGGAGTGCCTTGCAGGCGCTGGAGTCGAAGAGCACGGATCCGAATGCGCCGGAGTACGCCAGCATCAAGGAACTGCTGCGGGTGGTGGACGAGTACATACCGGAGCCGGTGCGGCAGACGGACAAGCCGTTCATGATGCCGGTGGAGGACGTGTTCTCGATCAAGGGACGGGGGACGGTGGTGACGGGGCGGGTGGACCGGGGGAAGGTGAAGGTTGGGGAGTCGGTGGAGATTGTGGGGTTGCGGGAAGAGATTGTGACGTCGGTGGTGACCGGCGTGGAGATGTTCCACAAGCTGCTGGACGAGGGGATGGCGGGGGACAATCTGGGGCTGCTGCTGCGGGGGATTGAGCGGACGGACGTGGAGCGGGGGATGGTGGTGGCGGCGCCGAAGTCGATCACGCCGCACAAGAAGTTCCTGAGCCAGGTGTACGTGCTGACGAAGGACGAGGGTGGGCGGCACAAGGCGTTCTTCACGGGGTACCGGCCGCAGTTCTACATTCGGACGATGGACGTGACGGGGAACATCACGCTGCCGACGGGCGTGGAGATGGTGATGCCCGGGGACGACGTGAATCTGACGGTGGAGTTGATCACGCCGGTGGCGCTGGAGAAGGGCTCGAACTTCGCCATCCGCGAGGGCGGGCTGACGGTGGGCGCCGGCGTGATTACCGAGATCCTGGA
>DYIV01000136.1 GCA_020723435.1 Slackia heliotrinireducens | reverse complement strand
TCTTCTTCTTCAACGGCCTCTACGACTTCGACTCGCTCTTCTGGGGCTCGGGCGAGTTCGTCCGTGTCTTCCACGCGGTCAACACCAGCCTGCTCGTTCTCATCCTCGGCAACTTCGCCCTTCGCCTCTACAGCATCTCCCGTGCATGGATGCTCTTGACCTGGGGCCTGTCCATCGTCCTGGTCTGCGCCGGCAGGCTCGGATTCAGATGGTTCATGCGCTATCTGCGCCGAAGAGGCGTGCTCGTCGAGAACGCGCTCATCGTCGGCGACAACGAAGAGGCCTGTGCGCTGCTTCGGCGCATCGTCAAAGACAAAGACTGCGGCCTCGTCGCGGTCGGCTACGTCGCCGATCCGGACAGCGGATCGAAGTGCCTCGCCGACGAGCACATCTCATACGTCGGCTCGCTGGCTCACATCAGAGACATCGTCGAGATGTATGGCGCCGGCACGCTGCTGATCGCCTCCTCGGCCGTTTCGCACGAGGACATCTCAAAGCTTCTGCAGCGCGTCCGTGGCCTGCCCGTCTGCTCTCACATCTCCTCCGGCCTCTTCGACATCCTCACGCCGAGGGTCTACGTGAAGGAAATCGCCGGGGTGCCGATGACGACGATCAAGGCCATCTCGCTGACACGCGGCAACCTGCGCACGAAGCGGTTCTTCGATCTGGTCGTAGCCGTGTTTGGCGGTCTGGTCCTGTCTCCGCTGTGGCTCGTCGTCGCCGCGCTCATAAAGACGACATCGCGCGGGCCCGTGCTCTACACGCACGAGCGCATCGGCAAGGACGGCAAGCCCTTCATGATGTATAAGTTCCGCTCCATGGTCGCCGACGCCGACGAGCGACTGGAAGAGGTGGCGCACCTCAACAAGAAGGACGGGCGCCACTTCAAGATCAAGGACGATCCGCGTATCACGCCGATCGGACGCTGGATTCGCAAGTTCTCGATAGATGAGTTTCCCCAGCTCATCAACGTGTTTCGAGGGGAGATGAGCCTGGTCGGCCCGCGGCCTCCATTGCCTCGCGAGGTAGAGAAGTACGAGACGTGGCATTGGCGCAGGCTGGAGGTGCAGCCCGGCATGACGGGCCTGTGGCAGATCAGCGGGCGAAGCGATCTGTCATTCGACGAGGTCGTGCGCCTCGACACCTACTACATCGAGAACTGGAGCGTTCGCTTCGATCTGGCCATCCTCTTCCGTACCATCCCCGTGGTTCTCTTTCCCAAGGGCGCGTACTAGGCTCCCGCGAATCGGTCGCTTGAGATACCCGGTCCTTTACGCCGTCCGACAGCGGCGCGTCTCGTTTGAACCGCAGTCGATGCTCTGCTAGCCTAGCTGCATCGACGGGGCAATGGAGTGCGGCGCAGCGAGGCGGAGATCATCTCATGACAGAACCCAATCCCAACGTTCACGGCCTTGTTCTTGCGGGCGGCTCAGGCATGCGCTTCTGGCCGCTTAGCCGCGAGATGAGCCCCAAGCAGCTGCTGACCATCTTCGGCAGCGAGAGTCTCATTCGCCAGGCCATCGCGCGGCTGGAAGTGCGCGTGCCGCCGAGTGGCATACATCTCGTCAGCAACGAGCGTCTCGCCGAGGAGCTGCGCAATCATCTGCTCGGCAGCGAGAAGGAATACGGCGAGATCCGCTATGTCGTGGAACCGGTCGGCCGAAACACACTGCCGGCTATCGCACTGGCCGCGGCGCTGATCGCGCGGGACGATCCCGAGGCCGTTGTCGTTGTGCTCCCATCCGATCACGTCGTCGAGCAGGACGGCAGATGGGAAGAGACGCTCGACGCCGCCATCGATCTTGCCGCCGACGGTTTCCTGGTGACGATCGGGCTCAAGCCGACCCGTCCGGAGACAGGCTTTGGCTACATCGAGGCGGGAGAGGCGGTCGAAGGCAAAGGCGAGCGGGCGCGCCACATCGCGCGGTTCGTGGAGAAGCCCGACCTGGCCCGCGCCACCGAGTTTTGCGAGTCGGGCAAGTACCTGTGGAACAGCGGCATGTTCGCCTTCCGAGCCGACGTGATCTTGGCCGAAGTGGAGAAACACACTCCCGAAATCGCTGCCGTCGTGAACGAGCTGGCGGCTATGCCGATGGCGGAGTGGCTGACCGAGCGGGAGATGAAACGCTTCGGCGCGCTGGAGGCACTCTCCATCGACGTCGGGGTGATGGAGAAGTCGGACAAGGGCGCCGTCGTCTGCGCCGAGCTGGACTGGCACGACGTCGGCAGTCTGACGGCCCTGGCCGAGCTGGGCGTGCCCGATTGCGACGGGAACGTCACGCGGGGCAACACCGTGACGGTCGACTCTCACAACAGCATCGTCTGGGGAGACCGCCGGGTGGTGGCCGCGCTCGGCATGGAGGGGACGGTCATCATCGACACCCATGACGCAACGCTTGTCTGCCCCAAGGACCGCTGCCAGGACGTGCGCAAGGTGGTGGAGGTCCTCAAGGAGCGGGGGAGCGAGGAGGCGATCACGCACCGCACCATGCGTCGTCCCTGGGGGAGCTGGACCGTCATCGAGGAAGGCCAGGGCTTCAAGATCAAGATGATCGAGGTCAAGCAGGGCGCGCGTCTCAGCAGCCAGGAGCATCAGCACCGCAGCGAACACTGGGTGATTCTCTCGGGGACCGCGCGCATAGAACGCGGTGACGAGGAGATCACCCTTCATCCGGGCGAGAGCACCTACATCCCGGCCTCGACGGTCCACCGGCTGGAGAACACCGGCAAGATTCCCCTGCGCCTCATCGAGGTTCAAAACGGCGAGTACCTGGAGGAAGACGACATCATCAGGCTCGCCGACGAGTACGAGCGGGAGAAGAAGCCGTGGGCCTGACGCTGGCCGACAAGATCGCCAAGACGTTTCGCGCCTACGACGTCAGGGGTGTCTACGGCGAGATGCTCGATCTGGAGGTCGCGAGGCATCTCGGGTATGGGATCGCCCACGAAATACGGGGACACCACACACCGACCATCGCGGTCTGCCGGGACGTGCGGCTCTCATCGCCTGAGCTTGCCGCGGCTCTGATCGACGGCCTCGTCGAATCGGGCGTCGACGTCATCGACCTCGGCGAAGGCCCGACGCCGCTGCTCTACTTCGCGGCCAAGACGCTCGATGTCGCCGGTGGCGTCATGGTCACCGGCAGCCACAACCCGCCCGAGCAGAATGGGTTCAAGGTCTGGCTGGGCGGCGGAAACGTCTTCGGCGACGCTCTGGGGGAGATCGGCGAGCTGGCGCTGAGAGGCGCCACAGAACCGCCCGCGCGCGGTTCCGTGCAAGCGCTCGATCTGGGCGCCGAGTACCGGCGAGCCATCCTCGAATCCGTGCGCGAGGGCCTCACCTCACCCAGGCCGCTGAAGATCGCTGTCGACTGCGGCAACGGCACGGCTGGCCCGCACGTCGTCGAGCTGCTCGAGGCGCTGGGCTGCGAGGTTTTCGCTCTCTTCGTCGAGCCGGACGGACGCTTTCCCAATCATCATCCCGATCCGACCGTGCCCGAGTACCTTTGCGACTTGCGCGAGACGGTCATCGCGAACGGCTGTGAGCTGGGCGTCGGCTTCGACGGGGACGCCGACCGCCTGGGCGCCGTCGACGCGAAGGGCGAGATCGTCTTCGCCGACAGGCTCCTCTACCTCTTCGGCAAGGAGGTGGCGGCGGCCACGCCGGGCGCGGAGGTCATCGGCGACGTGAAATGCTCCGACGTGGTTTTCGACGGGCTGCGCGCCGCCGCCGCCGTGATCCGCCGCAACCCCTCCGGCCTCAGCAACTGGCAGTCGTGGCACAACGCCGGCATCGTCGCCGTCGGCTTCGCCCTCGACGACC
>DYIV01000135.1 GCA_020723435.1 Slackia heliotrinireducens | reverse complement strand
TCTCTTCCAGATCTGATCACGCGCGGATGCGACAACTATCCTGACACCGGGGGCTACCGTGAGCAAACAACGGGGGGCAATCCGATACCGAGGAGGGGACCCATGGCTCGTGCCTGGAATGCAGCTATTCTTCTGCCGTTTGCTTTCCTTGTGTCTTGCGGCGACGCGGAGCTTGATGTGGCGGGGGCATCGCATGCTGTCAAGCCCCCGCTCGGCCAGGCTCCGCCGGCAGGTTGCACAACATACCGCGCTGCAGCCGTTGTCGCGTTGAGACAACTCCAGGAGAGCGTCCAGGCCGCTGCTGTGCAACTGCCTCCGGGCCCAAACGCGAAACCACCATTTGAGTTCCACATCGACCCCCTGGGGACGCCATCACATGTCGGAGGGGCGGCTCTCGGCATGGTGCCCACCAGCGGCGCCACTCCCGAGGCGGCGGCGCTCAACATCGCCGACGCGGCGCGCCCACTCCTCGGGCTGGGTCCCAAGGACACGCTCAGTGTGTTGCGATCGACGCCAGCGAACGGTGTGACGTTGGTGAGGCTGATGCAGGCCCACGATGGAGTCATCGTCCATGGCGCCAGCCTACTGATAGTCCTGGACCAGAAGCTCCGGGCAGTCTACCTCCGCAACACGACGATCCCAGATATCACACGCGACCCGAAGCCAACCGTGAGCGACCTTGCCGCAGCGGCCACGATTCTCGCGAAGCACCCCCTTGCGACCAACCTCTCTGCGACTGTGCTCTACCGCCGCTCGGGTCGCTTCTGCGATACCGCCGACCTCGCGTGGCGCTTCTCTTACGCGGCAGACGGCGGACAGCGCACGACATGGGTCGATGCTCACGGCGGTACTATCCTCGCCGATCATCTGCACAGAGACCTCGAGTATGGGCCCAAGGTCGGGGTCTGGGAGGACAAGCAGCCCGGCTGCAGCGGTGTGGAACTCATCAACCCGCCCGTCCGCGATTGCGCGTGGCAAGGCGAGAACCCGGCCCAGTGGTGCTTGCCGAGCCTTCCCCCGGACGTCTACAGCGTCTGCTACTCCTCCGCGGAGCTCTGGACCTACTGGGCTGACGAGACCCGACACGGCCCCGCGCTCCTCAGCCGAAGCTACGACAACCAGAACGGATGCATGAGCGTGAACCTCATGTGCACTGGCTCGTGTTCGTCCTGCGAGGGACACAACGATGGCCAATGGTACCACATCAATGTTCCGCCAGGAGCCGTCATGAAGGAGACTGTCGCCCACGAGTGGACGCACGCGTTGATCCGGAAGAACGCGAGTCCGCCGTCTGGCGAGGTCAACACGATCGCGGAGGCTATCTGCGACTCGCAAGCGATGGCCATCAAGAGCGACTGGCAGTACCGACGCCACTCGTCTGTCGGCGGTTGTGTCCTGCGCAACTGGCAGACGCCACACTTGGTCACCAAGTCCGACGCGTTCTGCGCAACCTGCGATCAGCAGCGGAACATCATCTACCCGGACACCTTCGACGACTACAACTACCACTCCCGCGAGCTCGGCGGTTCCATTCCGGGCATGGCATATGACAACCACACCGCGAGCACGCTTTGGACCCACATGATCTACGACCTCGCTCAGAAGCTGGGCGGGGACCAGCATCGCAAGGATGCTGTCGAGCCAGTGTTCCGGGCACTCAGAGTGGGTCACATCGAGGACGCGCCGGACTTCACATTCATTGGCTTCGGCGCAGCGCTGAGGCAACAGGCCGACCAGGACGGCCCACCGGTGAGCACGCAGATGCGCGCTGCCCAGCAGGACGCAAAGCTCTGGCAACCTGCGGAACTGATCGTCCCCTACGTCTATGGGAAGCCTGGCCTCGCCTCCGGCTATGGGGGGATGCTTGTCATGCTCTACGATCGGTTGGAGCCCGGCGTCGATGAGAAGATCCACATGTTCGTACGCAACGCCCAGGGTACTTGGACGGACTCCGATACCGGGATCCCCGGCTCCACCGTCTATTCGGGCTTGTCGGCCACGTACGACTCGACGAACTTCGTCTACTACGCCGCATGGCGAAATTGGGACGGCAAGCTCTGGTATATGAAGAACCACCTCTTCGGCTGGCTTGCGCCCGCGCAGATCACTCTCCCCGGCGTGACCGCGACGCACGATCCGGCGTTGGTGGCAGGCAACGGAATGGTCCGACTCTACTACCGCGACGCTGCGAGCGGGAATCTGCGAATGCTCCGCTGGAATTCGGCTTCGGTATCCTGGGAAGGGCCCTATGCCCCGACCATCGCCGCCGCCATCTCGGGCAGCCCCTCCGCGACCTGGGACGGGTTCAGCTTCCATGTCTCAGCGCCCAGCCAGTCGCGCACCGCGATTATCTTCAGGAACGTGTCCTATCCACCATACTACGAGTGGTGGGACCAGAGCACGCTAACAACCTGCGCGTACAATTCCAGCGTCCACACTTGGCCTGGTGAACTCGCCATCGAGGCCGCGAATGGCCGCCTGCAGCTTGTTGGTGGCTTCAGCACGTACCAGGGAAACACGGCGTGGCTTCACCAGGCCATTGGCACTTGGGACGGCTGGCATTGGAGCTTCCAGCACCACGGCGACCTAGAGCGTGTGGCCGATGCGACGGAGCTTGAGCTGCATAGTGGCCGGCTCTACGCGGCGACCTACACGACGAATAGCTGGCCGTACTCTGCCATCGTGAATTGGAAGCTCCCGTGACCTGTCGGCAGGCGCTCTTTCTGGCTGTCCCGATCGCACTCTCCTGCGGGCAACGTCCGGCAGGAAACGATGGCCGCCTGCCCGAGGCGATGCGTGACCTTCCGCTCGAGCGTGAGAAGAGCCTACCGTGGATCAGCACCTACGCCGGGAGCACCTGCGACGACCCCTATGTCGACGGCCCCCGGCTGTCCGCGAAGATCCAGACGCCACTCGGTCTTGCGCTCGGACCGGATGGCAGCCTCTACGTAAGCAGTGGACGCGTGTCGCGGGTCACGGACGAGCGAGTCGTTACCTTGGCCAAATCCCCTTGGGAAGCGCCCTTGCCTGCCCTCGCCGTGGCTTCTGATGGTCGGATCTTCGTCGCAGCAGGCTGTCTCGTGTACTACCTTAAGGATGGCGAGTTGACCACGGTCGCCGGCCAGCCGGATGGTGGCCACCTGGACGGCCCGGCGCTCGACGCGCGCTTCGGCGAGATCAACGCGCTGAGTTTCGACCAGAAGGGCGCGCTCTATGTCGCCGAGAGGCGCTACCTCAGAAAGCTCGAGAACGGCATGGTCACCACCATCGCCGGTAACGGCACGTCGGGAGTCCCGGTGGACGGCCCCGCACTCGAGGCGCGGGTCCATTGGGCCAGAGCGGTCGTCGCGGTGGGATCGCGCGTCTACTTCTCCGACCAGGATCTGGTCCGGGTCCTCGAGAACGGGCAGGTCACCACCTTCGCGGGCATGTTCGAGGGAATGCTCTCGAATGGCGGCAAGCTCGAGGACGGGCCAGTCGCCCACGCAATCTTTTCTCACATTACCGGGCTCGCCCATCACCCTGGCCACGGAGGTGTGCTTTTCGTCTCTGAGGGCGACATCTCGAGCCGAGTCCGCATGATTCAAAACGACTTGGTGACGTCCCTGTTGACCGAGTACGGCATGGCGGACGGCCCGCTCTCCGAGGCCAAAGCCGCCAAGCCGCGGGGCCTGGCCACCGACGCGAAAGGGAACCTCTATTTCGCGGACGCCTTCAACTGCCGCATTCGGTACATCGAACTCCAATGAGCAAAGTCGAGATCCGGTAATCCAGCGGGCATCACGGCGGGGCTGCACAACAATGCGCTGGTGCTGACGTTGCCTTCGTCGGGGCAGGGAAGGGGCGTGGGAG
>DYIV01000019.1 GCA_020723435.1 Slackia heliotrinireducens | reverse complement strand
CTTTGAGATATCGGCCTGCGAATGATGGATATCCCCAAGGCGTGGTTCCGCGTGTGGCGCATCTATCCTGGTTCCGAGCACCTCGTTGAGCTTATCGACCAGATCGTTCAGTGAGAATGCGCACCCGCAGGCGACATTGAACGTTTCCCCGGAGACTCCCTCTGCGGTGGCCGCGCGGATGTTGGCGTCGACGACGTTGGCGACGTAGGTGAAGTCTCGGGATTGGCTTCCATCTCCGTAGATGGTTGGTGGCTTGCCAGCGACCATCCTACCGACAAAGTTCGGGATCACGGCCGAGTACTGCGAAGTGGGGTCTTGCCGCGGGCCGAAGACGTTGAAATACCGCAGGCAGACAGTCTCAATCGGGTACACCCTCGAGAAGGCCTGACAGTAATACTCGCCGGATAGCTTCGCAACCGCGTACGGCGCAAGTGGCAAGAGTGCCATGGTCTCTACCTTCGGCAGCGTCGGGCTCTCACCGTACACGGATGACGACGACGCGTAGACAACGCGGCGCACGTCAGAGTCGCGCGACGCGAGCAACACATTGAGCGTGCCGGTGATGTTCACGGCGTTTGTGGTGAGCGGATCCTGAATCGAGCGCGGCACTGACGGCAAGGCGCCCTGATGTAGGACTACCTCAACGCCCCGCACCGCGTTGTGGACACGCTCGTAGCTCTGAAGGTCGCCCTCGATCAGCTCAATGTCGTCGACGAATGGCTCTATGTTGGCGCGAATTCCGGTCGCGAAATTGTCCAAGATGCGGACATCATCGCCTTGCCTGAGCAGCTCTTCGACTATGTTGGAGCCAATGAAGCCGGCTCCCCCTGTGACCAAGACCCTCAAGACAATCCTCGGCAGACACGCACATGCCTGCCGTCCGAAGCCGTCGCAACCAAGTGAACAGAAGACACAGCCCCATTGCTAAGAACATTGTACGCGCTAGCGCTCGGCGTTATCAACAGCAGGCGCTTATGTTCAGGTCCCACAGGCTTCCAGACTGACGTGCGGTCATGCCTCCCTTGGTCTCTCGAAGAAGCCCCATGGGGCTTCTCGCTGCGCTCCAAAGCAGGTTTCGGCCTCCGAACCGCGAACTCCCATCTGTGTCAGCCACCTACCGTAGAATACCCTCCATGGCCGGTCTCATCAGTGAAGAAGACATCAATCAAGTCCGCGAGCGAAACGACCTCGTCCAGGTCGTCTCCGAGCACGTCACTCTGAAGAAGAAGGGAAGGCTCCTGTGGGGTCTGTGCCCCTTCCACAACGAGAAGACACCGTCGTTCAAGGTGGATCCAGGCATGCAGCTGTGGCATTGCTTCGGCTGCGGAGAGGGCGGAAACGTCTTCACGTTCCTGATGAAGATCGAGCACGTGGAGTTCCCCGAGGCCGTGGAGACTCTGGCCGAGCGGGTGGGCTACGAGATCAAGCGAGAGGAAGACACCGGGCCGTCACGGTCGTTCCGCCAGCGGCTGCTCGACGCCAACGAGGCGGCCGCGAAGTACTGGGCGCTATATCTCAGGCGCAACCCGACCGCGGCCGCGGCGCGCGAGTATCTCAAAGGGCGCGGCTTCCATATCGAGCTCGCCGCGAAGTTCATGATCGGCTACGCGTCTGCTGGACGCGACGATCTCGTGAAACACCTCACGTCGCAGAAGTTCACCGGTGAAGAGATCGTGGCGGCCGGGCTGGCGGTGCGCACCGATCGCGGCCTGAAGGACCGGTTCTTCGATCGCGTCATCTTCCCAATCAAAGATGTGAAGGGACGAGTTGTGGCCTTCGGCGGGCGAGCGCTTGGCAGCGGCACGCCGAAGTACCTCAACTCGCCGGAGACGCCGGTCTATCACAAAAGCGCCACGTTGTACGCTCTGGACCTGGCGAAGAACGAGATTGTGACGAAGGGCGCGGCCATCGTGGTCGAGGGCTATACGGACGTGATCGCCTTGCACGCCGCGGGATTCCGCAATGCCGTGGCCACCTGCGGCACAGCTCTGACGCCGGAGCACGTCAAGCTGCTCGGCAGATTCGCCAATCGAGTAATCCTCGTCTTCGACGCCGACGTTGCCGGCATGGCCGCCGCCGAGAGGGGCGTCAGCGTGGTCGGTGATTTCGGGATGGTTCGCGACGAGCGACTTGCGGAGTTGTCCGGCAGGCAGCAAGTGGACGTCCTGGTCGCTGTCTTGCCTGAGGGATACGATCCGGCCGATCTGATTGCCACGCGTGGATCCGCCGAGTTCGCGCAGGTCCTCGAGAAGGCGGTGGATCTGCTCGAGTTCGCCATTGATCGCAAGATCGGAGCGCACGACCTGTCGACATCGAAGGGGAGGATCGGAGCGGCGCGAGAAGCGCTGGCGCTGATCGCCCCCCTGACCGGCGCTGTGGCTCGCGAGGAGTACGTGCGCCTTTTGGCCGACAAGATCGCCGTGAGCGTGGAGTCTTTGTCATTGGAGTTGAAGGAGATTCGCCCGGCGACCACGGAGGCGTCCACGCCGCAAACGAAGGCGTCGGCGCTCGCCTTCGACGCTCAAGCGAAGGCGGAACAGGAGATGCTAAGGCTGTGTCTGTCCGACGCCGACATACGGAAGAAAGCACGTGAAGAGATCGGAGCGGAGCTGTTCACGGTCGACTCCCATCGAGAACTGTTCGGTGTTTTGGCGCAGTTCGGCGGGGGTAGTGAAGGCGAGTCGAGGTCGGACGTAGTCAATGGCCTGGAGCCGAGGCTTCAGTCGTTGGCAAGTGGATTGCTGCTTGACACCGAGAGTGCTGGCGATCAGAATTCATATTTCGTCGAGATTCTGACCCGGCTCAAGGAATTTGAGGTCGGACGTCAAATAGATAGGCTCAAGTCACGTATCGAAAGGCTCAACCGACTGGGAAACGAGCCGCTGTATGATTCCCTTTTCAATGAGCTCATAGCATTAGAAGCGCGTCGCAGGGAGCTGAAAGGTGAAGCACGTGGAGGCACGACAAGTGCCGTCTAGTACGAAAGAACTGGAGCTGGACGAGGTAAAGCAGCTTGTCACCAAGGGCAAGCAGAAGGGCCAGCTGTCCTCGGACGAGATCGCGGACACTCTCGAGAAGATCGATCTGACCACCGATCAGATCGACAACATCTACGCCCACTTTCTCGAGATCGGGATCGACGTTGTTGACGGCGAGACGGATCAGGCGAGCGACGTGTCGGAGGGGGAGGATACTAAGGAAGAGGCGCCGGCTCCCGCGAAGAAGAAGCTCGATCTGTCGGTCAAGACCCTCACCGACGATCCGGTTCGCATGTATCTGAAGGAGATCGGGAAAGTACCGCTGCTGACCGCGGCTGAAGAGGTCAGTCTGGCGAAGCGAATCGAAGCCGGTGAAGATGCCACGGCGAAGCTCGATGCCGAAGAGGGCCTTTCCCGGGCCGAGCAGCGCAAGCTCCACAGGATCGTCGACGACGGAATGGCGGCCAAGCGCAAGCTCGTCGAGGCCAACCTTCGCCTCGTCGTCTCCATCGCGAAGCGCTACGTGGGCCGAGGCATGCTCTTCCTGGATCTGATTCAGGAAGGCAACCTGGGCCTCATCCGCGCCGTTGAGAAGTTCGACTTCCGCAAGGGATTCAAGTTCTCGACGTACGCGACGTGGTGGATTCGGCAGGCGATCACCCGCGCCATCGCCGATCAGGCGCGAACGATCCGCATCCCTGTGCACATGGTTGAGACCATAAACAAGCTCATCAGGGTTCAGCGTCAGCTTCTGCAGGACCTGGGTCGTGAGCCGATGCCGGAGGAGATCGGCGATCAGATGGGGCTGCCTCCGGAGAAGGTAAGAGAGATTCTGAAGATCAGTCAGGAGCCGGTCTCTCTGGAGACCCCGATCGGCGAGGAAGAGGACAGCCAGCTTGGCGATTTCATTGAGGATGCCGAGGCGGTCGTCCCCCCGGACGCGGCGTCGTTCTCGCTTCTGCAGGAACAGCTGCGCAGAGTGCTCGATTCTCTGAGCGATCGGGAGCGCCGCGTTATCGAGCTACGCTTCGGCCTAGTTGACGGCCATCCCAGGACGCTGGAGGAAGTTGGCCGTGTCTTTGGTGTCACGCGCGAGCGCATCCGTCAGATTGAATCGAAGACGCTGTGCAAACTGCGCCATCCGAGCCGCAGCGGACGACTCAAGGACTACTTGGAGTAGTCATCCTCAGTCGTGGGGTGCGCTGGAAGAGGGCCGACCGCGGGTGCCTCTCTCGTTGCCGCAGGAATGGGATTTCCGTATAATTCACAGGCGTGCTGGCATGTCGATCCCCGGTAGCTCAACAGGTAGAGCGGGTGGCTGTTAACCACTAGGTCGCAGGTTCGAATCCTGCCCGGGGAGCAACAAACGATTGATCTGCATGCTACCCTCGCACTCGGACGAAGAGGAAGGTGCGTATCACGCTCTCCAAGGCGCTTCTCGCCGTGCTCTTCGCCGTGCTCATCGCGGCAACATCCGCCTGCAAGTCCTCCACTACGAAGCCGGACAAGAAGATCATCATCCCGCCACCGGCGAAGATCACGCAGGCAGACAATGGCAGGCGTGTCAGCGTCCTGCCCGGCCAGCGCGTCGAGATCACGCTGCCGGGCAATCCCTCAACGGGCTACCAGTGGGTCTTGACCGACAAGCCCGCGGACCTCGAGCTGGCTGAGGCAAGGGAGCCGCAGTTCAAGCCGGACACCAAGAAGGTGGGCGCGCCCGGCACGATCACACTCACCTACCGGATCACCAGGCCGGGCGGCGGGACCCTGAGGCTCGCGTATCGCCGTCCCTGGGAGAAGGGTGTTCGCTCGGCAAAGACCTTTGCCGTCACGCTCGTCGTGTCACCGACAAAGACGTACTAGCGAACCACATCAACCCTGCTGAGAGGCACTAAACGTGCTAGAATAAGGTATATCGCTGTTCGGGGGAAGGGCAGCATGCTCTCGCTACGTTTGCCGGCGGGAACGCTGGCGAGTCTGAAGGTCGCCGCGGACAACGGCGCCGATGCTGTCTACACCGGAATCGCCTCCGCCTCCAACGCGCGCAACTTCCCGGGCCTGAATTTTTCGCCGGAAGAACTGGCCGAAGGCGTGGAGTATGCCCACGCCAGGCATTGCGGCGTCTACGTCACATCCAATGTCTATCCACAGCAGGAGATCGAAGCGTCGCTGCGCGCCGTCGACATAGCCGCGGAGGCCGGAGCTGACGCTGTCATCGCTGCTGACATCTCGGTGCTCGAACACGCTGCTCGTCGCCATCCCTCGATGGCGCGTCATCGCAGTTCCATCGCCGCGGCCACGAACGCGTCGGCCATCAACTTCTTCCGGGACCACTTCGGGATATCCTGCGCCGTGCTACCGCGCGTCACGTCGGTGGATGATATTGCTGAAATACGGGCGGCCACCGATGTTGAGCTTGAAATATTCGCCTTTGGCGTGTTGTGAATCAACTGCGAGGGTGCGTGCCACCTGTCCTCATACTTCACAGGAGTTCCGAATTCGACCTACGGGATGTGTTCGCCGGCCGAGTATGTCTCGATGACGCGTGAGCGTATTGATGGGAACGGTGCCGATCGGGAGCGAGTCGCTGGAGACCCTCGTGATCGCCACCAGTCCAGGCTCGCATTCAGAATAGCCGGCCACCTCGTGAACACGTTCGGCGAGCGAGAGATCTGTACCTATCCGACGCCGTGCAAGGGCCGGTATCGCGACACTGAGAGCGGGCGTCTCTACTATCCGTTCCAATCGCCCCACAGTCTCAACGTGCTTCCGCTGCTTCCGCAGCTTCGTGACGCCGGCGTCGACGCCTTGAAGATAGAAGGGCGCCAACGCTCTCACGTCTACGTACGCGAAGTGGCCCGCGTATTCCGAGACGCGATCGATGAGCTGGAAGCGACGGGGACCTTGGCGCCCCGCCGCCGACATGCGTGGGAGCAACGATTGGAGCTGCTGTTCGAGGGCAGGAGACTCACTACGGCCTGCTACGGGGAGAAGTAGTAATGATTGCGGAGAGGAGTCTTGAGATATCGCTTGGGCCCGCGCCGACGAACTGGGGCAGGACCGAGTTTGGCGACTTCTACGCTAATGTCGTGCACAGGCCCCACATCCACCGCGTCTACGTGGGAGAAGTTGTCTGCATGAAGCGGCGGCTGCTCACGGTCGACGTGTTGCGACAGATCCGTGACATCGTGGAACAAGCTCATGGAGTGACGGTGCTCACCACTCCGGCGGTGATCGTCGCCGAGGCGGACCTGGAGCGCATTGCCGCGCTTGCCGAGGTCGTGGACCATATCGAGGCGAACAACGTCGGTGTGGTGGCGTTGTGGAAGGAACGATTCCCCGACAAGTCGCTCGTGCTCGGACCCTATCTCAACGTCTATAACACGCGGGCCGCGACCTTCTGGAGAGGCCTAGGTGCGGGGAGACTCGTCCTGCCGATAGACGCGGAGTGGCCGGTCGTGGCGCAGTTGGCGGAGGTGTTTCCCGGCAACACGGAGATGGTGCTCTTCGGAAGGCCCGCGCTGGCGTTCTCGTGGCGATGCTACACGGCCCGGGCCTACCACAAGCTCGGTCGGGATTGCGACTTCAACTGCTGCGCCCGGCGCCAGGTGCATCTGCAAACCCTCGACGAGGAGCAGCTCCTAACCGTCAACGGCAGCGCGGTCTATCCGAGGCGAGTCTACTGCGCGCTCGACGCTATGGGGGAGGCTCATGGTCGGGGAGTCTCGACTTTCCGTATCGAACCGGCGTGCGGGGGCGCCGACGCGGCGCTTGCGATGATCGATCGGCTGTTGGGCGCCGTTCAAACAGGGCGGGTGCCAGAGGGTCCGCCGCAACTCGATACGGAGTACATGGCGTCGCGGGGCAAGAGGCAACGCCTGCGGGTGGAGGAGTGTGCCTGATGGGTATCGTCACTTGGGTGCTGGCCGGTCCACTGTTGGCGTGGCTGAACAGGCGAGGGCGGCCGGAGAGGCTGTCGGCGCTGGAGGGTCGCACGCTCGCGGTAGGACCGCCACATGGGGCACCTCTGAAGTTCCGGGTCGAAAAGGGCCGAGTGCGGGCAGCGCCGCTTCACGCTCGGGCCGACATGACGGTTCGCGCCCGGCCGAGCACGTACCTGGCCATCTTGCGCGGACGGCTCGATCCCGATGCGGCATTCTTCCAGCGGCGGATCGAGCTGGACGGTTCCCTGCGAGTGGCGCTGGTGGCGAAGAACGTCTTCGATGGACTCCTCGCCTAGGCCGCCATGATCTCCATCTGCTTCGTGTACCGGCCGTATCGCGCTTCGCTGTTGCACTTCGCTCTGTGCGCGAAGACCTTCTGCGCTCGATCTGTGTTCGAGTCGTCGCCGCGCCAGGCGTCGAGCACCGGCTCCTGAAGCGCTCGCGCGTAGGAGAAGCTGAGCTCCCAGGGCTGTGGGCCGAGTGCGTTCATGGCGTTGAGGTGTTCTGTGGCCTGCTCGGGGCTCTGGCCGCCTGACAGGAAGCAGATCCCCGCAACGGCCGCCGGAACGGACCGGCGCAGACAGCGGACGGTCCTCTCGGCAACCTGTTCGACGCCGGCCTGTTCGGTCGCATCCTTGCCCGAGACGACCATGTTCGGCTTGAGGATGACCGCTTCGAGCGCGACCCTGTGGGCGCGCAGCTGGTTGAAGGTCAGGCGAAGCGTCATCTCAGTCACCTGCTCGCACGTCTCGATCGAATGATCGCCGTCCATCAAGACCTCGGGTTCGACGATGGGGACGATCTCCTGTTCGTGGCAGAGAGCGGCGTAGCGAGCGAGGGCGTGAGCGTTCGCCTCGACGCAGTAGTGCGTCGGAATGCCGTCGCCGATAGCGATGACGGCCCGCCATTTCGCGAAGCGGGCTCCCATCTCGCGATACTCCATCAATCGGTCGCGCAGCCCGTCCAATCCCTCGGTGACCTTTTCTCCGGGGAAGTTGGGCAGTCGCCACGCTCCCTTATCCACCTTGATTCCGGGGATGATGCCTCTGTCGGCCAGCACCCGGGCGAAGGGCGTCCCGTTTCGAGCCGTCGCGCGGATGGTCTCGTCGAACATGATGACACCGCTGAGGTACTTCTCGATCTGGGGCGCGGTGAAGAGGAGATCCCGGTATGCCTGCCGCGTTGCCTCGGTGGATTCCAGTCCCACGCCGTCGAAACGCTTCTTGATCGTCGGCATGCTCTCGTCCGCGGCGAGGATTCCCTTGCCCTTAGCCACCAAAGACGCGGCCAGCAACTCAAGGTCGCTCATGCTCATATCATCTGCCTCCTTCGGTGTCCCTCCGGCGGGCCTTCTCTGGTTGGCCCGGTGTGAGTCTATGTACCCGATACTATGCTAGTTTCGGCGGGAGTTGGGCATCTCTGTAGGAAAAGCAGCTTGGATGCTGCTCCGGGTATCCGCACGGCGCGTGGGAGGTTCTTGAGAGTGTTACGCGAATAGCAAACGCTAGGGTTGCCGGGTGGAAAGGAGGAGGTATGAAGATTCGAAGGATCATGCCGGTGCTGCTCGTTGGTGTTCTACTTGTAGCGCTGGTGCTGGCCGGATGCCAGCAGACCACGACGCCGGAGACGACGACTCCCGAGGAAGAGGGCGCGATCAAGACGCTCAAAGAGGGAACGCTGAGCTTCGGCGCCGACACGGCGTTCCCGCCTTTCGAGTTCAAGGAGGGAACGGAGTACGTCGGTTTCGATGTCGACCTCGCCAAGGAGATCTGCAAGCGCCTGGACCTCAAATACGAGATCGTCAGCACCGCTTGGGACGGCATCATTCCCAATCTGAAAGCGAAGAAGTATGACGCGATCATGTCGGCGATGACGATCACCGAGGATCGGAAGAAGGAGATGACCCCAACCGATCCCTACATCATCTCGGACCAGTCGATCGCGACGATGAAGGATTCGACGATCAAGAAGCCCGAGGACTTGAAGGGCAAGAAGGTCGGCGTTCAGGTGGACACGACCGGGCAGCTCGAGGCGGAGAAGATTCTCGGCAAGAAGTATGCGAACTTGAAGAAGTACGACGACATACTGACGGCGTTCTCAGATCTGGCGGCGGGGCGCATCGACGCCATCGTCAACGACAAGCCCGTGAGCGCCTATGTCATCGAGAAGACGTATGCCGACAAGATGGTGCTGGCCTACACCATCAAGACCAATGAAGGCTACGGAATATGGTTCAGGACGGACGACACCGCCCTGCGTGATGCCGTCAACAAGGCGATCGAAGAGATCAAGGCGGACGGCACCTACAACACCATCTACAAGAAGTGGTTCGGAATGGAGCCGGAGTCCTCAACAGAGGCAACCGGCGCCGAAGAGCCGACGCCGTAGGGGCGAACGCTCGCCGCAGATAATGGCAAATCGGGAGAGGGCCCGCAGGTCGGCGGGCCTTCTCCTTGTGGCGGGGCGCGGTCGTCTCGTAAGATGATTGAAGCGAGCCCAAACTGTCCGCCGAAACGAGCGATCTCGTTCCCATGGAAGCGAGCAGAGCCCGGTGCAGGAATTCATCCGCCTCTGGTTCAACTACAGCGACCTGAAAGAAGTGCTGCCGGTGCTCGTCGAGGGCGCCCGCATCACGGTCGTGGTGGCAATCGCCGCCCAGGCCATCGGAGTCGCAGGCGGTCTCGTCCTGGCGCTGCTTAGAATCTCGAAGCTCAAGATCTTGCGCCTGCCGGCGATCGTCTACATCGACTTGTTCCGCGGAACACCGCTTATCATGCAGGTTCTTATCGCCTACACGGCGCTGCCGCTGTTCGGTATCAATCTCGACGCCATCACCACCGGCATTGTGGTCATGGGGCTGAACACGGCCGCCTACGACGCGGAGATCCTCCGCGCCGGCATCGAGTCCATTCACGCCGGGCAGATGGAGGCCGCTCGCTCGCTGGGCATGACATACCTGCAATCGATGCGCTACGTCATCTTGCCGCAGACGGTGCGGCGGGTGCTGCCCCCGCTGACGAACGACTTCATCATCCTCATCAAGGACACGGCGATACTGTCGATCGTCGCAGTGCCCGAGTTGCTGCGCAACGCGAAAGAATGGGTGGGATGGAAAGCGCGGTTCAGCGGATACACCGGGGCTGCGCTGGTCTACCTGGCGATGACGCTGCCGCTGACGAGACTGGTCTCCTGGATGGAGCGACGCCTTTCGATGGGGGAGGCCGATCATGCCCCGCAGAAGGGTTTCTTGCGCCGGATGTTCTCGTTCGGCTCTGACGAAGGATCCGGGACGACCGGCAAGGGTCCACGGAGGTCGACACACAGATGACGCGCGCGCCGGACAGGCACAACTCTGAAGAAGTGCCGATTGATGAGCTGTCGACAGGTCGCGAATCGATCGTTCGCATCGTCGATCTGCACAAGCAGTTCCATCAACTGCAGGTGCTCAAGGGCATCAATCTCGAGGTGGAGAGGGGTGACGTGATGGTCGTCATCGGCCCGTCCGGCTCCGGCAAGTCGACGATGCTGCGCTGCATCAACCGTCTCGAGGAGTCGACGAGCGGTCACATCTTCATCGAAGGCGACGACATCATGGCGCCCGGCGCCAACGTGAATGCCCTCCGTCAGAAGGTAGGCATCGTCTTCCAGAGCTTCAACCTCTTCCCGCACTTGACGGTTCTCGGCAACGTGATGCTTGCCCCACTCAAGGTGCAGAGACGGCCGAAGGGGCAGGTCGAAGAGACGGCGCGGCGCAACCTCGAACGAGTGGGCCTCAGCGACAAGGTGGACGTATATCCCGCGCAGCTCTCCGGGGGACAGCAGCAGCGCGTGGCGATCGCTCGCGCTCTGGCGATGGAGCCGGACATCATGCTCTTCGACGAGGTCACGTCGGCGCTCGATCCGGAGCTGGTCAAGGAAGTGCTCGACGCCATGAAGGAGCTGGCCCAGGAGGGCATGACGATGCTCGTCGTGACGCACGAGATGGGATTCGCGAAGGAGGTCGGCACGTGGGCCGTCTTCATGGACGAGGGCGTCATCGTCGAGCGTGCCGAGCCCGGAGAGCTGTTCGATAATCCCAAGAACGAGCGGACGAAGTCGTTTCTGTCCAAGGTGCTGTAGGCGTATGGATGCAGCGAAGGAGACGACCTCGTCATGGCTGCCGGCTTCGCGGCCATGACTCCGTTCCTCCGCAAGTACCATCCCGATCTTATGCTCGTGGCGATCACCGCGGTGTGGGGATCGACCTTCGTAATCGTCAAGGGCGCCGTCGAGCAGATGCCGCCCTTTGCCTTCATGGCACTGCGCTTCACCCTGGCGGCGCTGGTCATGAGCCCGGTCCTCATTGTCCGGCGGAGGCGCCTCGATAGGGCCACGCTCGCCGCGGGTCTTGCCCTAGGGGTTCTCCTCTACGCGATGTACGCCTTCCAGACCTTGGGTTTGATGGGGACGACCGCCTCGAAGGCCGGATTCGTGACCGGGCTCTTCGTGGCCTTCGTGCCGCTCATCCAGCTGGCCTGGTTCCGACATGTGCCACGCGCGACGACGCTTCTGGGCGTGGCGCTGGCGATTGCCGGACTGGGGCTGATGACGCTCACCGATAGCTGGACGATGGGCCTGGGTGACGCGCTCGTGCTTGGGGCGGCGTCCTTCGTGGCCCTGCACATCGTGGCGCTGTCGCGCTACTCACCCCGCCATGACGTGCTGCTGCTCGTCTCGCTCCAGCTCACCGTCGCGGCGATACTCCAGGTCGTGAGCACATTCGCCTTCGAGACGCCGGCGCTTCCGCCCACAGCCGGGGCGTGGGGCGCCGTCGCGCTGACGGGCTTGTTCGCCTCCGCGCTGGCGTTCTTCGTTCAGACCTACGCCCAGAAGACCGTCGGCCCGACGCGGACGGCCGTCGTGCTCACGGCTGAGCCGGTGTTCGCGGGAATCTTCGGCTACCTGTGGCGAGGGGAGGTCTTCACGCCACGAGGTTGGCTCGGCGCCGTCCTCATTCTGGCCGCCATGTTCCTCGTCGAGGTCTGGCCGGCTTTGGTCCGGCGTTGAATCGCGCCGCGGCTGTTCCGCGCCCGGGGGTATAAGACACATGCCTGGTTCCAAGGACGCGCCGTGCTGTCGGGCCCGGCGCCAAAGGAGGTGTCTTGAGGTGGCACATGAACACGCGCACGCTCACGAGCCGCAGTGGCTCTCGCCGACCCAGATTCTGACGGACGAGCACCGTGTCATCGAACGCATGCTCAACTCGCTCGCCAAGCTCTCGGTCAAGCTTGCCGACGGTCAAACGCCACCCGAGTGGATGCTCGCTGGAGCGACCGACTTCATCGGCGGCTTCGCCGATGCGTGTCATCACGCGAAGGAGGAGAAGAAGCTCTTTCCAATGCTGGCAACGGTTGGGATGCCGCCCTATCAAGGTCCGATCAGCGTCATGCTCTCCGAGCACGAGCAGGGCCGCGCCTACAACCGCGAGATCCGATCAGCCTCGGCACTGCTGTTGTCGGGAGACGAGTCGGCGCGGGAGCGACTGATTGGGGCGATGAACGGCTACATCCAGCTGCTTAGGGCGCATATCAAGAAGGAGGACAACGCTCTGTTCCCGATGGCCGACCGGGTGCTCTCCGAGGATCAGCAGGCGATCCTCTTGGATCAGTTCGAAGATGTGGAGCGGGACGAGATAGGGGAAGGCACGCACGACAAGTACCTCGATGTCGTGGTGCGGATGGAGGAGGCTGTGGCCAAGTGAGACCGGTTGAAATAAGCGAGCATTGCACCTGGGTGGGCGCGCTCGATCCTCAGCTGCGTGTTTTTGATGTCGTCATGCCGACAGGTGAGGGCACGACCTACAATGCCTACCTTGTGAAGGGCGCCGAGAAGACGGCTCTGGTCGACTGCGTCAAGGAGAAGTTCATGCCCCAGCTCCTGGCCAACGTCGAGTCACTCATCGATCCGGCCTCGCTCGACTACATCGTCACAAACCACACCGAACCGGACCATGGCGGCGGCCTGGCGACTATGCTGGAGCATGCTCCTCAAGCCAAGGTGGTCATCTCCAAGACCGCGACAGGCTTTCTGAAGGGACTGCTCAAGCGCGATGTCGACCCAATCCTCGCGGCCGACGGAGACGAGATCGACCTGGGCGGCGTGAAACTGCGCTTCATCTGGGCGCCGTTTCTGCACTGGCCCGACACCATGTTCACCTACGTCGTCGAGGACAAGGTGCTCATGCCCTGCGACTTCCTGGGATGTCACTACTGCGACGATCGCCTCTTCGACGACAAGGTCGATGATTTCAGCGGCGCCTTCCGCTACTACTTCGACGTCATCATGCGCCCATTCAAGGAGTTCGCCATCAAGGCGCTCGACAAGATCGATCAGCTCGATATCGAGATGATCGCGCCCAGCCACGGGCCGATCCTGCGCAGCGATCCGAAGGCATACCTGTTCGAGTATCGCGAGCGAGCGTCGATGCCTTCGCCTAGGAAGCCTGGCGACCCGGTCTCAGTGCTCATCTTCTACGCGAGCGCCTACGGCAACACCGAGAAGATGGCCGGGGCCCTTGCCGATGGGGCGAGGCAGGCCGGGGCACAGGTCGCGACCTTCGACGCGACTCAGATCGACATCGCCGAGGTGCTGCCGATGATCGAGGCGTCCGATGGGCTGATGGTGGGCTCGCCAACGATCGTCGCCGACGCGGTTGAGCAGATCTGGTCGTTGCTATCTCATCTGATCACGATCAAGGTGAAGGGGAAGTACGGGGCGTCGTTCGGCTCATACGCCTGGAGCGGAGAGGCGCCGATGATGCTGACCAACCGGCTGAAGGAGTTGAAGTTCCGCACGCCGCTCGAGCCGTTGCGGGCCGTCTTCACGGTAGATGAAGACGATCTGGCCGCCGCGCGGAAGTTCGGGGCAGACTTCGCGCAGGCGGTGAAGGCGGGCGCGAAGTAGCGGGCCATTCTGCTAGACTATCCCCTGTACCGAGCGGGCCCATAGCTCAGTTGGTCAGAGCAGCGGACTCATAATCCGCGTGTCGTAGGTTCGAGTCCTACTGGGCCCACAACTCATCTTCAGCGCCGGTTTCTTGTGCTGCGTGGACTGCGGCGAATGGCGCCGATCTGTCCGAATCGGGGCTTGGGGGAGGCCGACTCGATGAACGCAACGAGGCACATGTCCAAGCGGCTGCTCACCGGCCTGTTGGCGTTCTTCGTGGCGATGGCTCTGGCCGTCGGCGTTGCCGGTTGCGGCGGCTTGGGCTACTGGGACCAGAGCGGAGAGTACGGCGACCGTCCCATGTATGACCTCAAGGGAGACGGCGTCAAGGGTCACATCTCAGCGGCTCTGCACGAGGATCTGGTGAAGAAGGGCGTCGCGGACAAGGAAGACGAACTGATCGGCAAGATAACGCGAGACTCCTTGAACTCCACGTTCTTCTTGGCGGATATCCCGGAGGGCGGTGTGGACCCCGCGAAGCTACGCGAGGGCAATGTGCCAGGGTGGGACTTCGGCACCCCAAAGCCTATTCGCCCGGAGCAGACGAAGGTCGAGGTTTCCTGCCGGAAGGTGTCGTCCGTACCCGAGTGGTTGCGGCGCTGAGCCGGTTCGGCACTGCCCTCTACGCTTGACCGGCGCCCATTCGAAGTTGGCACAGGCCCTGCTTCCCCAGCCTGGGTGGATTTTGAGGAATCAAGCGGCGCGGGTATACTCCAACTAGAGTAGATCCGCAACTCACCCTAGGCAACGCATGGCCGAGAAACGCAAGAGGGGCTCCAAGACCCGGACGAGCAAGGCGTCGTCGCCAACTCCCCTGCAGCAGAAACGCGGCTTGATTTCGGCGATCTTCGAGACCATCGGAGCGCTGGTGGTCGTGCTCGACCGCGAGGGAAGGATAATCGCGTTCAACCGCGCGTGTGAGGAAGCCACAGGCTACGAATCCAGCGAGGTTGAAGGGCAGCGATTGTGGGATACGCTCGTCCTCCCCGAGGAGGCGCGGGAGGTCCGGGCGGTCTTCAACGAGCTGCGCACGGGCCAGTTTCCCAACAGCCACGCCAACTTCTGGCGCACCAAGTCAGGCGAGCACCGTTTCATCATTTGGCGCAACACCGCCGTGCTCGACGACGACGGTGAGGTCACCTACGTGATCGGTACCGGGATCGACATCACGGAACAGAGGAAATCGGCCGAGGCTCTTCGCCAGAGCGAACAGCGGCACCGGCAGCTGTTCGAGGAGTCACCTCTGTCGATTTGGGAGGAGGATTTCTCCGACATCAAGATGCACATCGACGAGCTGCATGCCTCGGGCGTGAGGAACCTCGGCTTGCACCTCGACAAGCACCCCGGCGACGTTGCGCGGTTCGCCGGGATGGTCAAGATCATCGGAGTGAACAAAGCGACACTCGACTTTTACGGCGCCAAGGACGACCACGAGTTCCGACAGGGACTGGCCAAGTACTTTGTCGACGGCTCCTACGAGGTCTTTCGCGAGGAGCTCATCTGGCTGGACCAAGGTAGGGAGGGACCGTTTCGAAGCGAGATTCCGACGCGCACTCTGGCCGGGGAGGAGAGACTTGTCGATCTTCGAGTCTCTGTCGCCCGCGGCTACGAAGACACGTGGTCCCGGATCCTGGTCACCTTCGTCGATATCACAGCCCGCCAGCGGGCGGAAGAGAACCTTCGCAAGGCGCTTTCTCGGGTGCGCAGAAGCAGCGAAGAAACGGCGGCGCTGCTCGAAGGCACAAGCTCTGTTCTCGCGTACGAGCGGTTTGAAGACGCGGCCCGCGTCATATTCGACGTCTGCAAGCATCTCATCGGGGCTCGCGCCGGATACGTTGCGCTCCTGAAGGAGGACGGCGCCGAGAACGAGCTGCTCTTTCTCGATTCCGGCGGGATACCATGCACTGTCGATCCCAAGCTACCCATGCCCATCCGTGGGCTGCGGCAAGAGGCCTACAAGACCGGAAAGCCCGTCTACGAAAACGACTTCCACCGCAGCAAATGGAAGAGGTACATGCCCAAAGGGCACGCGAGGCTGGACAACGTCCTCTTTGCGCCGCTCGTCATCGAGGGTAAGGCACAGGGGCTGTTGGGGCTGGCGAACAAGCAGGACGACTTCACGGATGACGATGCGACCCTCGCCGCCGCCTTCGCGGAGAATGCCGCGATCGCACTCCAGAACGCAAGGCTCCTGGAGTCGCTCAAGATAGGGGAGGAGCGGTTCCGCTCGATCGCAGAGTCTGCCGCCGACGCCATCATCATCGTGGACTCGGAGGGCAAGATCGTCTTCTGGAACCCGGCTGCCGGCGCCATCTTCGGTCACCGCGCCGACGAGGAACTCGGCAAGTCGCTTGAGGATCTGATGCCCCGGCGATTCCGCAAGTCCCACCGCGACGCCATCAAGCGGATAACGAGGACCGGAAAGAAGAAGATCATCGGCAAGACGATAGAGCTCGCGGGGCTTCGCCGGGACGGGCGAGAGTTCCCGCTGGAGCTGTCGCTGTCGGAATGGAAGACGGCGCAAGGCACCTTCTTCACCGGGATGATTCGCGACATCACCCGGCGCAAAGAAGCCGAGAAGGCACTGCGGGATAGTTCGGAGAAAGTGCAGACGATCTTGGATGCGCTCCCTGCCGGGGTGTCCATCCTCGACGCGGAGAGGCGTCTGTCCTTCGTCAACCCGGGCCTTGAGAGGATACTCGACATGCCCGCCGACAGCATGCTCCGCGGCGAGCACAGTTCCAGGCGATACGTCAGACCGGACGGCACGCCCATGCCGCCGGAGGAATTTCCGTCCACGCGGGCGGCCGTAGCGGGCGCTCCCGTGCAGGGCGAAGTCGGTGTGGTGAAAGAAGATGGGACGGTTATCTGGACCAACGTAAGCGCGGCGCCGGTGCCCTACCCGGAATGGAGTGTCGTGATCGCCACCTCCGACATCACTGACCGGAAGCGGGCCGAGATCCTCGGCGACGCACTGAACTCGATCAACGCCACGGTAGGCTCGACACTCCAAACCGACGAGATCATGCAGCGCGTCGTGGTGGAAGCCGGCGATGCAATCGGCGCTGAGACTACGCGCATTTCGCTGCGAGACGGAACCGGCTGGGTGGTCAGGTACGGACACGGCGCGTGGGCGGAGCCGATGATCGGGAAGCGCTACACGGACGAGGACCTGCCCGTTGCGGTTCTGGCCTCCGAGATGAAGCAACCGATTGCGATTGAGGATGCCTACCACGACGATCGCGTTCATCAGAAGACCATCCGCGAGGACAAGACGCGCTCCTTGCTCGTCCTGCCCCTCATCGTAAGAGGCTACACCATCGGAGTGCTGTCCTTCCGGTACCATTCCCGGCGCGTCTCGTTCAGCCCGGCGCAGATCGACTTCGCGTCGAAGCTGGCGTCATCGGTTTCTCTGGCCTTGCAGAACGCCAGACTGTACGAGCAAGAACACCGCATCGCCACGATCCTGCAGCAACATCTCATCCAGCCGCTTCCGGAAGTCGAGGGTTTGGACGTCGGCATCGTCTACGGCTCGGCGTACGAGGCCGAGCTCGTCGGCGGGGACCTATACGACATCTTCGAGGTGGGGGCCAGTCAGGTCGCCGTCTTCGTCGGCGACGTATCAGGAAAGGGGATCAGGGCGGCAGGCCTGACTGAGACGATTCGAAGCGCCGTGCGCACGCTGGCCTACGTCGACCCGTCTCCGGCGTTCGTCTTCAATCGCCTGAACCAGTCGCTGATCCGCCAGCTTCCGGAAAACTACTTCGCCACAGGGGTGCTGCTGGTGATTGACACGTCCACGAGAGACATGCGCATTTCCACGGCTGGCCATCCGCCGCCTGTGATCTACGGCAATGAATGCTCGGTCGCGCGCGTGGCGCCGGGGCCGCTGCTGGGAGTCTTCCCCGCGACCTACCGCGAGTCCTACGTGCACCTCGAGGCCGATCAGACCATCATTCTCTACACGGACGGGCTGATCGAGGCAAGACACGGCAAGCGGCTATTCGGCCAGCAGCGTCTTCTGACGGCGTGCAGGCGGAGCGAGTCGCAGGATCCTCAGGCGATGACCGATCATCTGCTTGAGGAGGCGAAGGAGTTCGCGAGAGGGCGACTCACCGACGACATCGCGATCGTCGCTCTTCGTCCGTCGAAACCGTAGCCAGCCCGTCAAGTATCTTCCCGTGGAATGCAGTGCTCCGGACGGCCGACCCAGCCCGGCTTGATGCCCGTCACCAACTGGCTGAGGAAGATGTCGCGCCGCGAGGTGACATCCTCGAATCCCGCCCCGCGTACGAGCTCCGGAAGGCCGTCACCGAAGAGCTCGCCTATCCAGTCGGGCTCGACGGCCTTGCGAGCCGCGGCGACTGGTCGCTCGATGAAGCGGTGCGGCTCATCCCAGTCAATGACGACGAGACGGCCTCCCGATCTCAAGACGCGAAAGGCCTCGGACACTGCGGCGCGCCGGATGTCCGAGGGCATCTCATGTAGCCCGTACGAACCGGTCACGGCGTCGAATGTCTCATCCTCGAACGGCATCCTCGTGCAGTCGCCGGTGTGGATCTGGGCATTAGTGAGGCCCTCTCGCTGGATACGGCGTGTGGCCAGCGAGAGCATTTCCGGTGAGAGATCGAGGCCGAAGACCGAGGCTGCGGGCCGTCGACGAGCAATGGCCGCCAGGACCGCGCCGTTGCCGGTGCATGCGTCGAGAATACTCCGCGCTTCCGCGTCGACGGTCTCGGCGACGAGGATTCGCGGGTTCGGGCGCACAAAGGGCAGGACTACTTCGACGAGGTTGTAGAAGGGCGCGTAGCGCGCGAAGGTGCGCATCACGTCTCGCCGGAAGGTTTCTCGACGTTCCTCGGTGATCGAGGCCGGCTCAGGGAGATTCTTCGGGCCCGCCATCCCTACTCTGGGTGCCGGCCGTGCCCCGCGGAGCACGTCACGGCGCCAGTGGCCGGGTCGATAGCGTAGGACCCACCGGCCGGTTCCTCCGGCAGCTTGTCGGGTCCCGCAGCCAGCTCGGACGCCGTAGGGAGCCGGCCGTTCTCAGCCTGGTACGCCTGGACCATCGAATAGATCGCGCGCAGATTGGCCTGGCACGCCGACGTGACGGCGGAATCCTTCGCCTTCTGTGGGTTCGTCACGTCCACGGGAGCGCCGTCCGGGCCGACGTCCGTCGCGGTGAGGCAGCCCCCTAGCAGCGCGGTTACCGCTGCGGCGACAATGACGACCAGTATGTAGCGTCTCATCGGTCTTCCTTTCGACGGAGTCCTGTCCGCGTGCTTCGGCCGGCGCAGTGCATTGCTACATTACGACATGGATCGGCGCCATCCTGGAATACGGCGGTGCCGGCGTTCTCGCCGCTCTCCTGATTTGCCCTGCGCCGTCTCATCGGATAGCATTGTTCTTGCACCGTCATCGCGCCGGCCCGTCGAGGTCGGCACTTGATCGCAGAAGGGACTCAGAAGTGAACCAGAATGAGAGAGTAATGGTCATTGTTGCTGGCGTCGTTGCGGCAGTGTTGGTAGTAGCATTCGTGATGATCCGTTCCGGGTCTCAAACGCAGACGGCCGTCGACACGAGCCAAACACAAACAAGTCAGGGGCCCGGCGGTATGGGCCAGGGCGGCACTTCTTCTCAAGCGACCGGAAAGGTGATTCCGATTCCCAAGGGCACGACTCCGTCGCAGTATCTGAACAAGGTCTACACTCTGGTCAAGGCCAAGAAGTACCAGGAGGCCTTCAAGCTCTATCCCGACAGCGTGCAGCAGAGTGGGTTCGAGGCCTTCAAGTCCTCCCGCGAAACCATGCCGGTAGTGACCTACAAGGTCGAGTCACAGAAGACGAGCGGAGACACCGCGACGGTCGCCGTCCGGCAGCAGTTGGGCGGGCAGGCCGCCGGCTCACCCAACTGGGTGGTCACCTGGCATTTCAAGAAGACCAAGGGCCAATGGGGCGTCGTGAGCTACGACGTGAGCATGGCCCAGTAGCAGCGAGAACAGCGGCTCAATACGTGAGAAAGGCGCGCCCGCAAAGGCAGGCGCGCAGACCCTTCAGTCACGTGCCCCGACGACCGATAATGCAACTAGACTACGGGGAATTGTGAGCTGGAATGAAGATATCGGACGACCAAATAGCCAAGGTGATCAAGTATCTGGGGGCGGCAGACGATACCGCCCCTTCTGTCTACGGCAGGCACGATCTCATCGACCCGCGGCTCGTTGAGGAAGTCAAGCGGCACCTGAGAGATCTGCCGGACGTGCGGGAGGAGCGCGTGCGATTCCTGCGCGCGAACCTCCACGTCTACGACGTGCCTCCTGAGGCGATCGCCCAGAAGATCATCGGTCGCGCGTTCGGCGATCAGCTCCGCTAGGTCCTCTATCCCCGCACGCTTCGGTCGTGTACAATCCTGCCAGGCTGCCCGGATGTGGGCGGCATTCCTCCGAGGAAGGTGATCTCCCTTGGACACGAGTCAAGCCCCGCCGGAGCAGGCATCGCAGGCAACTCCCGCCGACCAGCCGTCGGATCAAGGCGCAGTCGGACAGGCGCAGGCACAGCCTCCGGCTCCCGCGCAGTCTCCGGCCCAGCCTCAACACCCCCCGTCGGTCTCGACTCACGTGGTCCGGCAGCCGGCGATGGTCGGGCCTCCGGGGCGGCCGGTTCGCTCGACCGTGCGGACCATGATGACGATCATCATCGACGTGCTCTTCCTGATTGCGCTTGTGCTGCTCGTCAGACTGTTCATGTCCTTCTTCCAGCCACTCAGGGCGACCGCGCTCTATGGCCCGCTCGTGGGTCTGACGGATCCCTTGGTGCTGCCGCTCGGAATCGAGCGGATCGCCACTCCGTTCAGGGGCTTCTTCGAGGTCAACGCAGCCGTCACGATACTGGCGATCCTCGTAGTGGAGTATCTGCTCGCCGTCGTGCGACGGAATTCGTAGAAGCCCAAGAAAAAACTGCGAATTTCACGCGATCTCCTGTTGACGCTCCCATAGCGCTGTGCTAGTTTCGAGTTGTCCCAAGTGGCTCATAGGCAACCTCGCTGGAGTAGGGGGAAACCCCGAAAAGGGGAGAGTCCCGAAAGTCACTTGGGGCGCTAGAGCCCCAGAGGCGGAGTAGGGGAAACCCGAAAGTCGCTGGGGTTCTTCTTCTGCCCCTTTTGTGGCATCCACACCGTCGTACGCTCCATCCGCCTGTTGCGAGTGGGTGCGCATGCCGATAACTCCCATGTCAAGTCGTGTTTGCCCATCGGCGGGGCAGGGGAGTATACGATTCATGATGGAGTGGACGAGAGAGCGCCTCGGCGACCTGCTGCTCAAGTGGGGACTCGTCACGGAGGCGGAGCTCGAGGCGGCGCTGGAGATCCAGGCGAAGAACGGGGGCCGTCTCGGTCGTATCCTGGCTAACCGAGGGGTCATCACCGAGGAGCAGCTCGCGCAGACACTGGCCGAGCAGAAGAACCTCACCTTGATCGACTTGTCCACCTACGACGTCGACCCGTCCGTCGCACGTCTTGTCCCGGCCCACGTCGCTCGTCGACACCAAGTGTTGCCTGTTCGCGTGGAGAACGATCGCCTTGTCGTCGCTATGGCGAATCCCTTGGATATCGAGGCGGTCGATGCTCTGAGAGTCATGACCGGATATGACGTACAACCGGTCGTGGCCACGGAAGGTGACGTCAGCCGGGGCATCCGCAAGTACTTGGAGAGTGAAGACTCGGCCATAGCCGCAGCCGCGAAATCGGTGGCTCCCAAGGAGCCGGAACCCCAACGCATATCGGTGGAGACCGAGGACGTCCCAGTCGTAAACTTGGTCAACAAACTGATAGTCGACGCGATTGACGAGCGAGCGAGCGATGTTCACATCGAGCCGCTGCCGGAGCAGGTGATCGTGCGATACCGCATCGATGGGGTCCTGCACGAAGCGGCGCGCATCCCCAAAAGTGTCGAGCCGGCGCTGGTCTCGCGTCTCAAGATAATGGGTGAGTGCGACATTGCCGAGAGACGCTTGCCCCAGGACGGGCGTTTCCGCTTCCGGCAGGGCGGGAGAGATATTGACGTCCGGATGGCGGTGTTACCCACCGTCAACGGCGAGAATGTCTCGCTGCGCCTGCTGAGTCGAAGTCACTGGCTGCTCCAGTTGTCCCAACTTGGCTTCGAGGACGACGTGCTGGATAAGTACCGGGGACTCGTGAGCAAGCCCTACGGCGCCATTCTCGTGACGGGCCCGACCGGCTCAGGCAAGACGACCACGATGTACGCAGCCCTGAACGAGATCAACACGCGCGAGAAGAAGATCGTCACGATCGAAGACCCGGTCGAATACCAGATTTCCGGCATCCTTCAGACGCAGGTCAATCTCAAGGCCGGTCTGACTTTTCCCGTGGGGCTTCGTTCCCTCGTTCGCTGCGATCCGGACATAGTCCTGATCGGAGAGATACGAGATCTCGAAGCGGCTCGCATCGCCGTTCGGTCTGCCCTGACCGGTCACCTCGTGCTGTCCTCGTTGCATGCCAATGACGCGCCTTCGGCGCTCACGACGCTCATCGACATGGGCGTCCAGCCGTTCGTCATCTCCTCCGCCGTAATCGGCGTTCTGGCCCAGCGCCTGGCGAGACGACTCTGTGAGCGGTGCAGGCAGGCCTACGAGCCGGATGTTGAGTATCTGGCCAAGATGGGTCTTGAGCTTGAGCCCGGCGAACACACAACCTTCTTCAAGGCGATGGGCTGCAAGCACTGTGCGAACACCGGGTTCTCGGGACGCATCGGCATCTTCGAGCTCATGATCGTCAGCGAGAGCGTCGCCACGCTATGCGTCTCAAACGGATCCACGGAAGCCATTCGCGAAGTGGCCGTAGCGGAAGGCCTGCGTCTCATGCGCGACGATGGATTCATGAAGGTGAAGAAGGGGATCACGACCTTGGAGGAAGTGCTGCGCGTCGTGGTGTAGGGCGTGCTACCGCTCTGCCTCACCACGCCGCGCATCTCTCCATGCGAGCAGGGCCTCGGCGGCGTCGGCAATCGACAGGGTCGTGGGGAACGACTCGCCGGTGCGTGAGCTGATTTCAGCGAAGAGACTGGCCAGCATGGGCGGTTGAATGTTCGACTCATCGAGCCGGTCAACCTGCTCGAACACCTCGGCGGGCGTCCCCTTCATGACCATGCCGCCCTCGGCGGCCATGACGTACACCTCGTCGGCGACATCGGCCACGGTATTGATGTCGTGCGTGGAGAGAATCATGGTCGCGCCCGTTCGCGCGCAGTAGGCATTGAGAAGGTCAACCGTATTCGTGCGCGACTTGGGGTCGAGGCCTTCAAGAGGCTCATCGAGGATGAGCAGCTCGGGCTCGAGTGCGAGAGCTCCCGCCAGCGCGACCTTTCGCTTCTCGCCTCCCGACAGGTGGTGCGGGACTTTGCCTGCCAGCCGTGCGATCCCCGCCACTTGGAGGGCGCCGTCAGTCCGGCGCCTAACCTCATCCGGCGCGATCCCGTACTGGCGAAGCGAAAACGAGACATCCTCCCAGACGGTGGGCGCAAGTATCTGCTCGTCGACATTCTGCAGGACGACGCCGATGCGCCGGCGCACGGAAGCGAAATCGGTCGCCGGATCCACGCCTAGGACCCGCACGCTGCCCTCCTCCGGCCGCATCAGACCGAGCACGTGGAACAGGAGCGTCGACTTCCCGCTGCCGTTCGGGCCGAGGACGGCGACCCGCGTGCCTCGCTGTACGACGAAGTCGAGACCGCAGACGTGGACGACGGTCCCGTCCTCGTAGGCGTGTCTGATGCAGCTGACCTCGACTACCGGATCCATATGCGTACTCCTTGCCACACCAGCGCGGCGATGGCGAAGGGGAGGGGCAGCCAGCTGACGGGGCCAAGCGTCTGCCACCACATTCTGAAGATGAGAGCTGTTGCGAGAACGAGCAGGCCCCCCATCGCGAGCGCCGACTCCGCCACGCCCCACGGGCGTGGTGAGATGTCGGAGGCGATGCGGCGATCGTAGCCGCGGAGGCGCATGATCGCATATAGCCGCTGGCTGTAGTCGATCGAATCGATGAGCAGCGTGGCCATTGCGACGGCGATGTTGCGCAGGTTCGATCCAAACCTGCGCGCGGAGAGCCCGCCACGCAGGCGGATCGAACGGAGCATATGCTGGAACCGCTCGGCGATGATGAACGTCGATCGGTAGGCGATCAGCAAGGCGTCACCGACGGTTGCCGGCACGAATCGCTGCAGGAGCGCAAAGATGGCTGGGTAGGGCGTCGTCGCGATGAGCAGGACGGTGTTCAGTGCGGCCGCGCTTGCCTTGGCCAGAACCGTGAGGCTCCAGATTGGGCCCGCTTCCTGCCACTGGCTCAGCGTGAAGACGAGTGCGAAGACCACAGGGTACGCGGCTAGGGCAAGCACTCTGCGTGCCGGAAGGTCGGTGGCGAGCAACGCCGCGACCAGCAGCATGTAGATCGAGAGGATCACCAGCAAGTTCTGGCTCACAATGACGGCGGCCAGCACGAGCAACCACGCGACGAGCTTGGCGACAAGAGTGCGCCGATGCAGGTAGCTCGTTCGACCCGTGGCCCAATAGTCAACGCTAGTAACGTCCATAGTCCTCAACAGGTTCGATAGGCAACGCGGGCGGCGGACCGAGTCCGAGCAGGTCCGGCCTGACCTTTGCGATGAATCCTACAACAAACGACACGAGTAGGGCCTCGATAATCCATCCGGGCACCGCCAGCACGTAGAGAACCGTCGCAAAGCGGCCGATCGACAGCGACGACGTCGGCTTCGCACGAGTGGCGTCGGCTCTCTTGGTCGTGTGTCCCGCGAAGGGATTCTCTATTCGAAGGGTGCTTGGATCGAGCGCGCCGGCTTCCGTGGCGGCGCTGGGATCGATGCGCGCGACGGCGACGAGGCCTACCACCAGGGTCGTCGTGACGGCTAGTGTGCAGACTGTGGCCACGGCGGCGGCGGCCCTCAGCCGCGCGCGCCCAGCGAGGCGACTGAGAAGTTTGAACAGCAGCCACCCCAGGCAGACCTCCGAGCCCATCATCAGCGCGTTCAGGCCGACGACCGTGACACCGCCATGTCCGAGGAGGGCGAGGATGACGTCGACGATGAAGGCGCAGATGAAGCCCAGCGCGGGCCCCAGCAGCGCTCCCGCCAGCACAGTGAGATTGATGTGATAGCCGATCGGCACGATCTCCATCGACATCGTGACGATCATGGTGGCGGCCATGACGCCCAACAACGGAACCTTGCGCGCCGCGTCCATGCCGCGGAGGCTGCGCAGTGCCGCGGCCAGGACCAAGGCCGCAACGGCGAAGCCGCCGAGCCACAACCAGGGAGGCAAGACACCGTCTGGGATGTGCACGTGTGACATATTGCGGCCCTCGTAGTCGTTGAACGGACATCCATGTCGATCGAAGGCATTCAAGCGGCCGGGCCCGCGTAGGGCCCGGCGCACCATGTGAGTTCGTTCTTCCCGGGTCCGGCAGTCGCCAATCAGCCTGCGAACCCGTCTGCGAGTCGTCTACTCCTCGCGCTTGGCGAAGACGAACGACCGAAGCAGCCATCGGACGACGAAGAATCCGATCGCGCCGAGAATCAAGATCGGAAGCAAGGCTCCGATCGTGATGATCAGGAAGTTGACCACCCCGACGAATGCTCTGATTGCCTGCCGGATCGCATCCACGAATCCCCAATCCTCGCCGGAGGGTGAAACCACGCCACCCGGCTCCGAAAGGTTGAGCGTGAGAGTCGCCATCGCCGAACGGCGTTCCAGATAGTCGATCTGCGCCTGGAGCGACTCGATCTCACCGCGGACACGGGCGATTTGCTGCTCGATGGTGAGCATCTCGCGCACATTCTTGGCGGCCCGGAAGAACCTCAGGAACGCGGCCTCCTCCGCCTTGAGGTTCTTGAGGCGGGCTTTCATGTCGATGTGCTGCTGAGTGACATCCTCCGTCGATTCCCTTTCCGATCGCACGTCTCCGAGCTTGCGAACCGCGGTCACGTAGGCATCGAAGTCCTCGACCGGGATCTTGATCGTTACCGTGCCCGACAGCGGCCCGTTGCCATCCTCGTTGCCGGAGCCCGATCGTTGTCCCTCCGGCGTAGGCAACACGCCATCGCCTCCGGGGGAGGAGATGGAAGACTGCGTGATCGAGGCCTTGTACTTGGCAGACAGCGCATTGATCTTGGCGAGCGTAGTGCGGATGCTGTCGACTTCCATGGTGAGGGTCTTGTCGCGAACGATCATCGGCTTGGTGACGACAGGTGATGTAGCCGTCCCTCCGCTCTCGCTTGGGCCGCCGGAGCGGCTCTCAGTGGAACCCTCAGGCACTAGCGCGGGCGACTTGTCCGCGGTGGTGCCACTCTTGGCCGACCCGTCGGGTTGCGGGGCGACCTCCGACTGCCCGCGATTGCCACTCAGGCTCTGGCAGCCCGCAAGCGGCGCCACCGCCACGACAGCGATCATGGCTAGCACGAGTCCGGCTGCGGCGATTCTTCTGTGGATCATCTTGGAGCCTCCTTGCTCGAATGCGGCATATGTAGGTGTAGACAAGAGAAACGCCCGGAAAGTTCATAACCGGGCGTGGACTCTCTATTACTACTACCGCACTGCAGTGCGAAGAAGTCGATGCATGACGGCTACTTCATGCGGCGAAACGCCATCACGCCAACAATGACCCCAACCAGCGTCGCCAGTGCGAACATGATCCAGTAGAACTGGACCAATACTACGGGCATCATCTGTTGGTACGCACCTCCTCGTCCGGTGTCGACACAACTACCTTCCGCGGCGGCTACTTCAACGCGGTGCCGTACATATCCTTCTCTGTTGCCGCCTTATAGGCATTATACGGCAAGCGGGCGGAGCACGCGCCGAAAAAAGCTCTTCAGTTTTGTGGAGGATTGTCCGACAAAATGGTGAAATAGGGTGGACAAGTGGAGTGAAGTGGTTTATGGTGGGGCGCATGAGAAACGCGTATGGGTTTCCGGTTCGAGATTATGGGGTGTCCACCGGAACTAAGACAGCTGGTCAGTGGCCTGAAAGTACAGGATTCGGTCTGTATGACCCAGGTGCCTCACACGTAGGGGCGGTCGGCTTGACCGAGTCGTTGCGGGCCACGTGTTCGTCGCTCGGCGCCGTGCTGGGGAGGGAAAAGCGTGTTCCTCGGAGAGTTTCACCACTCCCTCGATAACAAGGGGCGAATCATAATCCCTGCCAAGTTCAGGGACGCGCTGACCGACGGGATGGTCATCACTCGGGGTTTCGACCGTTGTCTGATGATTATCGCCAAGCGTGACTGGCCCGGGATCGAGGATGGGTTCAAGTCCACCAAGAGCTTCACGCAGAACAAGCGGAAGCTGGGACGTGCCCTGTTCGCTCAAGCGACCGAGGAAGACATCGACAAGCAAGGGCGCGTATTCATTCCCTCGAACCTGCGGGATTTCGCCGGTCTCACCAAGGACGTCGTCGTAGTTGGCGTATCCAACCGACTTGAGATTTGGGACGAGAAGGCCTGGGCGCAGTATCTGTCAGAGGCGGAAGAGCACTATGACGGACTCGCCGATGAGATGGCCGAGCTTGGCTTCTAAGGCCCTTTGATAATGGCATATCGGCACCAGCCAGTCTTGCTGGCCGAAGTCTTGGAGCAACTTCGCACCACCAGTCGCAGCATTGTCGTTGACTGCACTTTAGGCGGGGCAGGTCACGCAGAGGCAATCCTATCGCAGCTCCCGCCCAGCGGGATTCTGATCGGGATTGACCAAGACGTCGCAGCAATATCTGAAGCAGAGGTTCGTACAGCACGCTTCGGCCAGCAAATAACCATTGTCCGTGACAACTTCCGGAATCTCGAGCGGATACTCACGGACGCGGGCGTGGAGGAGGTGGATGGCGTTCTGTTCGACCTGGGTGTTTCGTCGGCCCAGCTGGACGCGGCTGAGAGAGGCTTCAGTTACTGGCACGACTCTAGACTCGACATGAGAATGAACCCCCAGGCCAAACTCAGCGCGATCGACGTGGTCAACACCTACTCGTGCGAGAGGATAGCCCAGGTCCTCAGAGAGTACGGGGAGGAGAGGTGGGCCAGCCGCATTGCGGAGTTCATCTGCAGGAGCAGGGAACAGGCCCCGATCGAGACCACGGCCCAGCTAGCCCAGATCGTCAGAGACGCCATCCCCGCCTCGGCGCGACGCAGCGGACCGCATCCGGCCCGCCGCACCTTCCAGGCGCTTCGCATAGAGGTGAATGACGAGTTGAACGCGATTGCGACCACGTTGCCGATTGCGGTGCAGCGGCTCGCGAAAGGCGGCCGCATAGTCGTCATCTCGTACCACTCACTGGAAGACCGCATCGTGAAGCAAGCCTTCACCCGGCTGGCGCAGGGCTGCATATGCCCTCCAAAGGTGCCGCAGTGCCAGTGCGGGCGCACCCCGCAGCTGAAGATTCTTACAAGGCGACCCATACGGCCGACCGCAGCAGAGATCGCGAACAATCCGAGGGCTCGAAGCGCGAAGCTGAGAGCGGCGGAGAGAGTCTAGGACGAACAATGGCAACAGCGCAGGCCACAGTGAGGAAGAACCCGCGACGAGCGGGTGCTCGGCGTACGACCGTTGTGAAGCGTACGCAGTCGACGGCGCGTCCGAAGCGCCGCCACGCGGCTCAAAAGGCCACATTCTACAAGGCGCTCGGCGTCATGGTTGCCATCGCCGCGATGGCCATGGTCACCCTCTCCCAGCGAGTGCTGATCGCTCAGGACGGTCTGGCGATCACGGACCTCCAGCGCAGGATCCAAAACGAGAAGAACGAGCAGCAGAGGCTCGAGATGTCGCTGCTGGTGCTTGAGTCACCGGCACGTATCCAGCGCCAGGCGCAGGCGAGGTTGCGGATGGTCGCGCCGGAGCAAGTCTCCTACATGCAGATTCCGATAGAGTCCCGCGCTCGCGGCGCCCGTCCGGCCGTGGTCTCGAAGGTCTCGCATTCGGCCCGAATAGAATCCAACGGCGCGGAGCAAGGGTTGTTGCGCGAACTGATCGAAGAAGTGTCCGGGCACGTACAGCTTCTGCCGCTCGGCAATGTCGGGATGCCTCCGAGCTGAGGTGCCGGCCCGCAAGGAGGTAGGATTGGGTGAGTAGACGATCGGCGGCAGACAGGCGCCTCGGGGCGTTGCTGGCCGCGTTCGCGATTGGCCTTGCCCTGGTGGCAACGCGACTCATCTTCATTCAGACCGTCGAGGCGGGACGATTCGACCGCCTCGCTCGCAAGCAACGCATGCGCACCATCGATCTCGCCCCGCAGAGGGGCGTTATTGTTGACCGGGAAGGGGAGGCACTCGCGATGAGCGAGGATGTCCTCACCGTCTGCGCCACGCCCTACTTTGTCAACAGTCCAGGCCAGGTGGCGGCTCGCCTGAGCCCGCTGCTGCGCATCAAGCGCGCCGAACTGCTGAGGCGGCTGACGCGTCCCAGCGGGTTTTCGTACATCGCACGCAAGGTGCCGATGCCGATCGCTCGCAAGATCCGCGCAATGGATATCCCCGGGCTGGAGTTTGCACCCGACACGCTGAGACGATATCCCAACGGACGCCTCGCGTCGCAAGTTATCGGGTTTGTCGGGACGGACAACAAGGGTCTAGCTGGACTTGAGCTCTACTATGAGAAGATCCTCGGAGGCCGGCCGGGCCAGCTTGTGACGGAGCAGGACCCAACGGGGCGACCGATTCCGGGTAGCACCATCAAGCAGTCCGACCCGGTCAACGGCGAGGATCTTCAGCTGACTCTGGATCGCCACATCCAGTATCAGGCTGAGGTGGAGCTCGAACGTGCAGTGCGGGAGTGGGGAGCCGCGGGCGGCACGGCCGTCGTCATGAACCCGGTCAACGGCGAGCTGCTCGCGCTGG
>DYIV01000134.1 GCA_020723435.1 Slackia heliotrinireducens | reverse complement strand
ACATCTTCTGGATCAGCTTGCACAGGCGCTCGGTGTTGGTGTCGTCCTGGAGGCAGCGGCAGTAGCCGTCCTTGCAGTCCGCCTTGGACGGGCAGTCCTCGTCGAGCCGGCAGCGCGTGGCGACGATCTCGATCCCGCTCCCGACCTGGCGCACGTTGTAGCGGTAGCTCGAGCGCGAGCGGTGCGAGGCGTCGTCGGCGCGCGGATCGGTGTGGAGGCGGATCTCGTCGCCGTTCGGCATCCCGTCGAAGTCGAGGTCGTCCTCGACGTCGACGGCCGTGGGGTTGGTGCCGAACTTGACCTCGATCCCGTCGGGGATCCCGTCGGCGTCCGTGTCGTAGAGGTCCTTCGAGGTGCCGAGGAAGCGCTCCTCGCAATCGTAGAGGCCGTCCCCGTCGGTGTCGTCGGGGATCCCGTCGCCGTTGAGGTCGTTCGCCTTGATCGAGCAGTCCGCGTCGAGCGGGTTCAGCGCGTCCCAGCCCGAGGTGCGGAAGAAGTGCTCGACCGTGTCCGAGAAGCCGTCGTTGTCGGTGTCCATCCGCGCCGGGTTCGTCCCCGCGGCGCGCTCGGTCGGATCGTCGATCCCGTCGGCGTCGCTGTCGTTCTGCAGGCCGGTCCCGACCGGCCGCGCCGAGAGGTTGGAGACGATCAGGTTCTTCATCCGGTAGACGCGCTTGAGCGAGGAGAAGTCCACGTGGAGGAAGTTGATGTCCTCGCCGTTCTGGAAGTTGCGGAAGGTCCCCTTGCCGACCTGCGACATCTGCTTGAGCAGGAAGGTCGCCTGGTCCTGGAGCCAGGAGGGGTTCTGCCCCGCGAGGTAGGCGGTGTGGACCCGGATGTCGCCGACGCGATAGATGACCTTCAGGCCCATGATCTCCTTCACGCGGCGGAGGATGCGGGCGTCGACGTTGTACTCGGTCACCGCGCCCGGATCGAGGCCGGGGCCGAGCAGGTCCTTCTGCAGGTCGTTCGGGATCTGCTTCCAGTCGTCCTCGTCGTTGACCTTGGGGTCGGGCTGGCCGTCGGAGAGGAAGATGACGACGTACTTCGAGCGCGCGACCGCCTGCAGGTTCTTCTTCTGCATCGCGGCCATGTCCTTCGAGAGGACCGAGAAGGCCATCGTCAACGCGCCCTCGTAGTCGGTCACCGAGCCGCCGTTGTTGAGCTGCGGGAGCGAGGTGACGAGCTCGCGCACGTCGTTGGTGAAGCCCTCGACGCCGTCGCGGTTCTTCGTCAGCACCTGCTTGGCCGAGCCGAAGCGCATGAGCGCGAACTCCACCCCGGGGTCGATGTGCTTGCCGCAGACCCCGTTCATGCACTGGTCGCCCGCGTTCGGGCACTGCGGGCAGGACTTCTCCCCGGGCCCGCAGCCCGCGGCCTTCACGTCGCAGAGCGGGTGGCAGGTCCCGTTCGTGTTGCCGACGGTGGGGCAGGCCGGGACGCCCTTGCAGGGAGCGCCCTTGCAGCAGTCCGGGCCGATGCACATCGCGCTGCCAGCGGCGCCGCAGTCGGCGCACGCGGTCGCGCCCTTCTCGCAGCCCGTGACCCCGGTGTTGCAGTAGGTCGGGACGAAGGTCGCGTTGACGTCGATGTACTTCGAGATCACCTGGAGCATCGCCTTGCCGCGCCCCGTCTGCCGGAGCGGGTCCATCTCGGCGGGGTCGACCGGGTCGTTGACGTTCATGCTCTGCGAGGTGTCGATGACGAAGAGCACCTTGAGCGGGAAGAGCAGGTCCGAGGGATCCGAGGTGCAGACCTTCCCCGAGATGCGCAGCTTGTTGTCGTAGACGGGGACGTTCTCCTCGACGATCTTGATCGGATTGGCGTCGGTGCAGGCGGCGAGGGCCGCCAGCCCGAGCAGGCTAAGCTTGGTCGAGCTCATGGGAGCGGGGCTCCTACGCAGGGATCCTTGGTCGGGTCGGTGAGGGCGGCCTTGCGGGCCTTGAGCAGCGCGGGGAGCGCCATGAACTTCTCCGCGTCGAGCTGCACCTTGCCGGTCGCGGGGTACTTGTAGCTCGGGGCCACGTACTGGGCGCGGACGCAGGCGGCCTTGTAGTCGCCGTAGTCCCGCGGGTCGTCCGCGGGGCCCTCGCCGAAGTAGAAGAGGATGTCGTTGTAGCCGAGGCTGCCGGCGACGTCCTTCTCGACGGTCGTGATCAGGTGGATGTGGCGGACGTCGAAGTCGTAGCACTTCTTCCGGTCGGGCCGCTCGGGCTGCTCCTTGACGTCGTAGATGTAGCGGAAGCTCGCCTGCACCTCGTTGTCCGCGAGCACCGGGCTCGAGTGGTTCCGGATCTCGTCGCCGGAGACCTTGCCGTCGAAGTCGACGTCCTGCTTCGCGTCCTCCTTCAGCGGGTCGGTACCCCAGACGAACTCGAGCCCGTCGGGGACGCGGTCGCGGTCGCTGTCGGCGATCTTGGGATCGGTGCCGAGGATCTTCTCCTCGCAGCCGTTCAGCCCGTCGCCGTCGAGGTCCTCCTTGTCGAGGCACTTCTTGACCGGGAGGGCCGGGTTCCCGGGGTCGAAGCCGGCGCCGCGGCGGTCGTACTCGAGCTTGTCCGAGTAGCCGTCGCCGTCCGAGTCGGCGAGCCCCTCCTTCATCCCGAGCTTCGAGTCGAACTCGGTCGCGTCGTCGACGCCGTCGCCGTCCGAGTCGATCAGGAGCTTGTTGAAGTACGGGCGGGTGTTCTCGTTCGTGGCGGCGAGGAAGGTCATGCCGAAGGGGCGCGCCACCGTCGAGTAGTTGATCGAGAGGAAGTCGATCTGCTGGCCGGAGTTGAAGGAGCGGTAGAGCCCGTTCCCCGCCTTGGCCATCGCCTGGAGCAGCGGCTCCGCCTTCGCCTTCTCCGCGCCGAAGAGGATCTGCATGTCGAGCGGGAGCCCCTCGACGAAGAGGAAGGCGGTGTGGAGCCGGATCTCGCCGACCGAGTACTGCCGGCCGAGGTCGATGATCTCGAGCACCTTCTGCACGATCTGGTCGTTCGTGTTGTAGGCGCGACATGGCTCAAGCATCGCGGGGTACCACTTCTGCATCTCGTCGCACTTCGCGCCCGTGACGTTGAAGTTGTCGCACCACTTGTCACGTGGGAGATCACACCAGCTATCGACTACGACGCCAATGTCTGTTGTGTCATTCTCGCAACCCTCCTGGCACACCGGATTGGGACCCCCATCCGAGAAGAAGATGACGACGTATTTGGTCCGCACCCTTTCAGCCGGGCTTGCTTCAAACATGTCTCGTTGAAGAACTTCGTACGCGGCGCTCAGCGCACCAACATAGTCGGTTGTGATCTCGGCCTGAGCTAGGTTCCCGAGTGCCTGGTTGAGCACCGCTGGGTTGTTGGTGAAACCACCTGTGGAGGAACTCGAAGACCCATTGACGGTGATCTTGCCGTTGAACTGGACAAATGCGAAGGTCACGGCCGGGTTGTTCTTGAAGCGGTCGACAAGCTTGCGCGCCGCGGCCTGCCGGCCGGGGCTTGTCTGGGCGCTCGAGGGATCGGTGAACTGCATCGACCCACTCGTGTCGACGATCAGTAGAATCTTGACGGGGAACACGGCCTCAGTCGGGTCAGAAGTGCAAACCGTTCCTTGAACCTGGAGCAAGTCATCAACGAGGTTGTTCGGCTGGTCGTCGATCGGCTGGATACCCGCCTCGCTGCATCCGCTCAAGAGTACCGTCAGCGTCGCAATACGAATCCTGCGCCTCATCGTGATCCTCCAAGGGCCAGCCACGGACAGACAAATGCCGGCCCGTCACCTCGACGAGCCGGCATTGGGTTTCTTGGTGTGCTTCTCGTTACGATCCTACCTCCTCCGCCGCACCATGGCTAGGGCGAGGAAGCCGGCGAGGATGAGGCCCAGGCCAGCGTTCTGCGCGCCGCCGCCCA
>DYIV01000018.1:423-29951 GCA_020723435.1 Slackia heliotrinireducens | reverse complement strand
CACATCGAGTCCGTCGCCGCCGAGAACGAGCGGCTCAACGCCTACCTGGACTGGGCGAACGCGAGAGGCGACTACGAGTCCTACGTCAAGAACCACGCTCGGCGTTAGCCGCGATGGCGTCGCACATGTACTGCGCCATTCCTGGGCGGATCTTCTCGTAGGTCGCCGTAAAGCGCGGGTCGGCGACGTACATCCGGCCCAGGCCTGCGTGCATCTGTCGGGAGCAGGGATAGAACCACTCATCGATCTGAAGCCGGTGGCGCTCGACCGCATCCATCGCGCGCGGATCATCCGGCGCGACGCCCTCATCCATCAGTGAAGCGATCTGGTTGTTGATCTCGTCGCTCTCGTTCTTGAACCGCTGCCAGTCTTGCTTGCTGTAGGACTTCGTGCGCCGCGTCGACTCTCTGTAGGCGTCCGTGTCGCCCCAGCGCTCGCGCACTTCATCTTCGTACTCGCTTGGATCGAAGTCTCCGAAGACCTCGAACATCTCCTCCTTGGTCATGGGTATTCCTCCTTCGATAGACGCCAGTGTCTTGTCGATGAGCTCGAGCATGGTCTCGAGACGAATCATCCGCTCGGCGATGAGTTCGCGCTGTTGCGTGAGGGCGTCCATTCGGTCGTGCTGGCCGGCCATGAGCTTGGCGATCTCATCGAGCCCGAACCCGAGTTCCTTGTAGAAGAGCACCTGCTGCAGCTGTTCGAGGTCCTGGTGCGTGTACAGCCGGTACCCCGCGTCTGAGTGCTCAGAGGGCGGCACGAGGCCGATCTCATCGTAGTGGTGCAGCGTGCGCACGCTGACGCCTGCGAGTCTTCCCACTTCGCCCACCGTGTATGTCTCCGAGGCATCGTTCATGGATGAAGCATAGGCCCTAACGTTACGTGAGGGTCAAGCCCCGGTGTGAGTTCTCTTGACACTTCGGCGATCGGGCGTTACAAAGTGAGGTGTTGTGGATAAAACTACTCCACAACAGCGCATGGTCGTCTCGCGCCGATTTACGGAGGAAGGATGGAGATAATCCGCCGCAGCACGGACTACGGCCTCAGAGCCCTGGTCTACATCGCCAACGGCAGTAAGGGCGTGCCGCTTCAGGCCAGCCAGATCTCCGAGGTGGAGAATCTGTCGGAGGAGTACATCCAGAAGATCCTGCGGGCGCTCAGCGAAGCCGGAATCCTCGCCGTCCACCGTGGTCCCGCCGGCGGTTTCGAACTTGCCCGATCTCCCGCCGACATCACGCTGCTCGACGTCATGGAAGTGCTTCAAGGACCCGTTGCCATCAACAAGTGCCTGTTGGGCAAGGACGCCTGCCCGAACGCGGAGCGCTGCAGCGTTCGCACCCGGTGGACGGGCATGCAGACTCAACTCCTTGGGTTTTTGCGATCGATGACGCTGGCCGACCTGCTCGAGGATCCCGAGGGGACGGCCCACGTGCTCGGTCAGACCGGTTAGGATCGTGTGCCCGCCGACTTGAGCGCGGGCGAGAAGAGCAAAGGAGAGTGACCAAGTGCCGGAAGCTACATCCACAGCTATTAGCCAGCATGACTCTATCAACCGCGTGGCGGAGGATATGGTCGCAAAGGGCGACTCCACCGTCGCCAGCCGCTTCGAGGCGCAAGGGGCCAGGTGCCGCCAGTGCGCCGAGGGCGTAACCTGTTCCCTCTGCACGATGGGACCCTGTCGCATCATCCCGGGACGCCAAGAGCGGGGTGTCTGCGGCATGGACGCCAACGGGATGGTGGCCAGGGGGCTCGTGCAGAAGACCAACATGGGCATCGCGGCATACATCTACCACGCGCAGGAGGCGGCCAACACGCTCAAGGCGACCGCCGAGGGCAAGACCCCCTTCGAGATCAGAGACCAGGCGAAGGTGATGAGTCTGGCGCAGATTCTCGGGGTGCCGACCGACGGCATCGAATCGACGACCCGCGCTGTGGCCGACGCCTACCTCGCGTCCCTATCCGCGGCGGGCTCCTCGGTCTTCGCCGAAGCTCTGGCTCCCGCCAGCCGCAAGCAGGTCTGGTCTTCGCTGGGAATCACGCCGGGCTCGCCGATGCAGGAGCTTGTCGCCGCGACGGCCCGCGCCATGACCAACATCGACTCGGACTATGTTTCGCTGGCGAAGGCCGCGCTGAGACTGGGACTGTCGAGCGCCTACGGCGCACTGATTCCACTGCAGATGATGCAGGACGCGCTCTTTGGAACCGCCGCGCCGCACGAGGCAGAAGTAGACCTAGGCGTTATCGACCCGGACTACGTCAACATCCTGCCCCACGGCCACGAGCCGTTCGTCGGGGCGGCCCTGATAGAGCTGGCCAAACGGCCCGAGTACCAGCGGATGGCGCGGGAAGCCGGCGCCAAAGGACTGCGCATAGTCGGCTCCATCGAGACGGGCCAAGAACTGATGCAGCGCTACGAGACCGACGAGGTATTCGTCGGCATGACCGGCAACTGGATCAGCCAGGAGTACGCGCTGGCCACAGGGGCCGTCGACGTGATGGCCGCAGACATGAACTGCACCCTGCCGACGCTGGCCCAGACCGCCGAGCGATACGGCACGAAGCTGGTCTGCGTCTCCGAGCTGGTGCGCGTGCCGGGCGTCGAGACGAACCTGGACTACGCTCCTGAGAAGGTCGAACAGCAGGCGGCCGAGCTGATTCGCATGGCGATCGACAACTTCCGCACGCGCCAGGGAGCCGGTCGAAAGGACCTACCGAAGAGGAAGATCATCACCGGATTCTCGACCGAGTCCGTTCTGGCCGCCCTCGGCGGCTCTCTCGATCCGCTCCTCGACGCGATCAAGTCCGGCGACATCCGCGGAGCGGTCGCGCTTGTCAGTTGCTCGACGCTGTCGAATGGACCGCAAGATTCCATGACCGTCGCCGTCGCCAAGGAACTCATTGCCAGAGACATCCTCGTGCTGTCGGCCGGCTGCGGCAATGCGGCCTGCCAGGTCGGCGGGCTCACCGGTCTCGAGGCGCAGGAGCTGGCCGGGCCGCGGCTGAGGGCCGTCTGCGAGGCGCTGGGCATTCCGCCGGTGCTCTCGTTCGGTACGTGTGCCGACACGGGACGATTGCTCGGTGTGGCGACGGCGATAGCCGGCGCGCTGGGCGTCGATCCATCCCAGTTGCCGCTGGCCGTCACGGCGCCCGAATACATGGAGCAGAAGGCCGTTGTCGACGCGTTTGGCGCCGTAGCCTTCGGACTCTACACGCACGTGTCGCCGGTGCCTCCCGTGACAGGCGCGCCGGATGTTGTCAAGTTGCTGACCGCCGATGTCGAGTCGCTGACCGGGGGCAGGCTGGCCGTTGAGACCGATCCGGTCGCGGCCGCCGATGGCATCACGGCACACATCGACGCCAAGCGTGCGGGACTTGGGATATAGGAAGTAGCCCGCCGGCGATGACATAGGAAGTAGCTCGCCGGCGATCGGCAACGCGCGATGCACGGGGCGTCGCGGAGCGGGGCTGAGGCTGGATGTGACATAATCGACCGGGTCCTCGTTTCTCGGGGGCCCGGTCGAGTCGACTTCGGCTGAGGCCGACCGGCCGGACGTGACAGTCCGGCGGGGGAAGGACAAGGAGGCGGATGGCATGAAAGCCGTAGTGGTCTATCAATCGCTGTGGGGCAACACCGCGGCTATCGCTCGGGCGATTGCCGAAGGCATCGGCGGCGATACGGCGGTGCTCTCGACCGCAGAGGCGACGGGCGAGGCGATAGCAGGCGCCGATCTCATCGTGGCCGGCTCGCCGCTAATGGGTTTCACTCTGCCTTCAGACAAGATGGTTCGAAGCGTCCGCGACAATCCCGGCAATCCTCCGGAGCCGCCCGACCTGTCTCATCCATCGATGCGCACCTGGCTCGACGCGCTGCCCAAAGGCAAGGGTCGCTCGGCCGCTTTCGAGACACGGATCTGGTGGTCACCGGGGAGCGCGGCGAAGAAGATCAGTCGCGGCCTGGAGGCCGCCGGGTACGCTCCTATCTCCAAGCACGCCCGCTTCGTTGTTACCGGCAGGTGCGGACCGCTTCGGGACGGCGAGGTCGAGAAGGCACGCCAATGGGGCGCCGAGCTTGCCGAAGCCATGCGGTGAGTCGATGCGGCTCCCGCGGCGCTCTCCGGCCGATCTCCTGATCTAGCCGGCGTCTCGTGGTCTAACCGGCGGAATCTTCTTCCTGCTACTCTTCGAAGGCCGCGGCTGCCAGGGCCCGCGCGTGATCGCGAACGTCGCCCGGCCAGGCAACGATCGTCTCCTCGAAGCGCGCCGCATCCCTCGCGAAGAGCGCGCGGATTGCCTCCTCGTATCCCGGCAGGTTCCCGGCGATCGTCGTCATGAACCGGTACGCCGACTCCTGGGATTGTCTGATGCGATCGGCGCCTCTGCGGTTGCGCCGCGCCTCATCGACGAGTTTGCGCAGGGTGACGGAGGCGCCCCCGGGCTGGCTGCTTAGCCACTCCCAGTGCCGGGGCAGCAGCGTCACTTCGCGGCCGACGACGCCGAGTCTCGGCCGACCGCGACCGCGACGGGCGGGGACAGGGCCATCCTGGCCGGCCACCGTCGACGGCGCGAGGGCGTCCCGGTCGGCCCGCTCGTCCAGCCTGGCCAGCACGTCCTGGACGCTTCCCCGGAAGTCAACCTCCACGGGCTCGCTCGTCGCGTCATCGAGGATGAGAACCGGCTCTGTCTCTCCGCTGTCGATCGTCTCCTTGGCCCGTCGGACAACCTCGCTCAGCCGGCCGGAGGCGATCAGCTCCATACCTTTGAATGCCGTACATCGCTGTTGTGCCTGATCGATCACTTAGGGTCCGCCTTTCGCGCTTGGCTGCGGTCGCGTGGCCGCCGGCGCCCGCATCCGACTCGGCAGGCTGGCGGGGCGACCTTGGGTGAAGAATGACACCACTGGGGCGAAGAATACCACCAGGGTAAAAAGGTGTCAATAGTACCCGGGTAAATACCCAGTACTAGGATTAATACGCGGAGGGCGGCGGACTGCGCCGGCGACCTCTAGCGTTCGACGAGTCCGCGCTGAAGGGCCAGGGCGACCGCTTCGGTTCTTGTTGCCACGCCCAGCTTCGCCAGGATGCTGCTGACGTGAAACTTCACGGTTGAGCGGCTGACGACCAGTCTCTGGGCGATGTCCGGATTGCGCAGACCTTCGACCATGAGCGCGAGGACTTCTCGTTCCCGCTCGGTCAGGTCGTGACCGGGCTGTGGAGACCGGGTGGTCGTTCGGATGAGCGCCTCGGCGGCCTCCGGCGCCAGAGTCGAGCGCCCGGCATGCGCGGCGCGAATCGCTTCGGCGAGCTCATCGGCTGAAACGTTCTTGAGCAGATAGCCGATGGCGCCGGCCTTGAGCGCCGACTGCACCAGATTCTCCTCAGGGAAGCTCGTCAGCGCGATAACCTGCACGCTGGGGCAAGCCTCGCGGATCGCGGCCGTGGCGGCGGCGCCGTCCATCTCGGGCATCACCAGATCCATCAGCACGACGTCGGCGCCGATCTCGGCGCAGCGGCGTACGGCTTCTTCGCCGCCGGCCGCTTCTCCGACGAACTCCAAGTCGTCGAAGGCGAGCAGGAAGGCGGACAGGCCGCTGCGAACGACGGCGTGGTCGTCGACGATCATCACTCGAATCGGTTTGGACTCGGTCACTGCTACTCCTTTCGCGATTCGGACCAGACGAGAGTGACGCGCGTGCCTTCGTTGGGTCGACTCTGGATATCCAGCACCGCCCCGATCGCTTCGGCACGCTCGCGCATGATTCCAAGCCCGAGACTCTCTGAGCCGACGGCCTGTCTGTCGAATCCCGATCCGTCGTCGGCAATCGACAAGGAGATTTCGGCGCCGCGGCAGACTAGTTCGAGTTGAGCGCGCGCCGCGTGGGCGTGGCGGGCGACGTTATTGAGCGCCTCCTGCGCGACGCGGTAGATCGCGATCTGCACGTCGGGCGGCAGCCGGCAGTCGCCCTCTACGGACAGCTCAACGGGCATGCCGGCCGTGCTCGTCGCGGCGTCGGCGAGCTGCCTGAGCAACTCTCCGATCTCGGCTTCGACCAGCGCGGTCGGGCGCAACTCCAACAGCAGTGTGCGCATTTCCGCCAGTGCGCCCCGTGTCAAGCGTCGCAGTTCCGCCAGGCGCCGCCGGCCTTCTTCGGGGTTGCTCTCCCACAGGCGCGGGAGGACCTCGGCGATGAGGCTGGCGGAGAAGAGAGTCTGCGTGACTGCGTCGTGAAGCTCTCGCGCCAGGCGGCTGCGCTCCGCGGCCACGGCGGCCTCCTCCGCCTGGTCGATGAGGCGCGCGTTCTCGATGGCCAGCGCCGCCTGATCGCTGAAGGCCATCGCCAGTTCGACGTCGTCGTCGGAGAGCTCCCGGGGCTGGTGATAGTAGAGCGTGATCGCACCGTACAGCTCATCCTTAACGATGAGTGGGACGGCGAGAACCGATGAGTAGGTCTCGACGAGGCTCGTCAATAAGCGCTGCTGACTGGGCGCCGGCATCTGCTCGAGCGCGTTGGGGATGATGTCAGCGACTCTTGAGAGCACGAGCGGCTTGCCCTTCAGCACGGTTTGGCCTACGACGCCGCCTGAGACCGGGATCTCCATCCCAGCGACGAAGTCGACGTCGAGTCCACGCGAAGTCTGCGTGCTGAGCAGACCGTCCTTGACTTCAAGTCGATAGACACCCACGCCGTCGGCCTCGAGCAGGGTTGCCGCTCGCTCGACGATGTAGTCGAGCACCTCATCGAGAGGCCGGTTGGAGTTGAGGATCGTCAGGATGTCGCGGAGGCTCTCCGCGAGGGCGCCGCGACGCTCGAGCTCATGAGTTCGATCGAGATACTCTGCCACGAGGTTGCGGCCTCCGTCCGGTCGCGGCGGAACTTCGGTTCTGGAAGCAGATGATAGTGCGTTCCCGACGCCCTGGCCACCCGGCCAGGTCAAAGACTGCCCCGATGCCTGGAGCTTTGCGGCGGGCCGTGCGTCATACTCAAGTCGCACACGACGGACTTCCATGATTCATCAGGGGGAATGCACGATGCAGGTGTTGTTGGCCGACGATCAGCCGGAAGTCCGGTCCGCGCTCCGACTCTTGCTGGAGGAGGAGCCGCTCTATGAGGTTGTCGCCGAGGTGGCCGGCGGGGCAGAGCTCGTGACCGAGGTGGCGACGAAGTCGCCGCAACTGGTTCTGCTCGACTGGGAGCTGCCCGGAAGGCCGGGGGCGCATGGCCGAGCGGAGGCGGCGGGCAAGAGGCTGGTTTCGAAGCTGCGCGCCGTCTGTCCGCACGTGAAGGTCGTTGCGCTCAGCGGCCGCCTGGAAGCCAGAGGCGAGGCCATTGAGGCGGGAGTCGACGGCTTCATCAGCAAGGGAGAGTCACCGGAGCGCTTGCTGGCGACGTTGCGCGTCGTCTGCGACGGCTCCGGCAGCGAGTAGTCGATCTAGGCGAGGGGAGGAATTCGCATGTGGTACTGGTGGGTTCTGGCGGTGGGCCTTGGCGTCTGAGGCGCGAGCGTCCTGTTGGGCGGTGTCGCGGACGTGGCACGAGGCAAACTCAGGCTGTTGAGTCTGAAGGCGGCGGGGACCGTGATCGGTGGTGTGGCGCTGTTGGCCGTTGCGTATTGGGCCTACGGACTGGCAGTCGGCTGAACCGTCGAAGTCGGCTGAGCGACGAAGCCGGTTGAGCTATCGAAGTCGGACGAGGGAAGAGGAAAGGACGGGGCATGACAGTCATCAGGAACATCTTTCGAAGGAAGCTCAGAGCGCTGCTGACGATATCGGGAATCACCATCGGCGTCTTCGCGCTGATCGTCATGGGCGCCATGGCTGAGAAAATCACGCTGCTCGTCGACGGCGGACTGAAGTGGACCGGCGACAAGGTCACCGTTTCGGCGGGATCCGCGTCGCTCGGCGGCTTCTCGACCGAGCCGCTCGCGCTTTCGAAGATCAAGACGATCGAGAAGGTGCCCGGAGTGGCGCGAGCGTCGGCCAACGTAACGATGTTGCTTTCGAAGAAGCAGAGCGCCGTCAACATGGGCATGCCGCCTATGGTCACCGGCGGCGACGGTCGGGACGAGGGATACGAGTCGTTCGAACTGCGCTACTCAGACGGGCGGGAGCTGCGCACCGGCGAGCGTGGAGCGGTCACGGTCGGGGCCGACCTGGTCAAGAAGCTCGGCGCCAAGGTGGGCGAAGACGTGACGATACGTGGCAAGAGGTTTAGGGTCGTCGGAATCATGGAGAAGACTCTGACCGGCCCTGACTCCAGCGTCTACATGAGTCTGCACGACGCACAGAATCTGCTCCATGCCGACATGCCGGAGGTCGTGCGCAGCAATGTCGATCGCCACTCGTGGGCCACGGGCATAACGGTCTACGTGAAAGAGGGCTACGATCCGGAGAAGGTCGCGGCGAGCATCAATAAGCAGGTGAAAGGCGTTGCCGCCACAGGACCCAAGGCTTTCAAAGAACAGGTTGGCGATTCGACTAGGATCTTCACGTCGATCATCTTCGGGATCGCGCTGATATCGCTACTCGTCGGCGGCCTGTCCGTCGCCAACACGATGACGATGTCCGTCAGCGAGCGCACGCGCGAGATCGGCATCCGCAAGGCGATCGGCGCAAGCCACTTTCCGGTCATACGTCAGTTCCTGAGCGAATCGGCGGCCATAGCGCTGATCGGCGGGCTCTTCGGGCTGGCCCTTGGAGCGCTGTTCACGTTCGCTGCCAACTCCGGCAATGCGGGCACGCCGCTGTTCTTGCTGACAGGACGGCTGGTGGCCGGCTCCATCGGCTTCGCGCTCGGGTTGGGCGTGCTGAGCGGGCTCTATCCGGCCTGGCACGCGGCGAGTCTGAATCCGGTAGTGGCGTTGAGGTACGAGTAATGACAGGACCCCGAGGCCGGTACGTGAGACGACAAGGAGCGCTGAAGTGAACACAATCATTGAGGGAAAGAACCTAGTGAAAGAGTACAGGCTAGGCAAGGACAACTACGTGCACGCGCTGCGTGGCGCGTCGGTTGAGATCGCAAAGGGAGAAATGGTGGCGATCATGGGGCCGTCGGGCTCCGGCAAGTCGACACTGATGCACATCCTGGGCTGCCTCGACGAGCCGGACGGGGGCGAAGTGTGCCTGAACGATCGGCGTGTCGACGGCGTGAGCGGGCGAGAGCTGACCAAGATCCGGAGTCGGGAGCTCGGCTTCGTCTTCCAGGGCTTCAACCTGGTCTCGACTCTGACCGCTCTTGAGAACGTCGCGCTGGCGGCCGAGTATGCGGGCACGCCACGCAAGCTGGCGCTGCGCTGTGCGGAGAGGGCGTTGCGCCGTGTCGGTCTGGCCGACAGGATGCGCCACATGCCCAGCGAGCTGTCCGGCGGCCAGCAGCAGCGAGTGGCGATTGCCCGGGCGCTTGTCAACAGCCCGGCCGTCATCTTGGGCGACGAGCCCACGGGTGACCTTGACACCGCCACCTCGGACGAGATCATGGTGATGATGCGAGAGATTAACGAGACGACCGGGACGACCTTCGTACTCGTGACGCACAACCCTGAAGTCGGCGAGGCCTGTGATCGCGTGATCAACATGCGTGACGGCGTGGTTGCCACGACCGGCGATGAGGTATCAGTTACCATGCAGCCATTCGTCGAGCCTGGATGGAGCGCTGAGCCGTCAATGGCGGTCCCAACGTGATGCAGAAGCGTCTGACGAGAAGTCGCACGAACAAGATGGTGGCCGGCATCCGTACTGATCGCGATTGGTCTGGCGTTGCTTCTCAGGCGTGGGAAGGGGGCGTAGGGGATGGCAGAACAAACTCAGAATGAAGAGCGTGAGGGCCGCTTCCGCAGGGGCGGGATCGTCGGCCCGATGATTCTTATCGGAATAGGCGTCGTCCTGTTGCTCAACAATCTGGGGATGCTGCCCTGGGGGATCTGGGGGACGGTCTGGCGCGCGTGGCCGGTCATCCTCATCCTGGTGGGCCTCGACATCCTGATCGGGCGGCGCTCCGTGTGGGGAACAATCGTCGTTCTGCTCGTGACGGCCGCCGTGCTCGCCGGAATCGTCGCGGTCAGCTCGTGGCCGCAGTTCGGGCAGGGGCGAATCGTGCGCGAGAACTTCGTGCGGGCTTCAGAGGAGGCGAGTCGAGCGGAGATCCGGCTTGAACCGGGTGTAGCGAACCTGGACGTCTCGGGCTCTAGCGACGCGAGCGCCCTCGTTGAGGCGCACATTTCCCATCCCCAGGACTGGCCGGTCGCGCCGGACTACCGGCTTTCTGATGGAACGGCGCACTTCGACCTTGCCGGCTCAAGGAGCCGACGAACCTGGATGCCGTTCGGGCCGACAGCTGCGGGCGAGTGGGACGTCAAGCTGGGCCCGGCGGTACCGGTCTCGCTGTGGATCGACAACGGCGTCGGCAATGCCGACATCGACCTGCGCTCCATTCCCACCAGTCGTCTCGACCTGAACGCCGGCGTTGGCAGAACCAAGATACGTCTGCCGAATGAGGGACCGATCGACGTCTCGGTCGACGGCGGCATCGGCGCCACCACCATCGTCATCCCCTCGACCGTGGCTGCGCGGATCGAGAGCGACTCCGGGATCGGCAGTCTCAACGTGCCGGGGAGCTATCGCAAGGATGGGGACGTCTACACCTCGGGCAGCCGGGACGCGACCAACACCGCGGACATCGACGTGAAGATCGGCATCGGCTCAGTGACGGTAGAGGAGGCGCCGTGAGACGGAATCGGATCTTCTGGGGTTTCGTACTTGTACTGGTCGGTCTCGTCATCCTGCTCGGCAATTTTGGCCTGCTGCCCGCCGACGCGTGGGGCGTCCTGTGGCCGCTGCTCATCGTCCTGCTCGGCGTGAAGCTGTTGCTCGACGCGCTGCTGCGACGGCCGGCTCCGATCGCCAAGACGCTGTCGATTCCCGTGGGGGACGCGAAACGAGCGCGAGTCTCCATCAACCATGGCGCCGGACGGCTCGAGGTGCGCGGCGGGGCCGACGAGGGCACGCTGCTGGCCGGCACGTTCGGCGGTGGCGTCTCCCACCGCGAGTCGAAGGCGGCGGATGAGCTCGTGGTCGAATTGAGCCCTCCGACCGACGATGGGTCCGACGCGTGGCTGCCCTGGAACTGGGGGCCGCACGGAGCGCTGGACTGGTCGATCAGGCTCAATCCGTCGATCCGCACCGATCTGGAGGTTGGCGGCGGCGCCAGCAATCTCAGCCTGGATCTATCCGGCCTGAACGTCGGCAGCCTGCGCTTGAAGACGGGTGCCAGCTCGAGCTCGGTCACGCTCCCGGCGAACTCGGGCCACACGAAGGCGGTAGTCCAAACCGGCGTTGCCTCCGTCCGCCTGGCGATTCCGCAGGGAGTCGCCGCCCGCATAACCACTCAGGGTGGCCTGGGGAGCACGACCGTCGATACGGCTCGCTTTCCCGGCTCCGGCAACCGCTATGAGTCGCTGGACTACGAGACCGCGGACAACAAGATAGAGATATCCATCGAATCGGGCGTCGCGTCCGTGCAGGTTTCCTAGCGCCCGTCGCCACGTGCTCCGACTTTGGTCGGTCCTCTTGGGCCGGGGTATACTGTAGAAGAGCGACTCAGTCGTGACGCTCCTCGGGGGAACAACGACAGGTAGTGCGGCGATTGTGGTGGACGCGCAAACGATCTCACAAATCATTCTCTACGCGGCGGCGGTCCTTCAGATAGCCGCGGCCATCGTGGCCTTGCTCTTCATCCCCCTCAGCGGCAAGCGATGGTTCTGGATACTGATTGCCGCCGCGCTGCTGCTTCAGTCGTGGCGTAGGATCGTTCTGACACTGTACGCGCCGACTCCCGAGACGCTCTCCGAAGCGATAACCGCTCTTGGCGTATCCGCCATGCTTCTTGCCGGCGTCATCGGGCTGCGCGCTCTGCTGGTGACCGAGACCAGAGAGTCCAAGCGCCTGAAGTCGGCCATCGTCCGCTCGTCGCGATACGTCAACTGGGTGGAGGCGATGATCGTCTATCTCGATCCTGAGGGGAAGATCACCTGGATGAACGCGGAGGCCTGCATGGCGGTCGGTTGCGATCTCTACGACGTCCTCGGCATGGATTGGTTCGAGACCTTCGTCTCCAGACGGGTGCGGGACCGGGCGCGGACCGGCTTTGCCGAGCTCGTCGAGTCGGAGGATGCCGATGACGCCTACGTCGAGTACGCGTTCGTCGACATGAGTGGGGAGGAGCACGAGGCGGTATGGCACCGTCGAGTGCTGCGCGACGACGAGGGAGAGGTCGTCGGCATCCGCAGCGCCGGCATCGACGTGACGGACCGAAAGCGCATGGAAGAGGAGCTGTCGTTTCGCTCCATGCTGCTGGATCAGACGTCCGAGTGTGTCTTGGCGACGGATCTGGAAGGAACGATTGTCTACGCCAACGAGGCGCTGAGCAGTCTGAAGGGAGTCGTACAGGAGGGATTGGTGGGGACGGACATCCACGACCTGTTGAGCCAGCAGGGCGCGCGCGACCTCGATGCCCTGCTTGGGATTCTGCCCACGGCGGGCAGCGCGTCGATGGAAACCTCGGTGACCAGCGGTGACGACAAGGCTGTCCCCATTGAGCTAAGGGCCCACCTCATGGCCGACGGCACGTCCTCCGTCGTCGTCTTCGTCGCCGTTGATGTGACCCAGCGCAAGGATGCCGAGAAGACGATCCGCCACATGGCCTACCACGACGATCTGACCGGTCTGCCGAACCGGTCACTTCTCGTCGATAGGGCGGAGATGGTCCTCGGCCACGCGCGCAGACATCAAGAGCCGGCCAGCCTCATCTTCGTGGATGTGGACAACCTAAAGTGCATCAACGACACGCTCGGCCACGCGCTCGCCGACGAGGTCCTCAAGACTCTCGCGAAGCGTCTGACTGCGGCTTTCCGTGACGGCGACACTATCGCGCGCTTCGGGGGAGACGAATTCGTCATTCTCCTGCCCTACACGAACGCGGAGGCCGCCGGCAGGGCCGCGCAGAAGATCCTCGATCTCGGACGAGAGAAGCTCACGATCCTCGGCGAAGAGATCGAACCGAAGATGAGCGTAGGCGTCAGCGTCTACCCTCGCGACGGGGACGACCTCGACCGCCTGCTCGCCGGAGCCGACGCCGCGATGTACGCGGCGAAAAGGGGAGGCCGCGACCAGTTCCGTTTCTTCAGCGCGCGTGAGCCCGAGAGCGTTCCTGAGTAGCTAGGCGATCAGCATGGCGTCGCCGAAGCTGAAGAAGCGGTACCGCTCGGCAATCGCCTCGGCGTAGGCGTTCATCACCCGCTCACGTCCGGCAAACGCGCTGACCAGCATGAGTAGCGACGAGCGCGGCAGGTGGAAGTTTGTCAGCAGAGCGTCAACGGTCTTGAAGCGATATCCGGGGTAGATGAAGAGTCGCGTGACGCCGTCGCTCGCGCGGACGCGCCCGTCATCGGTCGCGACGGTCTCCAGCACTCTGGTCGACGTGGTCCCCACGGCGATGACGCGTCCGCCCCGCTCGCGCGTCGTGTTGATGCGCGTCGCGGCCTCGTCGTCTATTTCATAGGACTCGCTGTGGATCGTGTGCTCCTCCACCGTCTCCGCAGTGACCGGGCGGAATGTGTCGAGCCCGACGGTCAGTCTCAGCGAGGCCACATCCACACCCCTCCGGCTCATCTCCCCCAGCAGTGCAGGCGTGAAATGCAGTCCGGCCGTCGGCGCGGCCACAGACCGCTCGTCGCTCGAGTAGACGGTCTGGTAGCGTTCGGGATCGGCAAGCGGTTCGTGAATGTAGGGCGGGAGAGGAACTCGGCCCAGCTCCTTGATGGCACGCGCGAGCTCGGCGGGGTCCGTCTCGAACTCGACCAGCCGGCCGCCGGATTCGAGTCGCTCCGCGACGCGCGCGGACAGTCGTCCGTTCCCGAAGTCAAGGCGCGCCCCGGGCTGCAGGCGTCTGCCGGGCTTGGCGAGCGCTTCCCACGTCGTGTCGGTTCGGGGGCGAAGCAGCAGCAGCTCCACCCGTCCCCCGGTGCCCGCCTTCTTCCCAATCAGTCGCGCGGGCATGACGCGCGTCTCATTGACCACAAGGCAGTCGCCGGGCTTCAGGTATGACGGGAGAGCGCGAAAGACATCGTGCGTCACGGACCCGCTGTCGCGGCCGAGGACGAGCAGCCGCGACGCATCACGCGGTTCGACGGGCCGCTGCGCGATCAGGTCCTCGGGTAGGTCGTAGTCGAAGAGCGAGACGTCCATAGTCTTAGCGACCCTCGTCCGCCTCGTCCTTGCTGTAGGAGCAGCCGCAGTACTTCTGGCGGTACATGCCCCGTTCGCGCGACCCCTGCTGTGCCGCCCGGTAGCCGGCGGTGAAGTCCTCCTCGACGAAGTCAACGTGGCTCCTGGCGGCCGCCCGCCTCCCTGCCGCCAGGATTGCCTCACGGTCCTGGTACGGGCTGACGAGAAGCGTCGTGGAGAAGGAGCCGAACCCGAGTTCGGCCGCGGCAGCGGCGGTTGCGCTGAGGCGCAGCTCGTAGCAGTGTCGGCACCGCGCCGGCTTTGTCACGTCGGGGCCGATCGCCGTGAAGTACTGCTCGGGGATGTAGGGGCCTGAGATGAAGCGCAGACCGATCTCCTCACAGTACTGCTTCGCGGTGCTGAGCCGGCGCGCGTATTCCTCGGCGGGGTGGATGTTTGGGTTGTAATAGTAGGCCGCGACGAGCGAGCGGGCGCCCAGCACGGTCGCCGGGTGGATGGCGCACGGGCCGCAGCAGACGTGGAGCAGGACGCTGTCGGCCATGCTCATCGGCCAGCTCCTTCGGATTGGGGTGCGCTGGTGCTCATGTGCCACCTCCGCGACATCTGAGTTCCTGCGGCCCTTCGTTCTCCAGAAGGGCCAGCAGCTCGTCGGCCTTCTGTTGGGAAAGCGAATCGCGGCGGCGCGCTATCGCGACAGTCCTTGCTCCCAGGATTCGGTAGAGACCCGTGTCGATGCCCGCCGACTCCAGCGCCTCGAGATGACGGCGCACAGTGCTCGCGTCGCCACGGGCGATCGGACCGGTCAGGGCGTCGGAGGGTCCTCGGCGGGCCAGATTCGACTGCGTTCCCGCAAGCAGCGGTCCGTAGGCGCGGCGGGCGAGGTCGGCATCGACGCCGATCGCCGAGTACAACTCCTCCGCCGCGTCCGCGAGGGCGACGGTGTAATTACTCACGATGCAGGCCGCCGCGTGGTAGAGGGCCTTCTGCTCGTCGGTGATGCGCGCCGGTGTACCGCCGAGCGCCTCGACGATCTCCAGCGCGACGGGCAGCGCCTCAGGCTCCGCCGTGACGCCGAAGACCGACCCCGGCAGCTGGTCGATGGCTCCGTCGGGGTCGGCGAAGGACTGCATCGGGTGAATCGATCCGACGCGGGCGCCGGCCCGCCGGGCCGGACCGAGGACATCCGTCGTCGCCGCGCCGCTCATGTGAAAGACCGCGTCTTCAGGGGAGAACCCCCCGCCGTCCGCGATTTCGGCGCAGACGTCGGCGAGCGCGTCGTCGGGAGTGGTGATGAAGATGACATCGCCCAGGCGCGCCGCCTCGACAGGATCGAGCAGCGCGCGACCACCAGTGAGGGCGGCCGCGGCGTCGGCATGGGCCTGCCTGCGGGAGGAAAGCGCGGCTATCTCGTACCCGGCCCGCGAGAGCAGAACCCCCACGGCCGTGCCGACTTTGCCGGCGCCGACGATCGCTATGTGGCGTTTGGGCCTCACACTGAGCCATTGTAGCAGTCCGTCCAGCGTGTGGAGGCGCGGCCCGATTCGGTCCGCGAAGCGGTGGGTACATAATCACAGCCTCGTAGCTGGACAGAACTGGAGAACAGATATGCCGCGCGCTCTGTGGAAAGGAAGCATCAGCTTCGGTCTCGTCAACGTGCCCGTGTCCCTTCTGCCGGGCGAGCGGCGAGATGAGCTCAAGTTCCACCTGCTGGATCGGAGGGACTACTCCCCGGTGCGCTACGTGAGGGTGAACGAGCGCACGGGCGAGGAAGTGCCGTGGGAGGAGATCGTCAAGGGATACGAGTACGAGAAGGGCGTCTACGTTGTGGTCACCGACGAGGACTTCCGCCGCGCCAACGTCAAGGCTACGGAGACCATCGAGATCGTCGACTTCGTCCGGGCCGAGGAGGTCAACCCGGAGTACTTTGACGCGCCCTATCACCTCGAGCCGCGCGAAGGCGGCAGGAAGGCCTACGCGCTCCTGCGCGAGACGCTCCGGCGAGCGGGCTACGTCGGCATCGCCACCGTCGTGATACGAACCCGGCAACACCTGGCGGCGCTGATCCCCCGCGACGACATGCTCCTACTGGAGCTGCTGCGATTCGCCCACGAACTGCGCGATCCCGGCGAGGTCGACGCACCGGCCGAGAGCCTGGAAGAGCTCGGAGTCAGCAGCAAGGAAATCGACGTTGCCGAGCAGCTCGTGGAGGCCATGGTCGTCCGTTGGGATCCCGCGCGCTATCACGACAAGTACCGCGACGACCTTCTGAGCCTGATCCGGCGGAAGTCGGAGAAGGGAGAGGTCGAGGCCGCCGCCGAGCCGGTTGAGCCTCAAGCGGGCGGTGAGGTTATCGACATCATGAGCCTGCTCAAGGCCAGTGTCGAGCGGGCCCGCAAGGCGAAAGGCGCGTAGGCATGCCGCTCGAGGACTATCGTCGCCGAAGGGATTTCGGCCGCAGTCCCGAGCCGCGAGGAGACGTCCGGGCGGAGTCGGGTCCGCTCTCCTTCGTCATCCAGAAGCATGCCGCCCGCCGGCTCCACTATGACCTGCGACTCGAGTTGGACGGCGTGCTCAAGAGCTGGGCGTGTCCGAAAGGGCCCAGTCTCGATCCGAGCCAGAAACGCCTGGCCGTGAGGGTCGAGGATCATCCGCTCGAGTATGCGGCCTTCGAGGGCACCATTCCGGCCGGCGAGTACGGCGCGGGGACCGTCGAGATTTGGGACGAGGGGACGTGGACTCCCGCGGCCGATCCCCATGAGGCGCTGGATGCCGGCAAGCTCCTCTTCCGCCTGGACGGCAAGAAGCTCCACGGCATGTGGGCCCTCGTCCACATGCGCGGCCGTGACACCGGCGGCAAGCAGAACTGGCTGCTGATCAAGGAGCGCGACGAGCACTCCAGGCGCGAGACCTCATCGATCTCGGGGGCCCGAAAGGCCGAGATGCCCTCCGAGATCGCGCCGCAGTTGGCAACCCTCACGACGAAGGTGCCGGAGGGCGACGGGTGGTTGCACGAAATCAAGCTGGACGGCTATCGGATCGCCTGCAGGATAGAAGATGGGTCGGTGCGGCTGATCACTCGGCGGGGCAACGACTGGACGGAGAGGATGCGTGCCCTCGTGGCGCCGCTGGGGCGGCTGCAGGCTAGACAGGCGATCCTCGATGGAGAGGTGGTCGTCCTGAAGCCGGACGGCGTCAGCAGCTTCGAGCTGCTGCAGGGCGCGCTATCCGCCGGCCGCGACGCCGATCTCGCCTACTTCGTCTTCGACCTGCTCTACCTGGACGGCTATGACCTGCGTGACTGCATGCTCATCGAGCGCAAGAAGGCGCTGGCGAGCCTGATGTCCAGCTCCGAGGCGGGCGGCGCGGTGCGCTACACGGACCACGTCTCCGGGCACGGAGAGTCTTTTCACCTGAGGGCCTGCGAGTTCGCCCTGGAAGGCGTCGTCTCGAAGCGCGCCGACGGAGCCCATCACCCCGGGCGTGGTCGCGACTGGCTCAAGGTGAAGTGTCTTGAGCGGCAGGAGTTCGTCATTGGCGGTTTCACGGAGCCGGCGGGCTCGCGTGCCGGCTTTGGGGCCCTGCTCGTTGGAGTCCACAACGAACGGGGTGAGCTTCTCTACGCGGGCAGAGTGGGTACCGGATTCGACGAGCACACGCTCACAGAGCTGAGCGCGCGTCTGGCCAAGCTGGAGCGGGAGAAGGTCCCATTCGACCGGTTGCCTCCGGGTGGATCGAAGGGCGTGCACTGGGTCGAGCCGCGGCTCGTAGCCGAGGTCCGCTTCTCGAACTGGACGCGCGAGGGACTGCTTCGTCAGGCTGCCTTCCTGGGTCTGCGCGAGGACAAGGCGCCCACGGAGGTGATCAGAGAAGAGGCTTCGACCGGAGAAGGTGCCTCGACCGGAGAAGGCGTCTCGACGGGAGAAGACGCCTCGACGCCTCGAGAGCGGCCGACGATCGGCGCCAATCCCAAACGCGGCGTCGACGTCGGTGGTGTGACGATCACCAACCCCGGCCGGGTCTTGTATCCAGACACCGGAGCAACCAAGCTCGACTTGGCCGAGTACTACCTGCGCGTCGCCGATTCCATCCTGCCGCACTTGTCGAACCGCCCGCTGGCGCTGGTGCGCTGTCCCCAGGGGCTGGCCGGAGAGTGCTTCTTCCAGAAGCAGGCGGCCGACGACTATCCTGATTCGATCCTTCGGGTGCCGCTGGAGGTCGACGGCGAGGCGGTGGACTACATGACGGTCGACTCCCGCGAGGGTCTGCTCTATCTCATCCAACTGGATACGCTTGAGATACATACTTGGTCCTCCCGTGCGGACGCAATCGAGCGGCCCGATCGGATCGTCATCGACCTCGATCCGGGAGAGTCCGTGAGCTGGAGCCAGGTGGCCGAAGGGGCACAGCTGGTTCGAAGACGGCTTGGCGCGCTGGGCCTGACGAGTTTCGTGAAGACGAGCGGGGGCAAAGGCTATCACGTTGTGGCTCCACTCGTGAGACGTCACGGGTGGCCGGAGGTAGAGGAGTTCGCGCGGGCGTTCGCAGGCGACATGGTGCGGCAATGGCCGGACAGGTTCACCGCGACCCAGTCGAAGGAACGGCGCCGCGGCAAGATATTCGTCGACTACATGAGGACGCATCGGGGAGCGACCACGGTGGTCGCGTACTCGACGCGAGCACGCACCGGGGCTCACGTTTCAGTTCCGATCGGCTGGGACGAGCTGAGTCGGGGCGTTCGCCCGGACGCCTTCTCGATAGCCAACGCGGGTGAGCATCTCGATCGGATGGAGAACGACCCGTGGGATGAGTACAACAGGCTGGGCCAGTCGATCACCCAGGCTATGTGGGGCGAGATTGGTGCGACGCGGCCGTCGAGCGCGCCTTAGCCGGTCGTCGGCGGTGATTGAGGCGGAAGGCCAGCAGCGCAACATCGTCGGCGAGTTTGCCCTCGGCGAACCGCGACGCCGCCTCGAGCAGGCCGTCGACGATGTCCTGTGGCGTTCGGTCCCGCCGGTACGATAGCGCCCGGCGAAGTCGCGCGTCACCGTAGAGCTCGCCGGAGCGGCGGGCCTCCAGGACCCCATCGGTGTATAGGAGAACGGTGTCATCCTTCGATATCTTCGCGTATGACTCGCGGTAGGTCGTCGATTCGATGCCGAGAGGCATTCCTGGAGGCATGTCCATGCCGTAGCAGCGCGGTCCGCAGACCAGCGGAACGGGATGGCCGGCGTCGGCGCAGCGCAGCTCCCCGTTTCGCGCGTCGATGACGAGCAGCTGTGCCGTGGCGAACATGTCTTCGGGCAACTGGTGAAGGAGCGACTGATTGAGTCGCGTAAAGACGAAGGCTGGGGACGGGTCGATGAAGGCCAGCGTTCGGGCCGAGCTTCGAATGGTCTCGGTCAGGCCCGCCGCGCGAACCCCCTTGCCCGAGACGTCACCGATCAACAGCGCGATCAACTCATCGTCGAGCTCCAGCACGTCGTAGAAGTCGCCCCCTACGCGTTCGGTCTCGTAGGCGCTTTCGTATGCGATGCCAATCTCCAGGCTCTTTATGTCAGGCATCGGCCCCGTCAGGCTCTCCTGGAGTATGCGCGCGATGCGGTGTTCTCGCTCGTAGGTCTCGGCGTTCTTGATTGCCGTTGCCGCCTGATCGGCGAAGAGACGGAAAGCCGCCAATTCCTCGCGCGCCGGAGACATCTCCTCGGCGCTGAGCACGGCCAGGAAGCCATGGATCTCTTCGCCCATGCGCAACGGGGCGATGATGGCGCTGCGGTATCCCTCGCGCGCCAGAGCAGCCAAGAGCGACGTGCGCGAGGTCTGCCTGAGCTTCTCTATGAGCAGCGGCCCCCGCCCATCGAATCCAAGGCGGGCGACTTCCATCGCGGTCAGCGTCTTGGGCGCCACCTTCCACGAAACGCCGCGGCGAGCGACGACTTTGAACAGCTGCGCGTCCTCATCGGCGAGCAGCACAACGGCGGCTTGCGCGCGGAAGAGCGCCGATGAGTAGTCGAGGATTTGCGCCAGCGCCTCGCGCATCCGCAGCGTAGATGTCACGAGCCGTCCGGCCTGCGACACGACTTCGAGGCTGCGTGCCTTGGCCACCGATCCCTCGTGAAGTCGAGCGTTCTCCAAGACGACGGCGGCCTGAGAGGCGATGCCCTCGACCAGCTTCGTTTCGTGCTGGGTGAACTGGACCGCCTCTCCCACCTCGTCGATCTCTATTTGGCCGATGAGCCGATCGCCCAGCGCCAGCGGGACGACAAGGCAGCGTCCGATGTTGTGACGGGATGCGTAGCGTTTGGCCGCGGCCGAGACCCCCGACGATCCGAAGTCGAGGACGGACATCTGCTTGCTCGCGAAGGCCCGTGCGCATTCGGGCGGCAGCGTATTGAGTTTCCTCTTCGTCCCTACGGCCGGCGCTCCATCCGGCCTTGACGCGGCGACCGTGAGCTCGTTTCGCCGCCTGTCGATCAGACTGATGATCACGCGGTTGTGTGCCGTTACGGTGGTCAGGATGTCGGCGAGGGAGTTGAGAACCTGCGACGTGTTGAGCGATCGCGACAGCACGTTTGCGGCGTCGCGAAGCAGGTTCGATACGTCGAGCTCGCGCGTTGCCCGCTGCTGCGCCTCGGCTCGTGCCTCCAACAGCATCGCGTTCTCTATTGCCTGTCCCATGACGTGGGCCACCGAGTAGAAGAGGCCCAGTTCCGCGTCGGAGAAGGGCCGAGATCCTTCGAAGACGAGCGAGTACGTGCCCACGACCTCGTCGCGGTGAGCGATCGGGACGACGACGTAACGGTGCGCCCTCGCGAACTCTCGCTCGACCTTGTTCGCCTTGGATCCGGGTTTGAGGCGGTCCTCGTGTGTAAGAATCCGTCGTTCGAAGACCGCTCGCGAGACGAGTGTCGAGCGGCGCCGCAGGGGCGTCTCGCGGTACTCATCGATCAGCGATTGGGGAAGCCCGAGCGAGGCCGCGAGGTGCAGTTTCGTGTGCTTGTCGTCCAGGACGCGAACGTTGCCCGCCGAGAGCGGCAGATGCACGCTGAGCGCCTCCAGGACGCCGCGAGCCGCCGTCTGAACGTCGGTGGCGGCCGAGGCCGTAACCGCGACGTCTTGGAGCAGTTGCACGTGGTGGAGCTCCTCGGTAAGCGACGCATAGAGACGGGCGTTCTCCAGCGCCAGTGAGACGGACGCGCCAAGCTTTCCGGCGAAGTCGACCTGCTCGTCGGAGAACGCGGCGTCGCCGGAGTGCTGGTGGAAGCATACAACTCCGACGGCGTCGTCCTTGACCAGCAGCGGCACGGCCAGTGCTGCGCCGACGGAGAAGGTCCTGGCGTAGGAGTCGCTCATTCGCTCGTCGGCTGCGGCATCATCTATGGCCACGCAATGCTTCGTCCTGGCCGCGAGCGCGATATGGCTCAATTCCTCCGCTGAGATAGGCTTGCCGATGATTCCATCCGGCACGCCGACGCCGTAACGCGGAACCCCCGCGTCACCTTCGCGCATGAGAATAGTTGTCGACTCACAGCTCATCACCCTCGACGCCTCGGTCACCACCCGTTGCATGATTTCGTCGACATCGAGTTTGGAGCCTATCGTTACGTTGATGTCGTTGAGAGCGTCGCTGAGCTGGGTTGAGCGCACGTCCTCGGTGACGTCGGTCAGCGAAAGCACCAGGCCCAGAATCCGGCCCTCCGCATCCTTCGCCGGCGCGAGGGTCCAATCCCAGAAACCCATGTCGCTCTCCTTTGCCCGGGTGGGGAAGGGGAGTCTGGTCGCCTTGAGACCGAGCGGACGGCCGGAGTCACGGACGTGTCTGAGGGCCGCCTCTTGCGTGCGGCTCGGCCAAAGCTCGAAGTGGTTGCGTCCGACGAGCTGCTCCTTGGTCATGCCGCACCCGAGCTCAAAGGCGCGGTTCACGCTGACGTAGTTGAAGTCTGGATCCAGGTAGGCAAGTTGCGTTCCCGTGTGATCCATGATCACCGAGAGAACGTCACGCTCGTCCTGTACGATGTGGGTCAGTTCCTCAGACCGTTCGAGCTCGCGCTCGGCGCGATCGTAGAGCCTGGCCGCGAGAATCTCTGCCGCGCACCTGTCGGCGACGATCTGGAGCAGACCGCGATCGGAAGGATCTTCGCGGCGCGCCCGTCGCCAGGCCAGGCAGACGACACCGAGGGATTCGTCGCCTCGTCTCAGGGGAGCCGCGAGGATGCAGCGCGCCGATCCCTTGATGAGCGGCCAAACGACCCGAGGGTCCGTCTTGGTGTTCTCGATGAAGAAGGGCTGCCCGGTCGACACGACAATGTCCACTATTCCGCCGGGCGGGATGCGCGTCGGGCCGCGCAGTTCGTGACGCTTGGACAGCCCGACGCTCGTCGCCATCCAGCGTCCCGCCTCGCCGGCGAGCAGGACGGCGGCCCAGTCGGCCTCCATACTGTCGATTGACTCCTGGAGAATGCCATCGATGAGTTCGTCGAAATGGCGCGCCTTGCCGGCTATGTCGCCGATGCGAAGAACGGCCGCAAGCTTCGCGTTCACGGTCCCCAGGTCATCGAATGTAGCGGATGGCGCCAACTGTGGGAGGGGATGCCCGGTGACCTCGCGCTCAGACCATGCGCGCACGTCGCCGGTGAGCGAGGAATGGCGACGAACCCGCGCGCTGTCCGGAGCTCTCCGGCCCACCCCGGGTGCCCCGTTCTTCTGAGACGCAGTCCTTCTATGCGACCGTGCTGCGGCCATCGCCCTCTCGTGTCGGGCCGCAGCGATCTCGGTCAAGTCGAGATCGCGCGCGTCTGCCGGACATCAACCCGGCTCACGGACGCTGCATGCCCGGCGCCCTCGCGGCCGGCCAGAGATGTTACTGCGGTAATACGATAATATATAGGTCCCCCGGCCGGTCGTCAAGTCCTTTCGACCGACTATCGCTGCCAGGTTGCCGCTTGTCTCGCCAAGCCATTCGATTGCTCTGCTCTTTTGCCCGCTGCGGCCAAGAGGCAAACCAGGTTGACGGGACGTTCCGACGTTTTACGAACTGTACTCCCGACCGAAACACGCCGGAAACCGCCTGAGTCGAGAATGCTGTTCGTGGGGCAGGGGACAACCCCAGGGCCGATCGAGCGGCCAAGGTCAGAAGGCCAGTTGTCCGCAGATCTGACAGGAGGTGGTGGCGGTGACGCCATCGACACGAGCCGCACGGCTGCGGCGCGCGCTGCCGGGTGCGCTGAAGAGAGCGGCGCTTAAGACGCTCGTCTTCACTATCCTGGCACTCATTCTGATGACCGCCTTGGCTTGGGCGGGCGATCCAAGTGGAGCCAAGACCGGAACGATCAGCGACGTGGTCGCCGCCAAGGTCGGCGCTCCGACGCTGGCCGAGACCGCGCAGGACCTGGGTCACGTCAAGGTCGGCCTCAACATGTTCTTCGTGATCATGGGCGTGGCGCTCATCTTCTTCATGCAGGCGGGCTTTGCGCTCGTCGAGACCGGTTTCTGCCGTGCGAAGAACGCGGCGCACGTCATCATGACGAACTTCGTGATCTTCGCGATCGGCGCGCTCGTCTACTGGGCCGTCGGCTTCGCGCTTCAGTTCGGCGGCTTCGGCCTGCTCACTACGCTCGGCGCCACGCAGCCGCTATCCGGCGTGATCGAGGTGGCGAAGGGCTGGGGCGTGATGGGCACTCAGGGCTTCTTCCTGGGTGGCAGCACCTACGACGTGAGCATCTTCGCGTTCTTCCTGTTCCAGCTCGTTTTCATGGACACCGCCGCCACGATTGTGACCGGGGCGATGGCCGAGCGGTGGAAGTTCTCGGCCTTCCTCGTCTTTGGCGTCTTCATGGCGGCCGTGACCTATCCTCTATACGGCATGTGGGTTTGGGGTGGCGGCTGGCTGGCGACGTTGGGCAAGAATCTCGGCCTGGGTCACGGCGTTCTCGACTTCGCGGGCTCTTCCGTCGTTCACGCGGTCGGCGGCTTCTCCGCCCTGGCCGGGGCTGTGGTGCTCGGTCCACGGCTCGGCAAGTTTAAGAAGGACGGGACGCCGACGGCGCTGCCGGGCCATCATATACCGATGGCGATACTCGGCACGATCATCCTGGTCTTCGGCTGGATGGGCTTCAACGGCATGTCGACACTGTCCGCCAACGACTTGAGGTTCTCGGTCGTTATCACTAATACGATCCTGGCTGCCGGCGCCGGCAGCCTCGCCGCCATGTTCTTGGTGTGGAAGCTGTGGGGCAAGCCGGATCCGTCGATGACGGCCAACGGCATGCTCGCCGGCTTGGTGGCCATAACGGCCCCGTGTGCCTTCGTCAACACTGCCAGCGCGGTCCTGATAGGTACGATTGCCGGCCTGCTCGTGGTGGCATCGGTCATCTTCATCGAACACCGGCTCAAGATCGACGATCCCGTTGGCGCGGCCTCCGTTCACGGCGTCAACGGCGTGTGGGGCCTGATCGCCCTCGGCATCTTCGCCGACGGCACGTACGGCGCGGGCTTCAACGGGATTGAGGCCCCGGTACGCGGTGCGCTCTACGGTGATCCGAGCCAGCTCGTGGCTCAGCTCATCGGCGCGGTCGTCGTGGTGGCTTGGTCGTTCGGCACGATGTATGCCTTCTTCCGCATCCAGGACGCCATCCAGGGCATTCGCGTGACGGAAGAGGAGGAGATCGGCGGGCTCGACCTAGCGGAGATGGGTGTCATGGCTTACCCGGACTTCGCGAACGGCAGCTACGGCGGCTCGATGTCGCCGGGGGCGGCGCCGACGCCAAGACCCGTCGCTGCAGCCGAGCAGCCGGTGCTGGCCGGGGAATCATAGCCTGTGCGCGGCGGCCGGTCTGCGGCCGAGGAACGTGAGAAAGGGCGCGTCGTGAGACGCGCCCTTTTTCGATGTGCGCCCGGCGGGACGATCAACGCGAAGGTCATGGCGTCGCAGCCGCCACGGATTAACACAGGTTTAACAATAGAGAAACCGTCGCGAAACACCACCGGGCTAGCTTGTGCCACAACGCTGGGCGACCAGGAAGAAGGAGATGCACATGACGCCGGAAGAAATCATGAAGTTCATCGAGAGCAACGGCATCAAGATCGTCGACTTGAAATTCAACGATCTGCCGGGCCTGTGGCAGCACTTCTCGATGCCCGCCTCCGAGCTGACCGAGCTGGACGATTTGACCAACTCCATCTGGACGGAGGGCGTCGGCTTCGATGGCTCGTCTATCCGCGGATTCCAGAAGATCCAGGAGTCCGACATGATCCTCATCCCCGATCCTTCTACGGCGATCCTCGATCCCGTCTGCGAGATTCCCACGCTGTCGGTCCTGTGCGATATTCACGACCCGCTCACAAAAGAGGCCTACACTCGGGATCCGCGCTACGTCTCCAAGAAGGCCGAGAAGTATCTGAAGGACTCCGGAATGGCCGACACCAGCTACTGGGGTCCGGAGGCGGAGTTCTTCATCTTCGACGACATCCGCTTCGACCAGACCGAGAACGCGGGCTACTACTTCATAGACTCGGTCGAGGGCGACTGGAACACGGGCGCCGACGAGTGCCCCAACCTCGGATACAAGCCGCGCTACAAGGAAGGCTACTTCCCAGTGCCGCCTCACGACTCGTACCAGGATCTGCGCAGCGAAATGATCCTCGCGATGATCGACGCCGGCATCCCGGTCGAAGTGCACCACCATGAGGTCGCGACGGCCGGCCAGGCGGAGATCGACATGAAATTCGACACGCTGACCGTCATGGGTGATCGGTTCCTGCTCTACAAGTACATCGTCAAGAACGTCGCCAAGAAGCACGGCAAGACGGTGACCTTCATGCCCAAGCCCGTCTTCATGGACAACGGAAGCGGGATGCACACGCACCAGAGCCTGTGGAAAGACGGCTCCAACGTCTTCTACGACCCCAACGGCTACAGCCTGCTGTCGGATACAGCGAAACACTACATCGGCGGTCTGCTGAAGCACGCGCCGGCGCTGATGGCATTCTGCGCTCCGACGACGAACTCGTACAAGCGGCTAGTGCCGGGCTACGAGGCCCCGGTCAACCTCGTTTACTCGCAGCGGAATCGATCCGCCGCCGTTCGCATCCCGGTCTACACCGACAATCCGAAGTCGAAACGCGTCGAGTTTAGGCCACCCGACGCGTCATGCAACGCCTACCTCGCGTTCTCGGCGATGCTGATGGCGGGGCTCGACGGCGTCCAGAACAAGATAGATCCCGGGGCGCCGATGGACACCGACATCTATGAGCTCTCCGACGAGGATGCCGCCGGCGTCCCGACGGTGCCGGGCTCGCTCGAGAAGGCGATCGACGCTCTCGAGGCCGATCATGAGTTCTTGCTCAAGGGCGACGTCTTCACCAAGGACGTCATCGATGTGTGGATTGAGTACAAGCGCGAGAACGAAATCGACGCCTTGAGGCTCCGCCCGCATCCCTATGAGTTCTACCTGTACTACGACATCTAGGAAGGGGGCCGGCTACAGCTCCGGCTCTCTGCGATCAAACTCACTAGGGAGGCTCACCAAGGGAGGCGCCTGATGGATGTGAAAGTCGTTGTCGACACAATGTGGGTTCTTATCACCGGGATGCTCGTCTTCTTCATGAATCTTGGATTCGCTATGGTCGAGTCCGGCTTTGCCCGGGCGAAGAATTGCGTCAACATCATCTCCAAGAACTTCATCGTCTTCGGCGTCTCGACGATTGCCTTCCTCGTCTTCGGATGGGGCCTGATGTTCGGCGACGGCACGCCGTTCGTGGGACTGAAGGGACTCTTCTTCGTCAGCGGGCTCGACAACAGCCCGGCGGTGGGAGACGCCTATCGCGGGGTCTACTCGGCGATCAATTGGACGGGCGTGCCGCTCATGGCGAAATTCTTCTTCCAGCTCGTCTTCGCCGGAACGGCCGCCACGATTGTCTCAGGAGCAGTGGCCGAGAGAATCAAGTACGTCAGCTTCATCGTCTTCTCGTTCGTGTTGGTGGCCCTCATCTATCCCATCGTCGGCCATTGGGTATGGGGTGGCGGCTGGCTGGCCAAGCTCGGTTTCTGGGACTTCGCCGGCTCGACCGTTGTCCATTCCGTCGGTGGCTGGGCGGCGCTGGCCGGCGTCATCGTCTTGGGTCCGCGTCTGGGCAAGTACGGCAAGGACGGATCGGTCCATGCCATTCCCGGTCACAGCATGACATCGGCGATGATCGGAGCGTTCGTTCTGTGGCTGGGCTGGTTCGGATTCAATCCCGGCAGCACGATGGCCGCCGATCCCAACGCGATCTCTAGGATCGTAGTGACGACGAACACCGCCGCGGCCGCGGGGGCCCTGGCCGCCACGATCATCGCTTGGCTTCTGCTGGGCAAGCCGGACATCGGGATGACGATCAACGGCGCTTTGGGCGGACTGGTCGGCGTGACGGCGAGTTGCGCCTACGTGAGCGTCGGCAGCTCGCTCGCGATCGGCGCCGCGGCCGGCGCCCTCATAGTCTTCGGCGTGCTCGCGCTGGACAAACTGAAGCTGGACGATCCTGTGGGCGCAATCGCCGTACACGGAATGGGTGGCATCTTCGGAACACTCGCGGTGGGCTTGTTCGCGCAAGACGCGATGATGCCCGGGACGACCGGCAACGGTCTCTTCTTCGGCGGCGGATTCTCGTTGCTGTTGAAACAGCTGGCGGGAGTTGCGACCGTGGGAGTCTACGTCTTCGCGATCTCCATGATCGCCTGGCTTGTCATTCGGGCGACCCTCGGCGTCAGGGTCAGTGCCGAGGAGGAGACGATGGGACTGGACATCGGCGAGCACGGCAACACGGCATACCCGGACTTCGTGCAGCGCGAGGCGGTCTTCCCGGTCAGCAAGGGCTAGGCTTCGGCGCGGACCAGGCGTCTGCGTGAGCCCGGCGCCGGCGCGCTACGGAGAGGTCGCCTGCGGCGATCGGCTGGGATCTCGCTCGAAGACGTAGCCGGCCTGTCGGACCGTGTGGATCAGGCTGCCGTGCTTGGGGCCGAGCTTCGTCCGCAGGCGGCTCACGTGGACGTCGACCGTGCGCGTCGGAGAAGCCACGTCGCCGCCGCTCCACACTTCTTGCAGGAGGACTTGGCGACTTAGCGTCTGACCCCGGTGCGTCATCAGAAGGACCAAGAGCTCGAACTCCTTGCGAGTCAGCGTGACGGGCCGACCTTCAACGGACACCTGGCGGCTCGCCCGATCGACCACAAGTCCGTCGGCCTGCAGCGCGCTCTGTCCCGTGCCCGGACGTGCCAAGAGGGCCGCCGTCCTCGCTCCAAGTTCGGCGCCTGAAACCGGCAGGACGACGAAGTCATCGATATTGGGATCTTCGGCGATTCGCGGCGCGAGGCTCTCGTCCACCACGGCAAGTATCGGAATGTGTACGCCCTCATCGGAGCGGCGAAGTTCGGCGGCGCGACGCTTCAAGCGAGTGAGACTGGAGCTGGTCAAGACAAGGACGTCCGGGGGAGACGGTGTGGTCGCAACGAACCCCTGAGGGCGCGCGACGCACTGCACCCGGTACCCCATGAGGGCGAGGGTCTCGGACAGCTTCGAAGCCAGACGCGGGTCATCCGCTGCAACGAGAATGTCTGCCAAGCTTCTCCAGACTCCGGATAGCAATGGCATCAGGGTAGCGCCGCCTTGTTGCGTGAGGATTACACCTATGTTTCATCCGTGTAACATCCGCGTGCGACATGCCGGCCTTCTGCTAGAATCGCTTCATGTCGGGTTTTGCCTTTGAGCTGCAGAAAGCAGACACGACTGGCGCGCGCGCCGGTCGCATCGCGACGCCGCACGGTACGGTCGATACCCCCGTCTTCATGCCGGTCGGGACGCGTGCGGTGGTGAAGACACTCACTCCGGCCGAGGTCGCCTCGACCGGCGCCCGGATCGTCCTTTCCAACGCGTACCATCTCATGCTGCGTCCGGGGGTGGAGACGATCGAGCGCGCCGGAGGGCTCCATCGCTACATGGCCTGGGACGGCCCCATCCTCACCGACAGCGGCGGCTTCCAGGTCTTCAGCCTGGAGCCTCTGGTGAAGCTCTCAGATGACATCGTGACATTTCGCTCGCCGATTGACGGCTCCCAGCACGTGCTCACGCCGGAGGCGGCCATCGACATTCAGCGGCGCCTGGGCGCCGACATCATCATGGCGTTCGACCAGTGCGTGAAGTACCCGGCTGACCGCGCGGCCGTCGCCGACGCGGTGCGCCGTACGTCGGCCTGGGCGAAGAGATCCAAAGAAGCCTTTGAGTCTGAAGGTTCGGGCGGCCCCGCGGCCGGCCAGGCGCTCT
>DYIV01000018.1:0-413 GCA_020723435.1 Slackia heliotrinireducens | reverse complement strand
AGTGCAGGGCGGCGCCTTCGAGAACCTGCGCCGTGAAAGCGTCGAGCGGATCGTTGAGCTGGACTTTGACGGCAACGCGATCGGGGGGCTCTCGGTCGGGGAGCCTCGTGAGGTGATGGTGGGGGTACTCGGACACACCGTGCCCGTGCTGCCCGCGACGAAGCCTCGCTACCTGATGGGAGTCGGCGATCCCGTCGGCATGCTCGAGGCGATTGCCTCCGGGATCGACATGTTCGACTCGGCGCTGCCGACTCGCATCGCGCGCAACGGCACGGTCTTCACCTCGGCCGGGCGCGTCAACATCAAGAACGCCGCGCACGGCGCCGACTTCGGTCCGCTTGATGCAGCCTGCGACTGCTATGCATGCGTTACTTACACCCGCGCATACCTGCGCCACATTTTCATGGCGGGCG
>DYIV01000017.1:9225-30234 GCA_020723435.1 Slackia heliotrinireducens | reverse complement strand
GGTTATGGAGAAGGAGAAGACGCCGGTCTTCTACGTCGTGCCGGGCCGGACGTACCGTAGGGACGTGCCCGATCCCAGCCACACGCCCATGTTCCATCAGATCGAGGGCTTTGCCGTCGACGAGGGCATCACGTTCGGCGACCTCAAAGGGACGCTGGAGGTCTTCGTGCACGAGATGTTCGGGGCCGACCGCAAGGTTCGCCTGCGGCCGCACTACTTCCCGTTCACCGAACCGAGCTCGGAGGTCGACTGTAGCTGCATGATCTGCGACGGAAAGGGCTGCCGGTTCTGCGGCGACTCCGGCTGGCTGGAAATCCTGGGTTGCGGGATGATCGACCCCAACCTCTTCGACGAGGTGGGCTATGACAAGGAGCGCTACACGGGCTTCGCCTTCGGGATGGGAGTCGAGCGCATCGCGGCGCTCAAGCACGGGGTGAGCGATCTGCGCTATTTCTACGAGAATGACATGAGGTTCCTGAAGCAGTTCTAGAGACGGGATACAGATGCGAGTCTCACTGAAGTGGCTGAGAGAGTTCATAGAGATCCCGGAGGCGGTTGAGGAGCTTGTCGAGAAGCTCGACCTCACCGGGACGGCGGTGGAAGCCGTCCACCACATCGGCGGCGTGGTCATAGGCAAGATCGTCAAGATCGAGCCCCACCCCAACGCCGACACCCTGACCTACTGCCAGGTCGACATCGGTGAGCGGGTCGCGGGGATCGTCTGCGGCGCTCCCAACATCGCCGAGGACCAGACGGTGCCTGTCGCGCTGGCCGGCGCCGAGCTTCCCAGCGGGATGAAGATCAAGAAAGCGAAGATTCGCGGCGTTGAGTCGGACGGCATGATGTGCGCCGAAGACGAACTCGGCATGGGCGAGGACCACAGCGGCATCATGATCCTTGAGGACGGACTGCCGCTTGGCGCGTCCTTCGCCGAGGCACTCCAGCTTGCCGACATGGTGCTGGAGCTCGAGGTCACGCCAAACCGCCCCGACTGCCTGTCGATGATCGGTATCGCGCGCGAGATCGGGGCCATCACCGGCAGATCCTACGTGCGTCCCGAGGCCGTCGTAGAAGAAGTCGACGAGCCGACCGCAGACGCCGTGACCGTCAAGATCGACGATCCCGACCTGTGTCCTCGATACGGCGCGCGCGTCATCGAAGACGTGAAGATCCAGCCATCGCCGCGCTGGATGCAGGAGCGTCTGCTGGCGGCGGGTGTGCGGCCCATCTCCAACATCGTCGATGTCACGAACTACGTGATGATGGAGTGCGGCCAGCCGCTGCACGCGTTCGACTACGAGAAGGTCGCAGAGCACACGATCATCGTCCGTCGCGCGCGTCACGGTGAGGATCTCGTCACGCTCGATGACGTCGACCGCCAGCTATCGGAAGACATCCTGCTCATCACCGATCCGAGCGGACCGATCGCGCTTGCCGGCGTGATGGGCGGCGCGAGCACGGAGATATCCGAAACGACGACGAAGATACTGCTGGAGGGCGCAACCTTCGACGCGCCTTCGATATCGCGTACCTCGCGCACGCTCGGGCTGCTCTCGGAGGCATCGACCAGGTTCGAGCGGGGCGCCGACATCAACAATGTCGAGTACGCGCTCAATCGCGCGGCGCAGCTGATGGCGGAAACAAGCGGTGGCCGCGTCCTCGCAGGCATCGTCGATGAGCATCCCAACCCGAGGGAGCCGTGGACGCTGTCGCTTCGCGCCGAGCGAGCGAACGCCGTGATTGGAGCGAAGCTGTCGGCCGAGACGATGACCGATATCCTGCGCCGTCTGGAGCTCGATGTGACCGCCAAGTCCGGCGCCCGCGAGTCCGGCGGCACGCTCCAGGTGACGATACCGACCTTCAGACCGGACCTGGAGCGCGAGATAGACCTGATCGAGGAGATCGCCAGGCTCTACGGGTACAACGAAGTCGTCTCCACGCTTCCCTCGACTCGCGAGAAGCGGGGCGGACTGACTCCCGAGCAGCGACTGGAGCGTGCGCTGCGCCAATCGATCGAATCGTGCGGCGTCTACGAAGCGATCACCTACAGCTTCGTCGATCCAGGGCTCATCGAGACCCTGCGTCTGCCGGCGGAGGCCGACGAACTCGTGTACTTGGAGAATCCGCTGAGCCCCGAAGCATCGGTGCTGCGGCCGTCGCTTCTACCCGGACTGATTGCCTCGGCGCTGGCAAATGTCAACCGAGGCGCGCGGAGTGTCGCCCTATATGAGATAGGGCGCGTCTTCCGGGCTATCGGGGAGAAACAGCCTGAGGAGACTCTGCGCATCGGCCTCGTGGCCACGGGGACGCCGACCGATCCCAGCTGGTATGAGAAGCCGTCGCCGGTCGACTTCTTCAGTGCCAAAGGAGTCATCGAGACGGTGATGACCGGCCTGAACGCCGGCTGGACCCTGGAAGTAGCCCCACATCCCACCTACCAGCCGGGGAGATGCGCGGCGGTGGTCTGCGGCGGGGTTGCGGCCGGGCTCATCGGCGAGCTGCATCCCGAAATCGCCGGCGCGCTGGAATTCACCCAACCGGTCACCATCGCCGAGCTGGATGTCGGGGCGGTGCTGTCGGCGGTCGATCCGGTCCGTCTCTTCACCGAGGTTGCACGCCATCCCGCGGCAGTCGTCGATTTGGCCCTCGTTGTCGATGAAGGCGTCCCCGCCGGAACGGTCCAGGGGCTCATCGCACAGACCGGCGGCGACTTGCTCGAGCGAGCGGCGCTCTTCGACGTCTACCGGGGCGAGCAGATCGAGGCCGGCAAGAAGAGCCTTGCCTTCGAACTTTCGTTCCGCGCTGCCGACCGGACGCTCACCGACGCCGATGTCATCAAGCTGCGCGATCGCATCGTCGGCCGTCTCGCCCATGAGGTGGGCGCGACGGTACGGGCCTAGGCGACGCCGCGATGGTCGAGGTCCCCGACGATATTGCGTTCGAGACCCACCTGCGACGAAAGTACTCCCTATACTTTGACGTGGCGGAGCGCCTGCTCGGCACGGCTCGCGACATGGCCCAGGACCGCCCGGTCGTATTCCATGAGGCATTTGACGGCCTGGCGGCGTTCTTCTTCGCAAAGAGCTACAAGACGTTCGCGGCCATCGTGCTCCTGGCGCGCAAGGGCTTCGGGGAAGACGCGGCTGTCCTCTCACGCGGCCTGGTGGAGAACACCACCAACTTGCTCTACATCGCGGAGGAACCGGAGACTCGCGCGGAGCTCTACCTCGACTACGAATACGTGGCGCGCAACCGCTACATCAGCATGCTCGAGTCCGCGGGAGCGTTCGATTCGGCCGCCGGAGCGTCATCGCCGGCGCGGGGGCGGCTGCGGCAGCTCTATGAATCGGTCAAGTCGAACTACCCGAATGAAAACCTGTGGTCGGGCAAGTCGATCCGACAGATGGCCGACGAAGTGGGTCTGACTTCACACTACCTCTTTGCCTACAAGTACTTCTCGGATATGGCGCACGCGGCGCCGACGACCGTCACGCAGGTGCTAGAACCGGGGGAGCAGGAGGGCCTGGTCGACATCGCGTTTGGACCGAACGAGGCCTTCGTCAGCGAGGCGCTCATCTGGAGCTGCGATCTGTTCTGGCGTGTGCTGGCAAAGAACAACGAGGTCTTCGTGCTCGAATTCGAGACGAGTCTCAGAGACTCGGCTATGCGGATGCGAGAGGTATTCCGGGGGCTGCCCGGGAGGTAGGCGCGTTCAATACCCGCTCGTCCCCGACCCGCTTCGTGATCCCACGTGAGTCCATGTGCTCGAGTATCCACTGCGCCGGATGACGTCCGATGCCGAAGAGGTCGCGCGCTTCGGGCAGCGTGATTCGGCCGCGCTCGCTGATGTGATCTGTCACCAGCTCGATGGCAGTCCCGACTCGATCGGCGGGCAGAACCGCGCCGTTTGCCAGCCGGGTCAAATCGCCGCGGGAGATCAGGAAGTCGATGAGCGTCTTGACCTGCTGCGGAGAGCGCCTGTCCACGGATTCGCAGATATCGCTCGACCACAGGGGCCTGAGCCCGGTAGCGGCGAACGTCCGGCCGATCAGCTCCATCGTCTCTTTCTGTCTGGGCGAGAGTACCGGAACGTAACCTGGCAGCGCCACGTGCGATCCCTTCACCGTCAGGCGGTCCTCGGCAGCCAGTTCGGCGAGGGCGTGGGTCCACGCTTCTCGTGGCAGCTCGCGCGCCATGCGAGTTCTGATGTCCTCGGCGGGGAAGGAGGCCTCAAGAGGGTGAGCTCGGCACCTGCGCTCGACCGCGTCGCAAATGTCGTCTTTGAGCCGGCCGAACACCCGGGCGGAGACGAAGAGATCGGGCGCGGGCTGAACGGCCGCACTCTGCTGAACCAGCATCTCCAGCACATGGCGCGCGGCATTCTCGGTCAGCGCGAGCCGCTGGGCAATGTCGGTCGGGCGGCATCCGGCCAGCGCGCTGTCGGCCAGCACCTTTGAAACCGCTTCGGCGCGACCGCCGCCATCCATCGTCCTCAGCAGCTGAAGGATGGCGCGGGCGCTGGGGTGGTGCACGCGGTACCTGCGCGCCGCCGCCTCCAAGACAACCCCGCCACCGATCGTCGCCAACGGGCTCAGGCTGCGCACGACGAAGACGTCATCCGGTGCCGGGGCGAGCCGCTTCTCAAGACGCAGCTGCGCCAGGCCATCCTCTCCGGGGAGCAGCACGCTTCGCTCCATCAACACAACTCGCCCGACGGCCTCGCCGGTTCCCGCATAGACGTGGACTCTCTGTCCGCTGACGAGTGGTCCGCTGTTGCGAGGCAGATAGGTCAGCTTCACATTCACCAGATGAGTGGAAGAAAGGGAGCCGGGCGCCGCCAGCGTCATGCCTCGGGCAACCTGGTCCGGTTCCACGCCATGCAGATTGACGCCGACACGGTCTCCAACCTGGGCGCATTGCACGTCCTCGCCGTGCGACTGCATGCCACGGACACGTGTCTCCAGCTCACCGGGATAGAGCCGGAGCGTCTCGCCGACAAGGACGACGCCCGCGGCGACGGTCCCGGTCACGACGGTGCCGGCACCCGGCACACTGAATACGCGATCGATAGGAAGACGAAACGCGCGTGTCTCGTCTCGGGGGCGCACGTGGGCGCAGATCTCATCAAGCAGCCCTGCGATCTCTTCGATACCTTGCCCCGTCTTGGCGGAGGCGCGGACGATGGGCGCATCCTCGAGCGCCGTGCCCGCGAGGGCTTCCCGCGTCTCGTCGATGGCCATGCTCAACAGCTCGTCATCGACCATGTCGATCTTGGTCATCACAACGAGCCCGCGCTCCACGCCGAGCAGCGTCAATATGTCGAGGTGCTCCTCGGTTTGGGGCATCGGGCCGTCGTCGGCCGCCACCACGAACATCGCGGCGTCGATGCCGCTAACTCCGCAGAGCATGTTGCGGATGAATCGCTCATGGCCCGGGACGTCGACGAAGTCGATGGCGCGGCCGGACGGCAGCGCGCCCGAAGCAAGCCCGATGTCGATCGACATCCCGCGCGCCCGCTCCTCCGGCAGCCGATCCGTGTCGACGCCGGTCAGTTGCTTGATGAGCGCGGTCTTTCCGTGGTCGACGTGGCCCGCCGTGCCGACGACGACATTTCGCATGACTACCTCCTATTGCAGGTTCGAGGGGGCAAGGGGAATCGAACCACCTCCGGCGGTCTGAAGGCCGGCCAACGGGTTTGCAGCCCGCGGAGTGCCCAGCACTATTGCCCCCGCAATTCCTATGCTGATGTCCACGCTCCCCAGAGTAGCGTCACTTGGAATGGGCCGGGCTTGGCGACGACCGGCTCTAGTGGCGTCACGCAGCTTGGGCCTGGGATTCGGCGATCAGGGCCGCGCCGAGCGCCCCGACGATCTGCGGCTGATCCGCTACGTGAAGCTTGACGTTCAGACGCTCCTCGAGTAGCGAGCGAAGGCACACGTTCAGCGCGCCGCCGCCGGTGAAGACCACCGGCTCGACTACTCCGTTTCTGACGAGCACTGCGGCCGCGCGCTCCACAATGGCGTCGTGCACCCCCCGCGCCACGGCGTCCCGCTCCTTCCCTTTCGCCAGCAGCGACACGACTTCCGATTCGGCGAATACCGTGCACATGCTGCTGATCTTGATCGAATCGCCGGCCGCAAGAGCCGCCGGTCCCAACTCGGCGATCTCGTAGGAGAGGGCCTGCGCCATCACCTCGAGGAATCTGCCCGTACCCGCGGCGCACCGGTCGTTCATCTCGAATCGAGCGGTCCGTCCCTCTCCGTCGAGGACGATCACCTTCGTGTCCTGACCACCGACATCGATGACCGTCCTGCATGTCGGGTGCAGCCAACGCGCGCCCACGCCGTGCGCCTTGATCTCCGTGACGGTGGGCGCATCGAACGCGACCTCAGCCAATCCGCGACCGTAGCCGGTGGCCACCAAGGCATTGAATCGCTCACGCGCGACGAGCTCGGCGCATACCGCGCGCGGCTGGTGGTTCGTGTCGGTGACGTGCCAGGCAACGAGCCGCCCGTCTTCCACGACGACCAGCTCCATCGTGCGCGATCCGATGTCGAGCCCGGCCGCTCTCATCAGCTCAGATCCGCCTCGCCTCTACCTCGCCACCGGCATCTCAGCAAGCTGCTCGAGGAACGCCTCGACGCGCGTCTTGATCTGACCCATGTCTTCCATCGAGTAGTCGGTCTCGATCTTCACGAAAGGGATGCCTTCTGCGCGCGCCCGCTTGTCGACCTTGAAGGCCTCCATCGTGTAGGGCGTGCAGAACTGGATGGCGTAATGAACGATCCCGTCCGCCTTCTGGCTGCGAGCCAGGTCGATGACGTGATCGAGACGCTCGTCGTTGGGGGTGAAGCAGGCGCAGTCGATCTTCATGTACCGGTCGACGATGCTGTCGAGCATGCCGTCCATCGTCGAGGCGTCCTCGTCGACCAGGTCACGGAAGCCGCGATCGCCGATGCAGGCCTCCTCGCCCACGACGATTCCACCGCTCTGCTCGATGATGAGCGGCACCTTCCAGTTGGGGATGGCCATGGGTGAGCCGGCCAAGAGGATTCGCGGCGTGTCGGGCGGCGCCACGCCAATACCCTGCTCGACGCGCTGCTCGAGGTCGTCGCAGAGCTCATTGACCTTGGCGGTGAAGCGGTCCGGGTCGTCGTAGAAACTGACCTGGGTCACGAGCAGTGCGTCCAGACCGGAGATGGGAGCCGGCTTGGCGGAGCGCAGCTTGCGGAGGCGCTGCAAGGCAAGGCGCTTCGCGTTTACCTTCTTGATCGCCGCCGTCAGGGACTCCTCGGTGATCGTCGTCCCGGCGACCTCCTCGATTCTCTCCTTGAGCCGCATGATCTCGGCCTTCCAGAGCGCGCGATCGGCCGCGTAGTTCTTCATCTGCGGGATCTCCATCACGTGCATCGGCTTGAACTGCTCGAAAGCCTCATACGCCTTCTTCTTGCCATCACAGGTGGTCTCGCCGATGACCAGATCGCACGACTCGACGTACGGGCAGACGCGCGCAAGCTTGAAGCCCATGAATGACTTGATCAGCGCGCACGTGTTTCGCGGGATGTACTCCTCGGCCTCGGCCATGCCCGCGTCGGCGCCCGAGCACAGGCCGACGCAGACGCCGTTTGCGGCAAGCACGAGTTCCTCGGGGACGAACAGGCAGAAGGTGCCGAAGATCTTCTTGCCCTCGGCCTTGGCGTCGAACAGCTCTTTGATTCGAAGCCCGTGGACCTCGGACACGACGAAGTCAAGGTAGCCCATGCCTTCGGGGCGGTCCTCCTGCGACAGGTACGCGTCGCCGTAGAACTGCCCCAGCACGGACAAGAGGCCATCGTGCACGTCGAGGTCGAGGTCGAGGGATTTCCACATATCCCGGTAGTCTTGCTCTCCCATCGGAATACCTCCTTGGTAAGCAGCGGTAATGCACAGTATAAGTGAGCGCAATAGCCATGGCAAGGGCTCTCTGGCGTCACGCGTTGGCGTCCAGATGAGCACGGGGCGTTGCGGAGCCAGGCCACTCGTCGCGGCCGACGACCCGTTGCCTTCAGCTGTGCGTTCAACATGCCGAAAAAGCAAGGAAGACTTGCCAATTATGCGCGATGTTGTATAATCGCACGAACGGAGGTGTGAGATGGTTCGTGTTGGAGTAATCGGAGCAACTGGATACAGCGGCATTGAGGCGGTCAAGATCGTCGCCGGCCATCCCAAGGCCGAGCTCTCGTACGTCACATCGACCAAGGAAGTCGGCACCCCTCTGGCACACGTCTACCCCGGCCTGCACCGGCTGGGCCTCACCTACGAAGCGTTCGATCCCGACTTCGCCAAGTCCAAGGCGGATGTCTTCCTGCTGTGCCTGCCGCACGGGCAAGCCGCGGCCTTCGCCGCCGTGTTGCTCGACGAGGCGCACAAGGTCGTCGATCTCTCGGCGGATCTCAGGCTTCCGGCGGATACCTATGAAGAATGGTACGGGATGGCGCATCCGCAACCGGAGCTTCTGGCAAGCGCGGTCTACGGCCTACCGGAGCTCAATGGCGACTCCGTGGCCAACGCGTCGCTCGTCGCCAACCCCGGCTGCTATCCCACGGGTGCATCCCTGGCGCTGGCACCGGCCGTGGCCAAGGGACTCATCGATCTGGAGACCATCGTCATCGATTCGAAGTCCGGCGTCTCAGGGGCGGGCAAGACGCCCACGGCTGCGACGCACTTCTGCCAAGTCAACGATTCCATCACGGCGTACAACGTGGGGGAGCATCGGCACACGCCCGAGATCGAGCGCGTCCTCACTGAGATCTCCGGCGAAGAGGTGACGGTCAGCTTCACGCCGCACCTTGCGCCCATGAACCGGGGGATACTGACGAACGCCTACGCGTCGCTGGCGAAGGACGTGACGACCGCCCAGGTCATCGACATCTACAAGAGCTACTACCAGGCCGCGCCATTCGTGGTCGTCCTGGATGAGGGCCGGTTCCCGTCCACTGCCGATACCGTCGGCTCCAACGACTGCCAGATCGGTCTGCTCGTCGACGAGCGGACGGACAGGCTCGTCGCCATCTCGGCGATCGACAACTTGATCAAAGGCGCCGCGGGCCAGGCCGTGCAGAACGTCAATCTTATGTACGGGCTCGGCGAGTCAGCCGGGCTCGAGCTTCTCGGAAGGACGGTGTAGCCACGTGTTCACGCCGATCGACGGAGGAGTGACGGCGCCCGCCGGTTTCGCGGCCGCCGGTGTCGCCGCCGGTATCAAGAAGGCGCAGAAGAAGGACGTCGCTTTGATCGTCTCGCAGGAGCCGGAGACGGTCGGGGCGGCGGTCTTCACAACGAACCGCATGGCAGCCGCACCCATCACCATCAGCAAACGGCATGTCGCGGGGGCCGCGCCGCAGGCGATCGTCGTAAACAGCGGCAACGCCAACGCCTGCACCGGACCGGAGGGCCTCAGCGACGCCGTCGCAATGGCACGAATCGCCGGCGAGGCGCTGCGCATCGATCCTCATCAGGTCATCGTAGCCTCCACCGGAGTCATCGGGACACCGTTGCCAATGGACGCGATCGAGCTTGGCATCAGGCAGGCCGCCGCCAATCTGAGCGATGAGAGTCATCTCGCGGCCGAAGCGATCATGACGACGGACACATTCCCCAAGCAGTTCGCGGTGGAGTTCAATCTGGGGACCGACATGGTCCACATCGGCGGGATTGCGAAAGGCTCCGGCATGATCCGGCCGGACATGGCAACGATGCTTGCCTTCCTGACCACGGACGCGGCTGTCGAACGGGCGTATCTGCAGGCTGCGCTGGCGCGGGTCGTCGACGGGTCGTTCAACATGATCACCGTCGACGGCGAGTCGAGCACCAACGATATGGTCGCGCTCCTGGCAAGCGGATGGGCGCAGAACGAGCCGCCAACGGCGCGCCACCCGCTGGCGCCCGTATTCGAAGATGGCCTGCGCCTTGTCTGCACCGAGCTTGCCAAGATGATCGCGCGCGACGGCGAGGGCGCTACCAAGTTCGTCGAGGTGCGCGTCACCGGCGCGCTGAACGAGGCGGAAGCTAAGAAAGCGGCGCTGGCCGTGGCCAACTCGCCGCTGGTGAAGACGGCGCTCTTCGCCGAGGACCCGAACTGGGGCCGGATAGCCTCGGCCGTTGGCGCCTCGGGCGCCATGCTCGAGCCGGAGAAGCTGTCGATAGCGATCGGCGACGTGACCGTTGCCGGCGCGGGAGCGGCTGCCGACTACGACGAGGCAGACGCGGCGGCGCACCTAGAGGAGAACGAGGTCGCCATCGGCGTCGATCTGGGCGTCGGCTCTGCGGAGGCGACTGTGTGGACCTGCGACCTCTCGTATGACTACGTGAAGATAAACGCGGAGTACCGGACTTAGGGCCGATCAAACGAGGGGCAGGGCCTGACCAAGGAGCGGCAGTGGCCAAGTGCGCGTACCATCCGGACGTCGAGACAAACGTCAGTTGCTCGAACTGCGGCAAGCCGATCTGTCCGAAAGACATGGTCTACACGGCGGTTGGAATCAAGTGCCCGGAGTGCGCACGCCCAGTCGGTCGGATGACGGCGCACGGCAAGCCGAGGGACTATGCGATGGCGGCGCTGGTCGGCGTCTTGGGCGCGATTGGCGGCGGCATACTCCTGGGCGAGCTGTTGTCGGTCGTGCGGATCGGCACGTTCATCTTCTCGCTGGCCTTTGGCTACGCGATGGGCGAGGCAAGCAGCTGGGCGGCGCGACGCAACGGAGGTCTGGCGTACCAGGCGATCGCTGGGGTCTCGACGGTCACCGGGCTGGCAATCGCCGGGATTGCGAGCGGCGCGCTCTTCGGGCTCTTCTTCATAGTCGGAGCGGTCTTCGCGACGGTGGTCGCCGTCGCCAGGATGAGAGGGTAGTTGGTGGCGAGGCTGCTGCAACCAACGACGCAACCTGGGACGCCGGCGACGACGAGAGACGAGAGAGTGAGTGAAAGCTGATGGAAGACCTTCTGCATAGGGCGGAGATCCTCATGGAGGCTCTGCCATACATCAAGCAATACTATGGCAAGACCGTTGTCGTGAAGTACGGCGGCGCGGCGATGACCAACGAGGCGCTCAAGGAATCGATCACCTCCGACATCGTCCTGATGAAACTGGTGGGCATGAATCCGGTCATCGTTCACGGCGGTGGGCCCGAGATCACCAGCTTCATGGAGCGGCTCGACATGCCGGTCAACTTCATTGAGGGACAGCGCGTCACCGACGAAGCGACGATGGATTTGGTCAAGATGGTCCTGGTCGGCAAGGTCAACAAGGAACTGGTGTCCCTCGTCAACCAGCACGGCAAGTTCGCGATCGGCGTCTCCGGCGACGACGGCGGGCTCATCAAGGCGCGCAAGAAGGCGAGCCACGTCGATCTCGGTTTTGTCGGTGACGTCGACGAGATCGATCGACGCGTACTCGACAACCTGATCGAGGACGGATACACGCCGATCGTCGCCTCGGTTGGCGCCGGACCTGACGGCAAGAGCTACAACATCAACGCCGACGCCGTGGCCGGCGAGGTGGCGGCGGCCATGTGTGCCGACAAGATCATCTTCCTCACCGACGTGCGGGGCATCTACGCCGATCCGGGCGACAAGGAGTCGCTCGTGCCCGAGGTGACGCTGGACGAGTGCCGGCGGATGATAGATACCGGACAGGTCGGATCGGGCATGCTCCCCAAGGTGAACGCCTGCGTCAAGGCGCTCGAGGCCGGGGTGAATAGGGCTCACATTCTCGACGGCACTATCGCGCACGCGCTGCTGCTGGAGATATACACGCGCGAGGGAATCGGCACGATGATTCGCAAGGAGACGAAGTAGCGGATGGATCTGGACGAAACCAAGAAGCTCGATGACGAGTACCATATGCCGACATACGCGCGGCTGCCCGCGCAGTTCGTGCTCGGTCAAGGCACACGGCTCTGGGACGACAAGGGCAAGGAGTACACCGACTTCTTGTCCGGGCTGGGCGCGGTCAACATCGGTCACTGCCATCCCACGGTGAGCCTGGCCGTAAAGACGCAGATCGACCGGCTGGTGCACGTATCCAACCTCTTCTACACCGAGCCGCAGGCCGAGTTGGCCAAGAAGCTCTCCGAGCTTGCAGGCGGAGGCCGGGTCTTCTTCGCCAACAGCGGTGCCGAGGCGAACGAGGGCGCAATCAAGCTGGCGCGGCGCTACAGCAAGACGAACGTCAATCCGGATCGCGTCGAGATCATCACGGCGTATCGCTCCTTTCACGGACGGACCATGAAGACGCTCGCGGCAACGGGCCAGCTAGACAAGCAGGAGCCGTTCGAGCCCATGCCGCCCGGTTTCACGCACGTGCCGCTGAACGACTTCGCCGCGCTCGAGGGGGTGGTGACGCCGGCGACGTGCGCCGTCATGCTCGAGGTGATTCAAGGCGAAGGCGGGGTCTACCCGTGTGACGAGGAGTACCTGGCGAGCGTGCGCGCCTTCTGCGACGAGCACAAGCTGCTGCTCATCCTCGATGAGGTGCAGACCGGGATCGGGCGAACGGGCACGATGTTTGCCTACGAGCAGTACGGCATAGAGCCCGACATCATCACCATGGCAAAGTCGCTGGCGAACGGTCTGCCGATAGGAGCGCTGGTTGCGCGCCGCGAGGTCGCCGACGCCTTTCGGCCCGGCGATCACGGTTCGACGTTCGGCGGCGGACCGGTAGTCTGCGCGGCCGCCTTGGCCACGCTCGATACGATCGAAAAAGAGATGCTCGTCGACAAAGCGGCAACGACCGGGGCGTACTTCCGGTCGAAGCTGGAGGAGTTGGCCGAGTCGAAGGAGGACATCATCGAGGTGCGCGGCCGTGGACTGATGCTCGCGCTGCAGCTGAAGAGCGAATCGGCGAAGGAGATCATGAACCGGGCGCTGGCGGAAGGGCTCGTGATCAACGCGATCGGCACATCGATCTTGCGTTTCCTTCCACCGCTGGTGATCGAGGAGAAGCAGATCGACGCTCTGGTAGAATTCCTGGATATGGTTGTGTGACGCGGCAACCTGCCGCAGGTGAAGCGAGACGAGCGAGGATAGCCTGAAATGCCCAACCTAAAGGGTCGCGACCTTCTAACGCTTGCCGAGTACGGCAGGGACGATATCTACCATCTGCTGGCAAAGGGCCTCGAGCTGAAGCGCCGGCAGCGTCTCGGTGCCCTCGAACGGCCGCTGGACGGCAAGACGGTCGCCATGATCTTCGAGAAACCTTCGACGCGGACGCGTGTCTCGTTCGAGTCCGGCGTGGCGCAGCTCGGGGCAAGCGCCATCTACCTGGGCAGCGACGACCTGCAGCTTGCGCGGGGCGAAACCGTCTCCGACACCGGCAAGACGCTGTCGCGCTACGTCGACGCCATCGTCATCCGCACCTTCGGTCACGATCGCGTCGAGGCTCTGGCCGACGCGGCCGACGTGCCTGTCGTCAACGCGCTCTCCGACGATTACCATCCCTGCCAGACCCTGGCCGATCTGCTCACGATCCTGGAGCGGAAGGACCGGCTGGCGGGTCTGCGCGTCGCCTACATAGGCGACGGCAATAACGTATGTAACTCGCTGATGATCGGCGCCGCGAAGGTCGGCGCCAGGATCAGCGTGGCGACGCCGAAGGGGTACGAACCGACCAGTGAGGCGATGGCGGTCATAGAGGATTGTGTCCGCGGCTTCGTCGACAGCGTCAAGGTCACCAACGATCCGATTGAGGCGGTCACCGGTGCGGATATCGTCTACACCGACGTGTGGGTCTCGATGGGGCAGGACTCCGAGCGCGAGGCACGCCTGGCCAAGTTCGACGGCTATCAGGTGGACAAGAAGATGATGCGAAAGGCAAAGCGCGACGCGCTCTTCATGCACTGTCTGCCGGCACACCGCGGCGAGGAGGTCGCCGCCGACGTCATTGACGGGCCGAACTCCGTCGTTTTCGACCAGGCGGAGAACCGCCTTCACGCGCAGAAGGCGCTGCTCGTCGCGCTTCTTGGGTAGGGTGCTGCGGATGGGCGCCAAGCAGACTCGCAGGGAAGCGATCAGGCAGGTCGTGCGGGCCGAGCGGCCCGCCACGCAAGGTGAGCTGGTCGAGTTGCTGAAGAAAGCGGGCTATGAAGTGACGCAGGCAACGATATCTCGGGACCTTGCGAACATGGATCTTCACAAGGCGCCGGACGGGCGCTATGAGCTCGCCGAGGACCTGCACTTGAAGCGGATGTGCGCCGACCTGGTTCAGTCGGTGGAGCACAGCGCCAACCTGGTGATCATTAAGACGTTCGCCGGGACGGCGCAGGGCGTGGCGGCGGCGCTGGATGCCGCGGCCCCGGATGATGTCCTGGGCTCCGTGGCCGGGGACGACACGATACTCGTTGTGGCACGCGACGAAGCTGCCGGCGGAAGAGTAACCGCGACACTTCGCGCATACAGCGGAAAGGACACGTAACGGCATGGCACGGGAGAAGGTAGTTCTGGCATACTCCGGCGGTCTCGATACCTCGGTGGCCATTCGCTGGCTCGCCGATGAGGAAGACCTGGACGTCATCACGCTCGCCGTCGACGTCGGACAGGGCAAGTACTTGGCCGATGTGAAGGAGAAGGCGCTTGCGGTAGGCGCGGTCGAATCGCTCGTCGCCGACGTGGCCGAGGAGTTCGCGCGCGAGTTCGTCACGAAAGCGCTCGCGGCCAACGCGTTGTATGAGGGCAAGTATCCGCTCGTCTCGTCGCTGTCGAGGCCGCTGATCGCCAAGTGCCTCGTAGAGGCGGCGCATGAGCATGACGCGGCCTACGTCGCGCACGGCTGCACGGGCAAGGGCAACGACCAGGTTCGCTTCGAGGTATCCATCGCGGCGCTCGACCCGGAGATCGAGGTGCTCGCGCCGGCGCGCGACTGGGACATGACCCGCGACGATTCGATCGAGTACGCCAAGCGGCACAACATCCCGGTTCCCATCACCAAGGAGAACCCGTATAGCATCGATGATAATCTCTGGGGCCGCACGATCGAGTGCGGCGTCCTGGAGGATCCGTGGACGGAGCCGCCCAACGACGCCTTCGAGCTGACGGTGGCTGCGGAGGATGCGCCGGACGAGCCGCAGTATGTGGTCGTTGGATTCGAAGGCGGCGTGCCGGTCTCCATCGGCGGCGAGAAGATGAGCCTAGTCGATCTGGTCGACAAGATGGCCGAGATCGGCGGGGCGCACGGCTTCGGGCGGGTCGACATGATCGAGAACCGGCTGGTCGGCATCAAGTCGCGCGAAGTCTATGAGGTACCGGGGGCGCTGGCGCTGATCAAGGCCCACTCCGCCCTGGAGGACCTGACGCTGGAGCGGGACCTGTTGCACTACAAGGCCGGCGTCGACGCCAAGTATGCCGAGCTGGTCTATTACGGGCTGTGGTATTCGCCGCTGAAGGAGGCGCTGGACGGGTTCATCGCCACAACCCAACCCGCGGTCACCGGCGAAGTGCGGCTCAAGTTCTACAAGGGCGGCTGCAGCGTCGTGGGCCGGCGCTCGGACGCGTCACTCTACGACTACGATCTGGCGACCTACGAGCCGGCCGACACGTTCTCGCACGATTCGGCGCGTGGATTCATCGAGCTGTTTGGTCTGCCGGTGAAGGTGTGGTCGAAGAAGAGGAAAGGGCAATGAAAGCCTGGGGCGGAAGGTTCGAGAAACCAACGGACGAGTTCGTCGAGCAGTTCACTGCGTCGCTGCCGTTCGACTGGCGGCTCTTTCGTGTCGACGTCGCCGGCTCCATTGCGCACGCGCGTATGCTCGGGGCGACCGGCATCATAACGACTGAAGAAGCGGGCGAGGTCGAGGCCGGATTGCAGCGCATTCGCGAGCAGATCGAATCGGGCCGCTTCGAGTTCGACGTGGCAGACGAGGATATACACATGGCGATCGAACGGGTGCTGACCGAGGCGATCGGCGCCGCCGGCTCGAAGCTGCACACCGCGCGTAGCCGCAACGACCAGGTCGCGCTCGATCTGCGCATGTACATGAAGGAAGAGATCGTCAACTGCGCGGGGCTCGTCGTGGCGCTGCAGGAGACGCTGCTGTCGGTGGCCGCGGAGAACCGGGACGCCGTCATGCCCGGCTACACTCATCTGCAGCGGGCGCAGCCGGTGCTGGTTGCCCATCACATACTTGCATACGTGCAGATGCTGGCGCGCGACTTCGTCAGGCTCGTGCAGTGCTTCGCGGCCGCGGACGTCATGCCGCTCGGCTCTGCCGCGCTTGCCGGGACGGGTTTTCCGATCGACCGGCAGATGGTCGCCGACGAGCTGGGTTTTGAGCGCACCGGCGACAACAGCATGGACAGCGTCTCCGACCGGGATTTCGTCCTCGACTTCCTCGGCGCGGCCTCGACGATCATGGTGCACCTATCGAGGCTCTGCGAGGAGATCGTGGTCTGGTCGAGTTCGGAGTTCGGGTTTGTGGCGCTCGATGACGCCTACACCACCGGCTCCTCGATCATGCCGCAGAAGAAGAATCCCGACGTCGCCGAGCTGGTGCGGGGCAAGGCGGGGCGGGTCTTCGGCGATCTGGCGGCGGTGCAGACCATGCTGAAGGGCCTGCCGCTCGCCTACAATAGGGACCTGCAGGAAGACAAGGAATCGGTCTTCGACGCGCTCGACACGGTCAAGGATTGTCTCGTCGCCGTGGCGGGCATGGTCGGCACGATGACGATCGACGCCGACGCCACGGAGGCCGCGGCGGGCGGGTTTGCGGCCGCCACCGATCTGGCCGACTTCCTGGTGGAGAAGGGCGTGGCCTTCAGGGATGCGCACGAGGTGGTGGGCAAGATCGTCCTGGACTGCGAGAAGACCGGCAAGGCCTTGGACGAGCTCTCCGCCCAGCGGCTGGCCGAGTTCCACGAGGCGTTCAGCGCCGGCGCACCCGCGCTGGGAGCAAGGGACGTCATCGCGCGCCATGACAGCGAGGGCGGAACGGCGCCGGAGCGCGTTGCCGAGCAGTTCGAGGCCGCCGCTGAACAGGTGGCGAGCGCCAGGGAGTGGCTCGACGAGAGGGGCTAGCCGGTGCCCGAGTCCGATCGCGTCACCCGCATGGAAAACTCCGAGATCGCGGCGGCCCTTCTCGAAATCGGTGAGCTACTCGAGATAGCCGGCGAGTCGGTCTTTCGCGTGGGCGCCTACGAGCGGGCCGCGATCACCATCCGCAGCCTCTCCCGTGACCTCGGCGACATCTACGACGAAGGCAGTCTCAAGGCGCTCCAGTCGATCGGCGGCATCGGCAAGAGCACGGCCGAGAAGATCGAGGAGATGCTCACGACCGGCCGCTGTGGCTATCTCGAAGAGCTGCGCCAAAGCCTGCCCGCCAGCCTCGTCACGATGATCCAGATCCCCGGAGTTGGTCCGAAGAAGATCAAGCTCTTCTACGACGAGCTGGGGATCGAGTCGATCGATCAGCTTGAGGAGGCCGCCAAGACCGGCGGACTGCGCGAACTCAAGGGCATGAGCGCCAAGAGCGAGGAGAACATCCTCAAGGGCATCGCCGCCTACCACGAGCATCACGAGAGGATCTTGCTGTCCGACGCCTATCCGCTCGCGGCCAAGATCGTCGGTGAGCTTCGGCGGCATCCTGCCCTCGAACAGGCGGACATGGCCGGCAGCCTTCGCCGCTTTCGCGAGACGATCGGCGACATAGACGTGCTGGCATCCAGTGCCGCGCCGGAGGAGGTCATGGACGCGTTCGAGTCGCTGCCTCAGGTGGCGGAGGTCATCGCGCGGGGCGCCACAAAGAGCAGCGTACGGACTCGGGCCGGGCTCCAGGTCGATCTGCGCGTGGTGGCTCCGCACGAATACGGCGCCGCGCTCCAGTACTTCACCGGCTCCAAGGCGCACAACATCCACCTCCGCGAGCTGGCCAGGAAGCACGACCTCAAGATCAGCGAGTATGGCGTCTTCCAGATGCCCGCCGAGAAGCGGATCGCCGGGGCGACAGAGGAGGAGGTCTACGCGACGCTCGGCCTGCCGCTCATCCCGGCGGTGCTTCGCGAGGACACCGGCGAGATCGAGGCGGCGGCGGAGGGACGACTGCCCAAGCTGCTCGGCGTCGACGACATCTGCGGCGACCTTCACGTGCATACGAACTGGAGCGACGCCATGCCGACTATCGAGCAAGTGGCGGAGGCTGCGATCGAGCTTGGCTACGCGTACGTCGCCATATCGGACCACGCCTTCAAGCTGCCGGTGGCTGGAGGGCTGACGCCGCAGCAGCTGGAGGAGCAGATGGATGCTATCGCGGCCGCTAACGAGAAGTATCCCGAGATAACCATTCTGGCCGGCAGTGAGGTCAACATCGACAACGATGGCAACGTGGACTTCGATGAGGAACTGCTGGCGCGGCTTGATGTCGTGGCCGCGTCGGTTCACGCGGGCTTCGGTCAGGATCGGGCGCAGATCACGGCTCGCACCATCGGCGCGATCGAGAACCCGCATGTTGAGATCATCTGCCATCCCACCGGGCGCATTCTCGGCAAGCGCGATCCCTTCGCCATCGATCTGGACGCGGTCTTCAAGGCGGCCGCGGAGCACAACACGGCGCTGGAGCTGAACTCCTTCCCCGACCGGCTCGATTTGAAAGATGACTACCTGCGCGAGGCGAAGCGCGCCGGGGTGAAGATCGCGATCAATACCGATGCGCACCACGCCGAGCAGCTGCGGTTCGTGGAGTATGGCGTGGTCACGGCACAGCGTGGCTGGCTCGAGGCCGAGGACGTGATCAACACGTATCCGCTCGAGAAGCTGAGAGGCTGGCTGGGGAGGGGCTCAACTCCGTCCCTGTGATATAATTCCTGCCGCGTAGCGCGCGCACGTCGAGCTGGGAACGGACACCGCATGAGAATCCAGCCGCACAAGATGATCTCCCTCGGCTATGGCCGGTATTTCCGCTCAGACAAGATCGTCGGCCTGGAGCCCATCGAACAAGACCGCGGCGCCCATCGGCGCACGAACGTCTACATCGAAGGCCGCTCCGAACCGCTCGTCGCATCCCGCAGCGAGACGGCGATCCTCAAGGACCTCACGCTCCCGACGGAACGCGGCCCCGAAAGCGATCGCGCATTCATCCTGCTCGAGAAGATCCTCTCCGACCTGGAGAAGGTTGGCCCGATGCTGCGCCTGTCCATCACTCACGAGGCCGGGCTCGATATCAACGCGCTGGAGGCGAAGATCAAGACGGTCTAGCTCGAATGGTCGGAAGCCGGCGCGGCGCACACTCCTCAGATGTCACTCGAGCTCTAGCCATGGCCGCACTCCCTCGAACCTTCTTCGCTCGTGACACAGCGACCGTCGCCCGTGACCTTCTCGGCAAGAGACTCGCGAAGACAACGCCCGAGGGCGTCATGGCCGGGCGGATCGTCGAGGCCGAGGCCTACTACGGTCCGGGCGATGCCGCCAGTCACGCCGGCAACGGCGCCACCCCGCGCTCGCAGATCATGTTCGGTGTCCCCGGCATCGCCTACGTCTACCTCAACTACGGTGTGCACTGCCTGCTCAACGTCGTGACTGAGACGGAGGGTGTGGCGGGGGCCGTGCTCATCCGCGCGCTTGAGCCGACGGAGGGCCTGGAGCTGATGGGAGCCAACCGCCCAGTCACTTCCGCGGTTGACCTGACGAGCGGCCCAGGTAAACTGACGAAGGCGATGGACATCACGCTTGCCGACAACGGCACCGATTTGACGGAGGGGCACTTCACGTTGCAGTACGCCCCTCCAATCGAGTGCGAAGTCTGCGTGGGCAGGCGCATCGGCGTGCGAAAAGGCGCCGACGCCCAGTTGCGATTCTACGTGGCGGGCAGCGAGTTCGTCTCACGGGGAGATGGGCTTCGCGCCGCCATGGAAGATCGAGCGCCACTGCTAGCGCACCCCCGCGCCGCGGAGGCGGCCACCCCCGGATCATCCGTGTAGGGCGACCCAGGAGGCACCATGAAACTGCAGGAACTGTACGACTTGGCTGTACGCACGGGCATCGAAAACGATCCCCGTGGGGAGGGCGAGATCAAGACCATCCTCGCCGAGGCGAAGCGCAAGTACGAGAAGCTCGACGAGGATGACAAGGCTACGTTCGACACCGAGACCCTCGCGAGCCCGTACGCCGATACACGCATTCTCGCCGGCGATCCACAGATGGAGGTCACCGGCATTCTGGTCGGTGTCGACATGGAGGTCGGCGAGATCCTGCTCGCCGACAAGCTGCGTGAGCGCGGTTCCAAGATCAACGTGGTAATGGCGCATCATCCGGAGGGACAGGCGCTGGCCGCGCTGGACAAGGTGATGGCGATGCAGGCCGATGTCTGGAACTCATTCGGCGTGCCCATCAACATAGGCGAGGCGCTGATGAGCCCCCGCATGTCGGAAGTGCGGCGCAATCTGATGCCGGTCAACCACGCCCGCGCGGTGGATGCCGCAAGGCTGCTCGACTTCGGTTTCTTGTGCGTCCACACCCCGGCCGACAACCTGGCGACCAAGTTCGTCCAGGACTATCTCGATGCCGAAAGGCCGCGCACTCTGCGTGACGTGATGAAGGCTCTCAAGAAGATCCCCGAGTACAAGCAGGCGGCGCTGGAGGGCGCCGGTCCCAACATCATCGTTGGTGATGGGGACAAGCGGGCCGGCAAGATCGCCGTCGACATGACCGGCGGCACCGAAGGGCCGGAGGGCGCGATCGAGAAGCTCGCCGACGCGGGCGTGGGCACGCTCGTGGGGATGCACTACGGCGAGAAGCTGCGCAAGAAGGCCGACGAGAAGCATGTCAACATCGTCGTGGCGGGCCACATCGCCAGCGACGCGGTCGGCATCAACCAGATGCTCGACAGGATCGCGGCGACCGACGGCGGAGTTGAGATCACGACCTGCTCGGGCTTGAGGCGCGTGGAGCGAGGCTAGCGCCGGCGCAAGAAGAACGTCCGCCAGGCAGTAACTCTCGCAACGCAAGGACTCCCGCAAGAGAAGAACCCCCGCGAACTTCATGCTCGCTGG
>DYIV01000017.1:0-9215 GCA_020723435.1 Slackia heliotrinireducens | reverse complement strand
CGGAGGAGCCGGCGGAGGAGCCGGAGTCGGCTTGGGCGTCGGCTTCGGCGTGGGAGATGGCGCGGGCTCAGGCTCGTTGTTCGTGTCGCCCTGATTGGTCTCCTTCGGCTTCGTCTCCGAACTCTTCTTCTTGAAGCCCATACTCTTGAACGGGAACGGCGTCGAGGGGACGTCCTCCAGCGCGGTCTCCATGAACTTGCGCCAGATCTCCGCCGGGAACGTGCCGCCGAAGACTCGCTGCCCGTGCACGCTGTACATCGGCACCTGGCGGTTCGGATAGCCGACCCACACAGCGCAGGCCATGTCCGGCGTGAATCCGCAGAACCACGCGTCTCGATAGGTCTGGCTTGTGCCCGTCTTGCCCGCCGCGGGCCGGCCGATGTCGGCGTCGCGGCCCGTGCCGGCTTGGATGACGCCTTCCAGCATCCGCGTCGTCTCTGAGGCGATGGGCCTGGTCAAGACGCGCTTACCGGTCGTCTTCGCCCGGTAGAGCACCTTCTTGCCGCGTCTGACCTCCGTTATCGCGACCGGGGCATGATAGACGCCCTGGGAGGCGAGCGTCGCGTAGGCGGTGGACATGTCAAGCGTGGTGACCCCACGACCCAGGCCGCCGAGCGCGATGGCGGGGACGGACTCCAGCGGTGACTTGACGCCCATCTGGTGCGCGATGCGCACGACGGTCTTTGGCTTCACCTTCATCATCAGCTGCGCGAAGATGACGTTGACCGAGTGGACGGTGGCGTCAGCGACGGTCATGCTGCCGCCCGTGCCGGGCTCCGCGTTGCTGACTCGCCAGTTCTTCCCGGGCAGCTCAATCGTGATCGGCGAGCTGGAGCTGAACGTGTCATACGGGGAGATGCCCTCCTCGAGGGCCGCCACAAGGACGAACATCTTGAAGGATGAACCGGGCTGGCGACGTCCCTGCGTGGCGAGGTTGAACTTCGACTTGTTGAAGTCCTTGCCGCCGACCATCGCCTTGATGTGTCCCGTCCTCGGGTCGATCGCCGTAAGCGAGGCGGCCGGATCGTCCGATTGGTCGAGCGTGTTCTCCACGGCCTCCTCGGCGATCTTCTGCAGCTTGGGCGTGAGCGTAGTCTTCACTCGCAGCCCACCCTGGAAGACCATGTTGGCGCCGAACTTCTTGATGAGCAGCTGCTTGACGTACTCCAGGAAGTACGGAGCGGTCTTGAACTGCTGCTTCTTCGGAGCCGCCAGCTTAAGAGGCGTATTCATCGCCTTGTCATACTGCGCCTTCGTGATGAAATGGTTGCGAAGCATCTTGCGCAGCACCTCCGTGCGGCGCGCGATTGCCTCTTTCCGGTCCTCATACGGTGAGAACCTGCTCGGCGACTGCGGCATGCCGGCAAGGAATGCCGCCTGCGGCAGTGACAGCCGCTTCGCGTGCTTGGCGAAGTAGACCTGAGAAGCGGTTTCGACACCGTAGGCGCCGGTGCCGAAGTAGATCGTGTTCAGGTACATGGTCAGGATCTGGTCCTTACCCTTCCGCCCCGGGTACTTCTGTTCGAGCCGATAGGCGAGGATGGCCTCGCGCAGCTTCCGGACCACCGTCCGCTCGCTCGTCCCGAGTGTGTTCTTGACGAACTGCTGAGTGATCGTACTGCCGCCCTCGACGATCTTTCCACTGGCGACGTCGACGGCGAGCGCGCGCATTATGCCCTTGACGTCGACTCCTTGGTGCTGGTAGAAGCGCTCGTCCTCCGAGGCGACGATGGCTTTGACCATCCAGGGAGATATCTGCTCGAAGCTGACGTTTTCCCGGTTCTCCTCGTAGAGCTGAGCCACCTCGTGGCCGTGAGAGTCGTAGATCTTTGTCTTCTGCGGCTGGTTGGCCAGCCGGGGGTTGTTGACGGTCGGCAGACCGGTGAACGCGTTTGCCACGATGACGCCGACACCCACAACCAGTCCGACGACCGCGATCAGAAGGAAAGCCAGTATGAGGAGGGCGATCCGTATCCTGCGACGTTTGACGGCCGCCCGTTTCTTTCGTGCGAGGGTCTTGCGCATCGTGCTCCTTCCCAAGCTAGTGTACTATCCGGTTTGTGTTTAGCGCAAACGAGACAACCGACCAGATAGCAGCAGGTCAGGCTGCTCAACGGCCCTGGACACCCGAGCTTCTCGTGCCCGCCGGCAACGAGCGGGCGCTGGTGGCCGCCGTTCAGTCGGGTGCCGATGCCGTCTACCTTGGCCTGCGTGAATTCAGCGCCAGGCGCGGCGCGGACAACTTCACGATGGATGAGCTCGCGGAGGCCGTACGCTACGCCCACTTGCGCGGTGCGAGGGTCTATCTTACCTTGAACGTCCTCGCTCTGCCCGACGAGCTGCCGAAGACGTTGATACTGGCCGCCGCGGCCCGTGAGGCCGGCGTCGACGCCTTCATCGTACAGGACTTGGGCTTGGCGGGCCTGCTCGCGCGTCATCTGCCCGATGTCGCCCTGCACGCGAGCACGCAGATGAGCACACACACCCCGGACGGCATCGCCGTTCTCGATCGGCTCGGCTTCGGCCGGGTCACGTTGGCGCGCGAGCTGACGCTTGGGGAGGTGGCGAGCTGTGCCGCCGGTCCCGTCCCCGTGGAGGTCTTCATTCACGGCGCGCTGTGCTACTGCTACTCGGGCCAGTGTCTTCTCTCGAGCATGGTCGGGGGCAGAAGCGGCAACCGGGGCCTTTGCGTCCAAGCCTGTCGTCTTGCCTACGAGCTGGCCGATGATCGCGTCGGTCCGATCGAGGCCGGCGGGGACTATCCGCTTAGCACCAAGGACTTGTGCGGTGTCAATCTCATCCCGAAGCTGGCGGTCGCCGGCGTCGCGGCTCTCAAAATCGAGGGCCGCCTCAAATCGGCGGAGTACGTCGCTACGGTTGTTGACGTCTATCGCCGTGCGCTTGACAGGTGGGCCGCCGATCCCGAGACGTTCGCCGTTTCCGATGAAGACCGGCACGCCTTGGAGGAGGCATTCAGCCGGGGCTTCACCGAAGGCTATCTATCCGGAATTCGCGATCATCGAATGATGAGTGTCGCCAGGCCAAGCGACAGGGGTGTGCCGATCGGCCGCGTGGTGCGCTGCGACGTCGCGGCAAGAACTTGTGTTATCAAGCTCACGCGCGGCCTGGCCGTTGGGGACGAGATTGAGATATGGGTGCGAAAGGGCGGTCGCGTAGCGCAGAAGATCGACCGGCTCGAGGTGGAGGGTGAGAAGTTCGACGAGGCTCGCGCCGGGCAGACGGTGACGGTCGGTGTCAGCCGGCCCGCCGGCTTTGAGGACCGGGTCTTTCGCACGGCCAACGCCCGTCTGCTCGAAGCGGCGAGAGAGCGGCTGCGACCGTCCGGAGCGGCGCGGCTGGTTCCGATCGATGTGACAGCCGAACTTCGCGTCGGCGAGCAGCTCCTTCTGCAGGCTGTTGCCGAAGACGGCGCCGAGGTTGAGGTTGCCGCGGCGCGTGTGGAGCCCGCGCGCACAAAGCCCCTCGACAAGGCGATCGTCGGGGAACATTTGGGACGTCTTGGAGGCTCGGCCTACTCGGCTCGCCGGATTGACGTGACGATCGACAAGGACTGCTTCTTGCCGCTGTCTGAGATCAACAAGGCCCGGCAGGTTCTCATCGACCGGCTCGATTCCGCTCGCCTCGCGCCGTGGCGGCGAGAAGAGCGCAGGGTCCGCTACGATCGGCGATCGGCCGCTCCGCGCGCACCGTGCCGTCCGGTGCTTGCCGCGAGCGCCGATGTCCCGGAGACGGCCCTGGAGCTTGCGGAGACGGGGCTCGACTGGCTCTACTTCGACCCGTCCTTCGAACGCGGGTGGGACTCGCTGGCGCGGCGGCTGGAATCGGTCTCCGAGGCGGTGCGTTCGCGCGGGGGAAGGCTCGCGCTGCTGCTCCCGCCAATCGTACGTGAGCGGGAGATGAGTGAGTTCGACGATCTCATCGGCCGCCTTGGTGGCGCGCTCGACGGTGTCGTCGTCGGACACGCGGGGCAGACGGCGCGCTTCTCCAGCCGTGTTTCCACGGTCATCGGTTCTTCCGCGTTGAACGTGGCCAATGCTGAAAGCGTCGAAGCGGTCTCGTCACTTGGCGCCGACCGAGTGACCCTTTCGCTGGAGCTGACCGGCGCCCAGATCATGGAGATCGCCGCTCAGACCAGCGTCCCGCTCGAAGTTGTCGTCTTCGGCTCGCTGCAAGTCATGATCGCCGAGAACTGTCTCTACGCGCTGCCCGGCGGCTGCGGCGACTGCACGGGCCGCACCGGATTCGTGCGCGACGCAAAGGATTTCGTCTTCCCGGTGCGGGTCGATCGGGCATGTCACACGCGGATCTTCAATCCGTTCGATCTGTCAGTCGTCAAGCAGCTGCCCGAGCTGTCCGGTGCAGGGATCGACGCGGTGCGCCTGGAACTGGGAGGGCATGGTCCGGGGCGGGCGGCCGAGATCGTCGGCGATGCGCGCAAGGTCCTGGCACTCCTGCCCGACCAGCGGGAGAGCGCGGCTGAGATGGCGCTGGAGTTGAGCAATCGGCTGTCGAGCCAGGCGCGATTCACGACTGGCCACTACTTCCGCCCCGTGAAATAGGGGGACACCACACCTATCGCCCTACCTCACTGCGATCGTTCGCGACTTCGACACCGAATGACCGGCTGTGTCCCAGACGGTCAACGTGACCTTGTACGATCCAGGGCGATAGTATGCGTGCGACAGAGTCTCGCCCTCGCCGCGCCCGCCGTCGCCGAAAGTCCAGGCGTAACCGGCCATATCGCCATCGGTGTCATACGAGGGCGAGGCGTCAAAGACAGCGGCTTCGCCTGCCCTGGGCGAGGACGGACTCACGGTGAAGCCTGCGACCGGCACTACTCCGCTTCCGGATGAACTCAGGTTGACCGGCACGCCAAGCGTCACGACGCTGCTCTTTGCCGCCCGGCTCCCGGGGCGCGGGTTCTGCCATTGGACTATGCCGCCCATCCCCGATGAGACTGTGCGCACCTGGATTCTCAGACCGGAAGCCTCGAGGTGGGCTTGAGCGGTGTCCACGCTGAAGCCGATCACGTTCGGAACGCTCACCCTTGCCACGGTCGCCCGGGGCCCGTGCAGCGTGCACCTCATCGTCGGCTGAGTTCCGCGCTCGAACTCGGAGACCACGGTCTCCGGGCAGTACGGCGTGGCAACGAGATTGGACTCCGCGCAAACCTTCACCTTGACCAGATGTCCCGTGGGCCTGGAGAAACCACCCGTCTGGGTGCGCGCGAGGGCTGTGCGCATGAAACGGGCCCAGATCGCCGCGGGGAACGTGCCGCCCTTCACGCGAATGCCGTGCACGTTGGTCATCGGCTTCTCCCGCCTGGGATAGCCCACCCAGACGCTTGCCACCAGCGTCGGCACATACCCGACGAACCACGCGTCACGATAGGACTGGGTCGTACCGGTCTTGCCCGCCGCCGGTCGTCCTATGTCCGCCTCCGTACCGGTTCCTTCCGCTATCACCTGCCGGAGGATGTCGGTGATCATGTATGCGGTGGTACCGCGTATCCCGATCATGCTGGCCGGTTGCCCCGGGCCGATCACTTGGCCGGCCTCATCGGTGATTCGCGTGATTGCGACCGGCTCCCGGCGCACTCCGCCGTCGGCGAAGGACCCGTATGCGGAGGCCATCTCCAGTGGGGTCACGCCCTGGCGCATGCCGCCCAGAGCGATGGCCGGATTACTCTCGAGTCGCGTGGTGATCCCAAGGCGCCTCGCCGTCGAGGCCACCCTCTCCGGGCCGACGTCCATGACCAAGCGCGCGAAGACCGCGTTGACCGAATGTATGGTCGCATCGCGCAGCGGCATCGGCGCACCGCCGCTTCCCTCAGTGGCGTTGCCTACGTTCCAAGTCCCGCCATTGGGCAGCTCAATCAGCGCGGGCGCGGAATCGTACTGCTTCATGGGGGATACGCCGTCTTCCAAGGCGGCCGCGAGGACGAACGGCTTGAAGGCGGAGCCCGGCTGTCTGTGCGCCTGCGTCGCCAGGTTGTACTTCGACGTCGCGAAGGTGCGGCCGCCGACCATCGCCTTGATGAACCCGGTTCGCGGATCGATTGCGACGATCGCCACCGACGGATCGTCCTTCCTGCCGAGCACGCTGCGCCATGCTTTCTCCGCCGCAGCCTGCATCCGAAGATCGAGCGTCGTGCGCACGCGCAGGCCTCCGCGAAAGACGATGGCCGCGCCGTACCTGTCGATCAGCAGTTGCTTGACGTACTCCGCGAAGTACGGGGCCCGAGTCGAGGCGGGCCGCGGCGGGCGTACCCGGACCGGCGTCTTCAGCGCCACGGCAAGCTGCGCCTTCGTGACGTGGCCGAGGGAGTGCATCTTCTGAAGCACCACGTCGCGACGGTGTCGCGCCGACGTCGGGTCCACGTACGGTGACAGCCGGGTCGGCGAACGAATGAGCCCGGCGAGCAACGCGGCCTCGGCCAGCGTCAGCTTGCGGACATGTTTGCCGAAGTACGTGACGGACGCCGCCTCGACGCCGTAGGCCCCGGCGCCGAAGTAGATCGTGTTGAGGTACCGCTCGAGAATCTCGCGCTTCGATAGCACCTGCTCGAGCTGGTAGGCGAGAAGTGCCTCTCTGATCTTGCGCTTGAGCGTCTTCTCTCGCGTCACCAGGATGGTGCGCACATACTGCTGATCCAGCGTGCTGCCACCCTCGAGCACACGTCCGCTTCGTAGATTGACGCTGATCGCGCGCCCGATTGCCTCGAAATCGACGCCGTCGTGCGTCCAAAAACGTTCGTCCTCGATGTCGACGACGGCCTGCTGCATGCGTCCTGGGATCTTGGTGAGCGGTAGTGGAACACGGTTCTGCTCGGCGTGAAGATCGGCCAGCACTTGGCCGCCGGCCGCGTAGATTCGCGTCGTCTGATCGGCTCGCGGCAGGTCGCCCTTGCGCAGACGTGGCAGGTCCTGTCCATAGCTGAGCACCGTCCCGATGGTGAGTACGGCGACGAGCAGCACTGTTCCCAGCGCCACGGCTCCGATCGGCAGGACGAATACGAGTGCTCTGGTGTTTCGGTGTGACTGGCGGGCCCTGCGCGCGCGGGACATCTGCCCCTTCCTTGCCGGTTCATAGCCAGGCGGAGGCGCCCACGCCTCTCTTTGCCGGCTTGCGGTCGATTATATACCCGCCCGACCGCGGGGCGCCGCCACTACCGGCCCGGCCCGGCACTGTGCTACGATTTCGGCTGCCGCGGGGGCCGTGACGGCGGTCCGTCGTCCATCGAGAGCCCTGCGGGCCGCTCGCCCGTGGATTGAGGAGGACCAGTGAAGCCCGTCGAAGACCAACTGCACATCATCCAGAGCGGTGTTGCCGAGATCCTGCCCTTGGACGATCTCAAGAAGAAGCTCGCCGAAAGCCGGGCGCTCACCATCAAGCTTGGCGTCGATCCGACCGCTCCCGACCTGCACCTCGGCCACGCCGTTCCCCTGCGCAAAATGCGCCAGTTCCAGGATCTGGGCCACAAGGTCGTGCTTCTTATCGGTGATTTCACCGCGCGCATCGGCGACCCGTCGGGCCGCTCCGTGACACGCCCGCCGCTCAGCGAAGATGAGGTCAGAGCGAATGCTCGCACCTACACGGACCAGGCCTTCAAGGTTCTCGACGAGTCGAAGACCGAACTTCGCTACAACAGCGAGTGGCTGGCCCCCCTCAAGTTCGAAGACATCCTGCGCCTGACGGCCAGGTTCACGGTGGCCCGCATGCTCGAGCGCGACGACTTCGAGGGCCGCTACAAGGCCGAGCAGTCGATCGGCCTGCACGAGTTCCTCTATCCGGTGATGGTGGCCTACGACTCGGTCGCGCTTGACGCCGACGTGGAGATGGGCGGCACGGATCAGAAGTTCAACCTGCTCGCCGGACGGGAGCTGATGAGCTCGATGGGGATGGAGCCGCAGGTGTGCCTGACCGTACCCATACTGGAGGGCACGGACGGCGTCCAGAAGATGAGCAAGTCCTACGGCAATTACGTCGGCCTCACGGACGAGGCGAACGACATGTTCGGCAAGATCATGTCGATACCGGATGAAGTGAAAACGCCGGGCGAGCACGCGCGTGGCGACATGATCGCCAGGTACTTCCGCTTGACGACCTCACTGCCGGTGGAGGAGATCGACGCGATCGAGGCCGGTCTGGCAGATGGCTCGCTCGATCCCAACGCCACCAAGCGCCTCCTCGCGCGCGAGATAGTGACTCTGTATCACGATGGTGTCGCCGCCGAGGCCGCCGAGGCCGAGTTTGACCGCGTCTGCAAGGAGCGCGACGTTCCGAGCGAGATATCGGACTTCACCTTCCACGACAGCAAGGCAGCGGACGAGCCTGTCTTCCTGCCAAAGCTCATGGTGGAGTCTGGCCTGGTCGCAAGCTCGGGCGAGGCGCGCAGGCTCATCCAGCAGGGAGGCGTGAAGATCGATGGCGAGCCTGTCGCGCGGGACTCTCTCGAGCTCGCGCCCGCCGACATTGACGGCAAGGTGCTGCAGGCTGGCAAGCGCAAGTTCGTGCGGCCGGTCATCACACGGAACAGATAGCCGGCTCCGGCCGAGCTCCAAGCAAGCGCCCGAATCATCCCTCCTGCTCACAACGGTCGAGGTTTCCCAAAACTCCTGCTCAAACGTGTTTACATTGGCTCCCGGCGGTGGTATATTGACCTGTGCGGGCAAAGCCGCTACCCCAGAACCATGAGGTGTGAGCTTTGAAAAGAACCCAGATTGGGGGCGACAAGACTATAGAGTAGGTGGCATCCACATCGAAGCAACCTACGTGGTCTACCTGTCGCCGTTTCGGGCGGCTTTTTTGTTCCCCGGAATCGTAGCAAAATGCCCGTTGACAGTGGTCAAAGCGCTGTGATAGATTTGCCGCTGTTGCTCTGGTCGAAGGACCGTAGTGATCCTTGAAAACTGAACAGTGTGAGAAGCCAGTAACGCTCATGTCAAAGTGAGCGCCTACCGTCAACTCCGATCCGTGGGATTCCTTGTGGATCTCGCAGGTCAGATGATTGACACACCCGGCGGATACGTCCTCCTTGCGAGGGCGCGGATCCGCCACTTGAATCGAGCTCGATTCGAGCTCTTCCAAGTAGAATCGGTCGGCGCCGGATTCATCCGGCAACGGCTGAACATCTTTGCGGAGAGTTTGATCCTGGCTCAGGACGAACGCTGGCGGCGTGCTTAACACATGCA
>DYIV01000016.1:5686-30557 GCA_020723435.1 Slackia heliotrinireducens | reverse complement strand
GTCGGGCGGAAGCCGATTCGCTCTCCGACCGCGAAGCGCTCTTCCTCGTCTTCACGACGGGCTTCACCACCAGCCAGATCATTACCGAGATGTCGGGACGCGGAGTGGGGCTGGACGTCGTCAAGCAGTACATCGTCGAAAAGCTCAAGGGCGCCGTGAACGTCGAGTCCGAGGTGGGCAAAGGGACGAAGGTCATCCTAACCCTGCCGCTGACGCTGGCCATCATTCGCGCGTTGCTCGTTGAATGCTCGGGTCAGACATTTGCCCTGCCGACCACCTCCGTGGAAGAGACGCTCGCGGTACCGATCGACAGGGTCATGAAGGTCCAGGGGCGCCAAGCCATACGGCTGAGACGGCGGACCGTCCCAATCGTGCGCCTCGATCAGGTTCTTCATCTTCCGCCCGGCGAGGTCGAGTCATCGGGGAATCTGAAGATCGTCATCCTCGGGCTATCGGGTCAGCGAATGGGACTTGTCGTCGACGAGTTCGCCGGCGAGCAGCAGATCGTCATCAAGTCACTCGGGTCCCACCTGAAGCGCGTCCGAAACGTGGCCGGCGCGACGATTCTTGGCGCCGGAAACGTCGTGATCATCCTCCTCGTCCCCGATCTGATCGAATCGGGCCGGACGATGGCGGGCTCTGGCGGCGAACTCGCGGCGCAGCCTGTCACCCGAGGGCCGGGCCGGATCCTCTTGGTTGAGGACTCCTTCACGACGCGAGAATTGGAGCGATCCATCTTCGAGGCTTCCGGCTATGAAGTCGATGTCGCCGTCGACGGCGCGGAGGCCCTCACCAAACTGGAGTCGTCCCGCTTCGATCTGGTCGTCACCGACGTGCAGATGCCGCGCATTAACGGCTTCGAGCTCACCACTAAGATCCGCGGAGACGAGAGGTTCAGTCGGCTGCCGGTAGTAATAGTCACCTCGCTGGAGCGCGAGGAAGAAAAGCGAAAGGGTATCGAGGTCGGTGCCGATGCATACGTTACTAAGAGCGTCTTCAACCAGGACACCCTCCTGGAGATCGTCGAAAGGCTGACCAGATAGATGCCGGAGAAAGAGCGCACACGCGTGCTGGTGGCTGACGACTCGCTCGTTTGCCGCGAGATGATCAAGCAGATTCTGGAGTCGGATCCCGAGATCGCCGTGGTCGGTCTGGCCGAGAACGGCCAGGAGGCCGTGGAGCTGGCGCGCACGCTGCAGCCCTCGATCGTGACCATGGACGTGCACATGCCAAGGATGTCCGGTCTGATCGCCACGGAGCAGATCATGGCCTACAACCCGACTCCCATCCTCATAGTCTCCGCAAGTGTCGACGATTCCGGGGTCGGATCGGCGTTCGACGCGCTCAAGGCGGGCGCGCTCGACGTGCTCAAGAAGCCCGAGCCGCAGATATGGAGCGATCTCGCCGTCGTCGGCGAGGAACTGATAAAGAAAGTGAAGATGCTGTCCAAGGTCAAGGTCGTCACGCATCTGAAGGGACGAAAGGACCAGCCCACTCTGGATGTGGCCCCCTCGGCCGGGCGTCACGTCCGCTACCGTATCGTGGCGATCGGTTCGTCGACCGGTGGGCCCATCGCGCTGCTGCGCGTCTTGTCCAGGCTCCCCGCGGACTTCCCAGTGGGGATCGTCATCGCCCAACACATCGCGGAGGGCTTCACGAGCGGTTTGGTGCAGTGGCTGGACTCGGGGTGTCAGCTAAGGGTCCGTGAGGCCGTTGATGGAGTGGAAGTGCGCCCCGGTGAGGTGCTCGTCGCCCAGACCGGCCGTCATATGACCATCGAAGCCGGCCGCATCATGCTGCTGGAGTCTCGTCCAACCGATGTCTACAGGCCCTCCATCGACATGCTCTTCTCTTCCGTCGCGAAATGCTACGGTCCGGAGGCCATAGGGGTCATCCTCACCGGCATGGGAGCCGACGGGGCCGGAGGTCTCCGGCTGCTGTCGGAGGCGGGATCGGCCACGATCGCTCAGGACGAACAGACATCGACCGTCTTCGGAATGCCGAAGGCGGCCATCGAAATGCAGGCCGCCAAGACGGTCCTGCCGATCGAGATGATTGCGGAGGAGGTTGTGCGACTAGTCCAGAGTCATGCTCGGATTCAAGCTCGCTCGAAGCAGAGATAGATCAACAACCAGACAGAGATAGACCAACAACAACCAGAAAGGGGGCATGCCGTGAAGACCGGCCTATTCATATCTCGCGCCCGCGGGGCCATCGGCGAAGTCATTGACCTCGACCAGCTTGCCGCGGGCTACCCGGGCGTGGATGTAGTCAAGACGTACGAGGACTTCTTCGATGCGCGAGAACAAGAAGACCTTGTCCGCACGATCACGCAAGAGGAGCTTGACTCGGTCGTGCTGGCCGGGAACTCGCCAAAGTACTACGAGGACTCTCTTAGCGGCTCGCTGTTTCTGAAGGAGCTGCATGACGTGGGCGTCAATCCAAACCGGATAGCATACGCGAATCTGCTCGAGCAGATTGCCTACCTCAACAAGGACGATCCGCGCGCCGCGCAGATCAAGGCGAAAGCTTACGTCGACATCGCCATAGCCCGCTTGCGGGCGGCGGCCGACGTGAGCGAACTGGAGACCGCTCCCAGGCAGGCCGTGCTCGTTATCGGTGCTACGGTGGCAGGGATCGTGGCCGCTCAACGGCTGCTGCAGCTCGGCTTCGGCGTCCACCTGTTGGACCGCCAGTCGCCGCCTCCGCGGGACTTCACTCTATACACCGGCGAGCTCGCTCCGACGGTAGCTTGGGTCGAGCGCCATCCGGGGGCCAGCCTGGTCTTCAACTCGGAGATCACCGATATCGATGGGATGGACGGTGACTACGCCGTCTCGTACAGGACCGACGAAGGAGACAGCAAGGTGTTCGTGGGTGGGATCATCGTGGCGATCTCCCACGAGCACGACGCCGATTGGATGGCCGAGATACGCCCCGTACTCCAGATCGACGTCGACGCCGACGGGCGCTATCGGTCGAAGAACCCAGCGACTCTGCCCGTGCAGACGTCGGCGGCCTGTATCGCCGTCGTGCCGCCACACATCGACGACAGCCAGATGGTGCGCGACAAGATAGCCGGCGCCGACTCGGCGGTTCTCCAGATCGTGACGACGCTGCTCTCGCGAGAAGTCCGCCAACAGGTCGCGATCTCCGCCGTAGACGACACGGCCTGCGGCGGCTGCGGCACGTGTGTGAAGACGTGCTATTTCAAGGCGTGCACGGTCGATCTCGGCAGGCACCGATCGGTCGTCGACGCGCGTCGGTGTCGCGGCTGCGGCAAGTGCGTCGTGGCCTGCCCCACGGGAGCGAAAGACCTGCTGATAGATCCCACAGCGGCGGCGCTTGACGCCATCCACATCCTTGCCGACACCCCGCCGTTGGACGGCGTGCGCATCCTCGCCTTCTCCTGCTCGGGCTGTGGCTATCCGTCGCTGGACGCCGCCGGCGTCTTGACTAAAGACGGCCAGGCCCCGGGCGTTCCGGCCTCGGTTCTTCCTTTGAAGATCAGATGCGGCGGGCGCCTGGACAGCCAATTCGTTCTGGAGGCATTCAAGCGGGGCTTCGACGCCGTGACCGTCATCCGCTGTCACGAGGGCCAGTGCCACAACGTCATCGGCAATCTCGACATGGACCGGCGCCTCAACCTGCTGCGCGAGGTCTTGCGCGCTCAAGGTATCGACTCCGACCGCCTCAGACTCATCGACACGTCGACGATCGAGGGCGCCGGGCTCGCCCAGGATCTGCACCAGCTTGTCAGGCAGGTCAAGGAAATGCGGGGTGTGACCCATGGCTAAGAAGAGAATTGCAACGGTGTGGCTGCAGGGCTGCTCGGGGTGTCACATCTCCTTGCTCGATACCGGTGACGCGATAGCCGAGGTCGCCAATGCGGCCAACGTCGTCTACACGCCGATTTCCGATGAGCGCAAGGTCCCTAAGGCGGACATCGTGCTCGTCGAGGGGGCGGTGGCGAACGAAGAGAACGAGGAGCTGCTCACCTTGGTGCGAAAGAACGCCGACACGGTGGTCGCGCTCGGCACCTGCGCGTGTCACGGAGGGATCGGCGGGCTGAGAAATCTCCATAGGCTCGACCAGGTGATGACCAGAGCCTTCCTCGAGACGCCAAGCACGGCCGACGGTGTGGTTCCGGACGAGGGTGTGCCCCAGCTCAACGACTCGGTGCGCTCCGTGCGGGAGGTCATCGACGTCGACTTCGCGCTGCCGGGGTGTCCTCCCCCCGCCGACTCCATCGCGCGGCTGCTTGCGGGGGCCCTGGAGGGCTCACTGCCCGAGCTGCCGACACACAACCTGTGTGAGGAGTGCAGTCGTCTGCGCCAAGACATGCTCTTGCCGCAGCGAGGATTCATCTGCGACGAGGTGCGCGCCGTCTTCGAACTGGACGAGGTCGATCCCGAGTTGTGCTTCTTGGAGCAGGGCGTGTTGTGTATGGGTCCGACGACCCAGGAGGGGTGTGGCGCCAAGTGCCCGACGGGCAATATGCCGTGTCGGGGATGCATGGGCCCCACGCCCAAGGCCCGCGAACAGGGATGTAAGCTGATCGACTCGATCGCATCCATACTCCCGGCCGGCGCTATAATGTACCTCGAAGATGTCGTAGGAACGGGATACCGTTTCTCTTTGCCGGTCTCCATCTGTCCAAAGCCAACCGAAAAGAAGGAAGGGAAGAGATGAGTAGCACCGTCACGATCCATCCGGTTACCCGGATCGAGGGTCATGCCAAGGTTACGCTCGTGCTCGATGATGCGGGCGCACTGGAGACGGCGCGGTTCCACGCGATGGAGTTTCGGGGCTTCGAGAAGTTCTGCGAAGGCCGCATGTTCTGGGAGATGCCCACGATCGCGCCGAGAATATGTGGGCTCTGCCCGACATCACACCATCTCGCCGCTGCGAAGGCCTGCGACGATCTGGTGGGCGCCAACCCGCCGCCCGCCGCGAAGAAGCTGCGCGAACTCATGCACATGGGCGGCCTCCTGCAGGACCACGCGGCGCACTTCTTCTTTCTGGCGGCGCCGGACTTCCTCTACGGCCCCAAGGCCTCGCCGTCGAAGCGAAACGCCTTTGCGCTGGTAAAGGACCGGCCTGAGCTTGGCAAGAAGGCGATCTTGCTGCGCCGCGCGGGTCAGGCGATTGTCGAGAAGGTCGGCGGCCGAGCGATCCACGCGGTGGCCGCGATCCCGGGCGGCATGAGCAAGCCCCTCAAGCATGAGGAGCGCTTTGAGCTGATGGGAATGGTGGAGGAAGCTCTGCCCGTGGCTCACGAAGCGCTGGCGATTGGACGAGAGCTCATCTTTGAGTTTGCGGGCGCCAATCCGGACTTCGCGACAGTGAAGATGCCCATGATGGCGCTTTCGAGCGGCAAGACTCTCGACCTCTACGACGGCTCCCTCACGCTTGTCGGCGAGGACGGCAAGAGGCTCGCCCAGTTCGAGGGCAAGGACTATCTCGACAATCTGGCCGAGCACGTTGAGAGCTGGTCTTATGCCAAGTTCCCGTTCTTCAAGCCGCTGGGATACCCGCAAGGCACGTACAGAACCGGGCCGCTGGCGAGGCTCAACATCGCCAAGACGACCGGGACTCCCGAGGCGGACGCCGAGCTGTCCGAGTTCAAGAAGCTGGGCGACGGCGGGCTCGTGCATGAGACCATGTACTATCACTACGCGCGATTGATCGAGCTGCTCTACAGCCTGGAGCGGGCGAAGCGTCTCCTTGCCGACGACGAAATCGTCTCCGACAACGTGCGCGTGAAGGCGGAACGGCGCGCCGGAGAGGGCATCGGCGTTATCGAAGCGCCGCGGGGAGTCCTGATCCATCACTACGTCGCCGACGACGTGGGAAAGCTGACGAGCGTCAATTTCATCGTGGCGACGACCAACAACAACCAGGCGATCAACAACAGCGTCAGGCAGGCCGCCGGCGATCTCATAATGAAAGGCGAAGTGACCGAGTCCATGCTCAACCAGGTCGAGATGGCGTTGCGCGCGTACGACCCATGTCTGTCGTGCAGCACCCACGCGATCGGGGACATGCCGCTCTCCATCGAGGTGGTCGATCGGGGCGGCCGAGTCGTGGCAAGAGTGGCGGGCGGTGGCGGCTAGATGGACCCAAAGCTCGCTCTGGACACGGTCGTACGACCGAAGCTCGAAGACACGTTCGGAAAGTCCGTGGCGATGCTCATCATCATGACGGCGACGGCCAGCGCGGGCGTGCCGACGGTTGACCTGAGCAAGGACGACTACCTGGCGCTCGTTCGCGCGCTCGTCAAAGACGAACGAGTCACGAACATGTGGGGCAGCGCCGGTGCGCAGAGCCAGTTGAGCCAGTGGGAGCGCGAGGTCGATTGAGTGCCCACTGCGGGCGTTCTGCGGGCCCGGCGCACGTATCCGGAAGTCGGCCTTTTGGCCAGGCAGAGTAGTCTGCACGGACGATGCGGCGCGTGCATCGGTCCTATACAATGGCCACGGCTGTCGTAGATGGTGGCCGCAGCACGAACGACGCGCTCTTGAACTGGAATGATAAACGCATATATGTGCATGCTCCGCCGGCGCGAGACATCGGTGGGGCGACGGATACTAGAGCAATGACGTCGGCATTATGTCCTTTGGGCAGGTCAAGTAGTCCTCCTGGGCAGTTCAGATGTTGACGGGTTCGTGGTAGACTATCGTTGGGGTGCGCCACGCTGCTCGCCAAAACAGTCTCGCAGGCGCACCCCTTTCTTATTGTCTGCATAGGGCGGACGCCATGAAGATCGGTATCTTCATCTCACGCGACCGTGGTATGGCCGACGAGGCCATAGACATTCAATCCCTAGCCGATTCCTGCCAGGACTGCGAAGTCGTGCGTGTCTTCGACGACTTCTTCGATGCCGGAGATCGGCAGCATCTGCTGAAGGAAGTCACCGACAACGCCCTCGAGGCCGTCGTGTTGGCCGGCAATTCGCCGAAACGCTACGAGAACTACCTGTCCGGCGGTCGCTTCCTTCAGGAACTCGAAGACGCCGGCGTCAACCTGAACCGGATCGGCTTTGCCAACATTCGAGAACAGGTGGCCTTCTGCCACAAGGGCGATCGGGAGATCGCTACGAAGAAGGCAAAGGCGTTGATTGACTGCGAGATCGCGGCCGTGCAGCGCCGCGAGCCCGTCGCTACGACCGGGATCACCCCCCTGCGCGCGGTGGCCATCCTCTCAACCACCTTGAGCGCCATCCTCGCGGCCGAGCGCTTTCTAGCGGCCGGCTTCGACGTCTACGTTCTTGAACGGCTGGAGAGCGTCCGCGACCTGGACGAGTGGCGCGAGGACATCGAGCTCTCACTGTCCTTCGTTCAGACGCACCCCCGCGCCAAGTTCTTCTACAACTGCTTCATCACCGACATCTCCGGCTGGTGCGGAGATTACGTCGTGGAATTCGATTCCGATTCCGATAGTCGCGAGCTGCGCGTCGGCGGCGTGGTCGTCGCGATCGGTGACGATAGGAACTGGACGGCCATGCTCCAGCCGCTCGTGCAGATGGACACCGACGACACCGGTCTGTTCAGGCCCCGCGCACCGGACTCCTGCTCGGAGCGCACGGCGGAGGAAGGCCTGGTCCTCGTGCCCGACAGCGAGTCACACTCGCGCTCCTTCGCGTCGGTCGTCGCCTCAACGAATTCCGCCGTGTTGACGCTCCAGACGCTGCTCTCCGCCAATGAGGTGCGCCATCGCGTCGTCGTTACAGAAGTGGACGAGAAGCGCTGCGGAGGCTGCGGAACGTGCGTGACCGCCTGCGCATTCGCCGCCTCCAGCATCGACGACCACCGCCGCGTCAGTGTGATCGACCCCAAGCGCTGTAAGGGGTGCGGCAACTGCATCGCCGCCTGCCCCACCGGGGCGCGCGATCTCGCGACCTATCCCAACCACTACATCATGCACGCCATCGAGGTGCTGGCCAGGGCGGACATCTCTGGAGGGCCCCGTGTCCTGGCCTTGCTGTGCAACGGTTGCGGGTACGGCGCCGCCGACATCGCCGGTGTGCTGTGCGAGCACAGCCCGCGCAAGGGCTACTCGGCTTCGGTCCTTCCCCTGCGCGTTGAATGCGGAGGGCGCGTCCAGAGCGAGCACATCGTCTCCGCCTTTGAACACGGCTTCGACGGCGTACTCGTCGCGAGCTGCCGCGCGAATCATTGTCACAACATCGTCGGCCATCGCGACATGGCCAAGCGTCTCAACCTGGCTCGGGTGACGTTGCGTGCCCGGGGCGTCGATCCCGACCGTCTGCGAGTCGCCGAGGTATCGCCGGACGACGGCGACGATTTCATCTTTCAGGTAAACAGCTTCGTGGAGGATCTCGTCGGAATGAAAGAGGTTGGGCCGTGTCCGCCTATGTAGCGGTTGGGACAGCGTGGCTGGCCGGATGCTCCGGATGTCACGTGGCGCTGCTTGACCTCGCCGATGAGCTCGAGGACATCCTGCACGTCGCGGAATTCACGTTCTCCCCTCTCGGTGATGTCCGGGAGCCCGTCAGCGTGGATGTGGCTTTCGTCGAGGGGTGCGTCTCAACGACCGAAGACGAGTCGCAGATTGCCCGGATTCGAGGCGCGGCCAAGATTCTCGTGGCGCTCGGTTCCTGCGCCACGTGTGGTGGCATACCTGCGCTTCGCAACCTATCCAATGCCACCGAAGTCGTCGCGCGCAGCTACGCGGAGGCGCCCGGGTTGGAGGTCGTCGGGACGATGCCGGTCGGCGAGCCGCCTCGGCTGAGAGATCGCGCGCAGCGTGTGGCGGACGTGGTGACGGTGGACGTCGAGATACCGGGCTGTCCTCCCACTCCGGAGATGATCGGCAAGGCGCTCAAGGCGCTCCTGGCCGGGGAGAAGCCGCGCTTCGGCAGCAAGAACCTCTGTGTCGAGTGCGACCGCAAGCATCCACAGCTTCACCTGCCCCGGCGCCAGTTCTTGGCCGACTACGCGTATGCCTCGACCGACGTTGAGGAGCAAGACGGTGCGACATTCCTGGTTCCGCGGCGAGAGATCTTCGACGATACCGTACGCGCGATCTTCGAGCTGGACGAGATCGACCCGACGCTCTGCTTCTTGGAGCAGGGTGTGCTGTGCATGGGCCCTGCGACTCGCCAAGGCTGCAACGCGGCGTGCCCCGCCATCAACTATCCGTGCCGCGGCTGCTTCGGGCCCACTCCCGACATGTTCGAGCAGGGCGCCAGGATCATGGATGCCCTTGCGACGATACTTCCCCCGCCGGCGCTCACTCACTTCGAAGACCTGGTTGGCGTGAGCTACCGGTTCTGCCCGCCGCGGCCCGCGTGCGGCGAAGGCGAAGACAAGAAGTAGCAGGTACTAGCGCGCCACGGCCCCGCCGTCGGCGACGAGCGCTCTGGCCAGCGCCGTGCCCCGCCGTCTCTCCGGAACAAGGGCGATGCCTCTGAGCCGGGCAATCTCGGTATCCATGTCGATCGAGTCCGGACGTCTATCGTCAATGGCATTGATGATGCGCATCGCCAGCCAAACCGCTCCCAGCGCCAGTTCTCGATTGTCGTAGTCGACTGAGACGTGGAACCATCCGTGCGGATCGCGAGTCCAATCCCAGCTCGTCTCGCCCGATAGAGAGCCGCCGTTAACCTGGACTTGCAGCTCGATGACAAGGTGTTCGAAAAGGTGGGGGATTTCAGTGTCTTGAGCCTCGGCCTCGAAGCTCAGAGCCTCTTCGTTGTCGCAGCGGTGATTGCGAATGGCCGGCAAGATGTCGAAGAGAGTGTCGGGTAGGTGCGGGTGCTCGTTGGTTCGACAGTGTTCCGCCTCCGACATTTCGATTCGGAGATGCATCTTTCGGTCATCGAACGCAATGTCGCCGATCTTCATGCTGACCTCCAGGCTCTCCAAACGAGGTATCGGCCGGGGGCGGCTGAGACTTCACAAGGCGGCGGAGTACGTCTATGGCTGCGACGCTTGCATCATACGAGCAGGGCTCCAGCGAGGCAATATGCGAGCAGAGTTGTTGTGGCGTTGGCCCGGAGCTGCCGTTCCCCTACAATGGGTAGAACTGGGACACAGGAGGTGGGGACGTGGTCGATGATGACGGCGGCCGGCTTGCCGCGGAAGAGGCGCCCGAAGAGAAGTCGCTGATCGAGCTGATCACCGAACTGGTTGACATGGTCAACCGGTTCATTCGCGAGCAGGCGCACGACACGTTGCAGAAGGCTATCGTCCAGCCGCTGCAAAAGCTCGGTCTCAATCTCGCCTTCACGATTGTGGCCGCCATGCTCGTCGCGATTGCCGTCATCTTCCTTGCGGTTGGGTGCTTCCTGCTTCTCGCCGGCGCCGTGGGCTATCCCTACGCCTATCTGATCATCGCCACGTTCTACCTGATCATAGCCGCGGTTCTGATCGGACTGCGCACGAGGAGCATGCAATGAGCGACCAGCCGAAACGGCCGAAGAAGAAGAAGGTCACGACCGAGGATCTCCAAGGCAAGCTGGAGCAGATCCAGGAGAAAGTGCGTGGCGATCTGGCGTCGAACCAGGCGCTCATCGCGATCGGGGTCATCGCGGTGGCTGGAGCGCTCTCGGCGATCAGCTACTTCCTCGGCAGGCGAAGCCGGTAGACGGAGCCGGGAGCCTCTCGTCTGCGCGCACCCGGCGCCCTTCTTATCTGCAGGACAACCGACCTCGGCGCGAAAGTAGCAGCCGGGGAGGGCCAAACCACATGACGTCCGCGGACGAAGTCATCTCCAGACTCAAGTCACTTGCCAATCCGGACAATGTAGCGGGGATGGCGCGCTACGGCATAAACCCGGAGGGCACTCTGGGCGTGTCCGTGCCCACGCTCCGGGGGATGGCCAAGGAGATCGGCCGAGACCGCGAGCTTGCGCTGGAGCTGTGGGCCACGGGTCTCCATGAAGCACGCATCCTCGCGGCCTACATCGACGATCCGGCGCGGGTCACGAAGGAGCAGATGGAATCTTGGGTCGCCGACTTCGACTCGTGGGACGTCTGCGATCAGGTGTGCGGCAACCTTTTCGACCGCGCGCCCCTCGCCTACGAGAAGGCGATCGAATGGAGCGGGCGCGGCGAGGAGTTCGTCAAGCGCGCCGGATTCGCCCTGATGGCGTGGCTGCCGGTCCACGACAAGAAAGCGCCCGACGATGAGTTCCTGCGATTCCTGCCGATCATAGAGAGGGGAGCGGGCGACGAGCGCAACTTCGTCAAGAAGGCGGCAAGCTGGGCGCTGCGCAACATCGGCAAGCGAAGCCGGCGGCTCAACGGGGCCGCCATCGCCTGCGCGTCGCGAATCTGCGAGCAGGAGTCGAAGGCCGCGCGCTGGATCGGCGCGGACGCCCTCAGAGAGCTTCAAAGTGAGAAGGTGCAGAAGCGGCTGGGCTAGGCAGCGGTCCGCGCGCGGTTCAGCCGGCGGCCACGGAGTTAGCGACGGAGCCCGGCGGGCATGATTGCAGAAGCGGCTCGAAGAACGAGGCGGGAGGCGGTATGGAAGCGGCACCAGGCAATCTCGGCCAGGAACTCTCGGCCTTTGAGGTAATCCTGCGCGACGGACAGAGCCTTCGCACGCGTCCGATCGGGCCCGACGATAAGGAGCGACTCAAGGCCTTCTTCTATCGGGTGAGTCCCCAGACTCGATACCTGCGCTTTCACTCCGTGAAGAACTACATCTCCGACGACGAGCTTGACTACTTCACCAACGTGCGTCCCCCCGACCGGTCGGCCTTCGTGGCGACGACGGGAGAAGGGCCCGAGCAGAAGATCGTTGCGGTCGGGCGGTGGGACCGGCTGCACGGCGACCGGGACACCGCGGAGATCGCCTTCATGGTCGAGGACACGATTCAAGTCCGCGGCATCGGAACGGCTCTGCTGGAGCAGCTCGTCACGACTGCCACGCGCTACCGAGTCAAACGCTTCGTCGGTCATGTGCTGCCGGAGAATACGCGCATGCTCGGCCTGTTCGAAGATAGCGGCTTCAAGATCTCCAAGCGGCTGGACGAGGGTGTGATGATCATCACGCTCGATATCGAGGAGCAGGAGGAGTATGAGGAGCGCCAAGCCCTTCGAGAACACATCGCGCGCTCGGCGGGCGTTCGCAGACTTCTGTATCCGCACAGCGTGGCCGTGCTCGGCGCCTCGCGCGATCCAGAATCGGTCGGCGGCGCCGTCTTTCGCAACATGCTCAGCGCCGGTTTCGCCGGCACCGTCTTCCCGGTCAATCCCAACGCCGGCTCAGTCGCCGGGGTCCTGTGCTACCCGTCCGTGCTCGAGGTGCCCGCCGACATCGACCTGGCCGTCATTGTCGTTCCCGCCAAGTTCGTCCTGCAGGTCGTCGACGAATGCGGCCGCAAGGGCGTGCACGGTCTGGTGATCATCTCCGTCGGCTTCGGAGAGGCGGGGCAGGAAGGGATCGAGCGCGAGCGGCAGCTGAGAGAGAAGGTCCTCGCCCACGGCATGCGCATGATCGGTCCCAACTGCCTCGGCATCCTCAACTCGGATCCCGACACGAGCCTCGACGCGACGTTCTCGCCGAACAAGCCGCCGATGGGAAACATCGGGCTGGGCTCGCAGTCGGGCGCGCTCGGCCTGTCCCTGCTCGACTACGCCAAGAGCATTAATCTCGGTGTCGGGCACTTCGTCTCGCTGGGAAACAGCGTCGACATCACATCCAACGATCTGATGGAGCTGTGGGAGGATGACGAGAAGATAGACGTCATCCTTCTGTACCAGGAGTCGTTCGGCCAGCCGCGCAAGTTCAGCCGCACCGTGCGCCGCCTGGCGCGCAAGAAACCCGTCGTTGCCGTCAAGGCGGGCAAGAGCCAGGTCGGCGCCAAGGCCGCCTCGTCTCACACGGGCGCGCTCGCCGCGCGCGACGTGGCCGTGGACGCGATGTTTAGGAAGGCCGGCGTCATCCGTGTCGACTCCATCGAAGAGATGTTCGACGTCGCCGAAGTGCTTGCGTATCAGCCGATTCCGAAGGGCAATCGCGTTGGGATACTGACGAACGCCGGCGGTCCGGGCGTGCTGGCCGCAGACGCGTGCGAGGGGGCCGGGCTCAAGGTGCCGCCGCTGTCGGAGAGGACTAAGGCCAAGCTGCGCGAGTTCTTGCCTCTGGAGGCGGCGCTGCACAATCCCGTCGACATGATCGCCTCGGCTCCGCCCGAGGCCTACCGGCACGCGCTGTCGATCATGCTCCGAGACCCCGATCTCGACTCCGTCATCTTGATCTACATCCCCCCGCTGGTCACTCAGCCCGAGGACGTCGCGGCGAACATCCGCCAGGCGATGAAGAGCTACCGTGGCAAGAAGCCGGTGCTGGCGAACTTCATGATGAGCCAAGGGTCGCGGGTCGACTTGCGCGTCGCAGAGGGCCGCTACATCCCGTCCTACGTCTTTCCGGAGTCGGCGGTCAGGGCGCTGGCCCGCTCGCACCAGTACGGCCAGTACCGGAAGCAGAAGCAGGGACGCGTGCCGAAGTACCCCGACATCGACGCCGACGCGACGCGCGAGCTGGTTCTGGACTCGACCGAGCTGACCGAAGAGGGCACGTGGCTGCTCCCGGAAGTCGCCTCCAAGCTGCTGGGGGCATACGGCATTCCGATGGTTGACACCCGGGTGGCCGCGACGGCGGAGGAGGCCGTCGACGCCATGCTCGACTCAGACATTCCGGTGGCGATGAAGGTCCGCTCCTCGAAGGTGGTCCACAAGACCGACGTCGGCGCCATCAAGCTCGGTCTCATGACTGAGAATGACGTGAAGCACGCTTTCCACGACATCATGCGCAGCCTCAAGAGGGCCGGCCTTCGCGATGAGGTCGAGGGTGTCGTAGTCCAACCGATGGTGCAGGGCGCGCAGGAAGTCATAGTGGGGATGAGCCAGGATCCGATGTTCGGGCCCCTGGTGATGGTCGGGATGGGCGGCACGCAGGTGGAATTGCTCAAAGACGTCGCCTTCTCGCTTCACCCGCTAACCGACGTCGACGCCGAGCGTATGCTCACGCAGCTAAAGAGCTTCCCCGTGCTCGACGGCTATCGCAACAATCCGCGGCGAGATATCGAGGCGCTGAAGGATGTCATCCTTCGCTTCTCGGCGATGATCGAGGACTTCCCGGAGATCGATCAGATGGAAATCAATCCGCTGATGGTTTTCGACCGCGGCAAAGGCGTGATCGCCGTCGACGTGCGAATCTTCGTGCGGTCGGTACCGGACATGTAGGAGTCAGGCCAAGATCGATCCGGTGCCTTCTAGGCGCAGGTGGTGTCCGACGGCGTCGAGCCTGATCGACGTCGAGAACCAGCCGTGGTACTCGTTCCCGTCATCGGCGTAGAAGACCCCTTCGATCGTGCCCGCCTCCGACAGCTCGAGTGCTCGATCGTCGTCACCGTCGAGGTCCATATAGCCTCGCCAGTCCTCCAGCTCAGGGGGATTCTCGGTGAAGACGCGCCACTTGCCCTTTAGCAGCAACGGCGCGCCGGGAGTGCGGACCCACAGTTTGTCGCCGGTGATTACAGCCACGACCCCTCCCCCGAGAAGTTTCGGCCACGTCGTACACTATCTAGGATAATGAAGCTCTCAGATTTGTCCAGCCCAGCCGCCTTTCGTCCCAATGGACGGGAGGCTGTCCCGCTCTTTGGGCGAAGTACGGAAATCATGGCACACGAAATACATCTTGATCCGTGGGCCGACCTATATGCGACGCGCATGTCGAACATGAAGGGGTCGGCCATCCGCGCGATGATGGGAAGCGCCGAGATTCCCGGCATGATCGCGCTCGCCGGCGGCTTGCCGAATACGAAGCCGATCGGTCTCGACGACGTCGTGCGCGCCACGCGGGAGACGATGAAGGCCGAAGGCGGGACGGCGCTGCAGTACGGGTCGTCCGAAGGGCACAAGGGTCTGAAGCGCCACATCATCAAGTTGATGGCCGAAGAGGGCGTCACGGTCGACTACGACGACTTCATCCTCACACAGGGCTCGCAGCAGGCACTCGATCTGGTCGCGCGGACCTTCATCGACGTCGGGAACCGGATCATCGTCGAGGCGCCGAGCTACGTGGGGGCGCTGCAGGCGACAAGCGGCTACCAGCCGGACTACCTGCAGATTCGGATGGACGACGATGGAATGGTCGTCGACGAGCTCGCCGTCGCGCTGAAGAAGCTGGGCCCGCGCTCGGCCAAATTCATCTATGTGGTGCCGAACTTCCACAATCCGGCCGGCGTGACGCTTCCTCTCGAGCGGCGAAAGCGGCTCATCGAGCTGGCCCGCGAATACGAGCTGCTGATCTTCGAAGACAATCCGTACGGTAGGCTGCGTTACGAGGGCGAGGACATCCCGTCGCTTCGCTCGATGGATGAGAATGTCATGTACACCAGCACCTTCTCGAAGATATTCTCACCCGGCATGCGGATCGGCTGGATCATCGCCCCCCATCCGATCCTCGACAAGATCGTCATCGGGAAGCAGGCGAGCGATCTTTGCTCCAGCAACTTCGCGCAGATGGTCCTGGAGCACTACTTCGACCGCAACCTGTGGCAGAAGAACATCGAGCAGTTGAGGGACGTCTACAGGAGCCGCCGCGACGCAATGATCGCCGCGCTCGAGGAGTTCTTCCCGGAGGGCACGTCGTGGACGAAGCCCGCGGGCGGTTTCTTCTTGTGGGCGACACTCCCCGAGTATCTGGATTCCAGCGAGATGCTCGCCGAGGCGATCGAGAACAAGGTGTCGTACGTGCCCGGCAACGCGTTCTACGCCGACGGCAGCGGCGCCCATCACATGCGCCTCGCCTTCTGCTACGAGGACGAAGAGAAGATCACCGAAGCCATCAAGCGGCTGGGCAAGGTCATCAAGGGTCAGATGGCGCTGGCCAAGTCGCTGCTGATCAAGGAATAGGAAGGAAGCGGCGACGTGGACAAGATCGCATACAAGCAGGTCGATGTCTTCACGGAGGTGCCGTTCTCGGGCAATCCGGCCGGCGTGGTGCTTTCGGCCGACGATCTGACCGACGCGCAGATGCAGGCCATCGCCGCCGAGCTCGGCTTGGCTCAGACGGCGTTCGTCTCCAAGCCGACCGAGCCCGGCGCCGACTTTCGCCTCCGCTTCTTCACGCCGAGGATGAAGGTCGTCCTCTGCGGCCACGCCACAATCGCCGCCTTCCATGTTCTGTGCGAGACAGGCGTCGTGCCGCTGGGCGCGAGCATGGCGCGCCTGACCCAGCAGACAGAGGCGGGACTATTGCCCGTCGAGATCCACCGGGAGCACGAGGCCGGCGTGGGCCGAATCATGATGACTCAGATGGCGCCGACCTTTGCCGACTTCGAGCTGGAGCCGAAGGTCGCGGCCGACGCGCTGGGCATCGGCGTGGAGGAGCTGGCGCTCGACAAGTGCGATATCGGGATGGCCTCCACGGCCAACATGGAGATCATGGTTCCGATCGGGAGGCTGGAGGTACTCGGAGGGCTCAGGCCAAACCTGGCGGCCGTCGAGGACTTGTGCCGCAGCGTCGGCGCCTTCGCCGTGCACGCCTTCAGCTTTGAGACCGTTTCGCGGTTCAGCCTTCTGCACACGCGCAACTTCGCGCCGGCGGCGGGCATCGCCGAGGATCCGGCGACCGGCACCGGCAACGGCGCGCTCGGCGCCTACCTGGTGACGAAGAAGCTGGTCCGGGGCACGTCCCCGGTGATGATAGTGATCGAGCAGGGTCACAGCATGGGCCGGCCGAGTGAGGTCCTGGTCGAGCTGGCCTTTTCCGACACGGCGGTTGAGAGCGTTCGTGTCGGCGGCAAGGCCGTGACCGTGGCGGACGGAGACATCCTGGTCCAGACGGAGGTGGGGCAGTGAAAGAGAAGATCGCGGTCCTCATGGGAGGGCGATCCTTGGAGCGAGAGGTCTCGCTCAGAAGCGGCCATCGTGTAAGTGAGGCGCTGAAGGCGAAGGGCCACTCGGTCGTCAAGCTCGACATTGACGAGCACTTGGTCTCGACGCTGAAGAAAGAGAAGGTCGAGCTGGTCTACATCGCTCTGCACGGCAAATTCGGCGAGGACGGCACGATCCAGCAGCTGCTCGAAATAATGGACATCCCCTACACCGGCCCCGGCGTCTTCTCTTCGATGATGGGCTTCGACAAGATCCTGTCCAAGGAGCTGTTCGTTCAGGAGGATATACCGACACCGGAGTTCTTCGCGCTGTCCGCCGGGGCGTTCAAGGAGATCGGCGCATCGGCCGCGCTGGACGAAGTCGTCTCGAAGCTCGGCACGCCCGTGGTGGTCAAGCCGGCGCGACAGGGCTCGGCCTTGGGCATCAAGTTCGCCAAGAACGCTTCAGAGCTGCCGTCGGCGCTGATCGCGGCGCTCTCCTACGACGACAAGGTCGTGCTCGAACGCTATGTCGAGGGCATGGAGGTTTCCGTCTCGATCGTAGGCAACATCGAGCCGCGTGCCCTGCCGCCGGTGGAGATCATCGCCAAGAAGGGCTTCTTCGACTTCGAGTCGATGTACACGATGGGGATGACGGACTACTTCGTTCCGGCGCGCATCGACGAGGCCATGACCTCGCGCGTGCAGGAGTTGGCCGTCAAGGCTCACAAGCTGCTACGCTGCCGCGATGTCTCGCGCGTCGACATGCGCATCGACGCCAAGGCCGGTCCGCTCGTCCTGGAGCTCAACACCAGTCCCGGGATGACCGAGACGAGCCTGCTGCCGATGGCAGCCGCCGAGGCGGGCATGGAATTCCCCGAGCTGGTGGAGGAGCTCGTCGGCTTCGCGCTCGCGCGGGGGAAGTAGTGCAGAGAAAGGGGCGCTCCCGGAGCCTGGGTTACTCCGGGAGCTTGGGGGAACCTCGGGTGTTTTCTTGTTCGGACGTCAGCGTGCGAACATCGGCGACATGCCAACCGCGATGACGACGAGCGCGCCGAAGATCATCGCCGCGCTCCAAGCCATGAGCTGAACATGGCGTTGGCGCGCGACGGTGGCCGAGCGCGCACCGCTCTGGTTGATTAGACTCATACGGATTGCTCCTACCTTCCCCCATGAACACTGCCAAGAGGATTGTTCCCCATTCCGGTCCTCATTCCTTCAGCACAATCCGAAATCGGCGAGATTCATCGCGGCGTGTTTCGCAGCCATCGACGACCAACGGCGGTTCTGACCTATCTGTTAGAATGTCGTTTGGGTATAGGGTTGTTCCGAAGTGGCAGGAGGTCATGATATGGGCAACGATCGCAGAGGCGGCGGCTTCTTTTCCGGCCTGTTCGCCTTCATAATGGGCGCGAGTGTGGGCGCGGTTCTCGGTCTCTTGTTCGCTCCTCAGACCGGCAAGGAGACTCGCGAGCAGCTCAAAGAGCGAGCGGACGAGCTGATGGAGCAGGGCAGAGAGGCGCTCGAGGAGCAGAAGGGCCGGTTGTCCGAAGCATACGAGAGCGGCCGCCTGGCCGTCGTCGAGAAGGGCGCGGACCTAGGCGACACGATCGACCGGGCGCGCGACAAGGTCAAGGAGCAGGTCGACACGGTCGCCAACGTGGCCAAGCGCAAGATCGAGACGGCCAAGGCCGACAAGCCCGAAGTGGAGAAGAAGTAGCCTTCCCACTCCTGACGGAGGTGGCTGTCTGTGGCCGGCCGTACCGAGCGCAAGATTGCCGCGCTGTCACCAGCCAATATTGACGATCTCCCGCCGCAGTGCCGCTCCTGCTCCTACTGGCTGACGAGTGAGAAGCTTCCGCCACGGTGCGGCGCCGCCCAAGACGCGGAGACGAAGAGGGGATGGGTCGACTGCACCTCTGAGACGTGGGGCGAGTGCGGGACACTCCTCTACATCGACTCCGAAGTCGTCGGTCACGGACTCTACGGACCGGCGACGGCCTTTCCCCAGGCCGTGCATTTCGGCTGCGGGCCGATCAGCGCCGATGCGGTCTTCCTATCCTGTCTGCTCGTTCGTGAAGACGCGCGACAGCACGGTGTGGCCAAGACCGTGTTGCAGGCCATCGAGAAGTCACTCTACTCCCGGCGGGCGAAGGCGATCGAGGCAATCGCGCGTGCAAGTGACCTGGAGGAGCTCACAGCTCTCGGTCCGGTAGACTTCTATCTGAAGAACGGCTTCTACATCAAGAGCGATCATCCGCGCTATCCCCTGGTGAGGCTCGACTTGAAGACCGCCCTGCCTTGGCAGTTCGATCTGGAGGCGATGCTTCAGAGCCTCTCCGTTCAGCTGCGTCCTATGCGCGCTCCGGCGCCGTCGTCCTAGGATGCGCTGCGGGCACAGCGGATGCCCTCGGCTGCGAGGCTACGGATCGTTGGGGATGCGTAGCAGCGCCTTGACGCACTGCTTCAGCGAGTAGATCTCCGGCGCGTAACGTGCCTCGCGGATCGCCCCGTCGACATCGGGCGTTCCATGCTCGCTGAGAGACACCCGCCGCAGCCGCATCAGATCGTCTCCGGCGCAGTCCACTCCGTAGTCCGTCGTGAGCGTGGCGCGGTACCCGCGCGATCTCGCCGTTTCCAGAGCAGCGTGGTTGTGGGCGCCATAGGGCCAGGCTACGAATCGTGGTGTGCGCCTCAGCTGCGCCCGGAATACGCGCTCGGCCGCCTTGAAATCCTCGTTGAGGCGCCGGCGGTAGGCCGCGTCGGTCTCGATCGCGCCGCCGACCGTCAGTCTTGCGATGGCGGCCGGGTAGTCGGATGGCGCCCCGTCCGGGCTGGAGCGCTTGTGCAGATCGTAGGTGTGCGACTCTATGTCGATTCGGCCGGAGGAATCCATCTCGCGCACCTGGTCCCAGTCGAGCATGGTCAGCCGTTCCGTCGTGAATGGCTGCCGCCGCCGCGGATCCTGAACCTGCCTCGCGATGACGAAGACCGTCGCTTTCATCTTGTGCTTGACCAGCAGCGGATAGGCGAAGCGGTAGACTCCCTCCCAACCGTCGTCAAACGTGATCGCGACCGGCTTGGGCGGCAGGCTCCCACGCCCCTCGACGAAGTCGGAGACTTGCCGCAGCGTGACCGTTTCGTAACCCTCGCGCTCCAGGTAGGCCAGGTTGGACTCGAAAGCGCTGGGAGAGAGCACCGGTGCGTTGTGGGAGAGGGAGTCTCTGCGGGCCTCGTCGGCGTCAAGAACGTTGTGATAGATGAGGATGGGAACGGACGGTCGCTGCCAGGCGACGGCCGCCTTGAGTCCGCCGATGAATACGAGACAGCCCAGGATGGCGAGTATCGCGTAGAGCAGACTCCGCCTCACGGTGCGACCTCTTTAGGCGAGGCCTCCCCGCGCAGGAGGTTCTTCATCTTCTGCAGGTTTTGCCTGTCCAATTCGTCCTCAGGTCCTGGCGTCTCGAGTATGACCGGCAGCGATTCCAGCTCGGCCATCTTTCCCATCGCCTCGAAACCGGCCTCTCCGATTGTCCCCTCCCCGATGTGCCAATGGCGGTCGACGTGCGATCCTCGTGGCGACTTCAGGTCGTTTGCATGAATCAATCGCAGTCTGTCCGGCGCGATCCAGCGGCCGAATTCGTCGATGGTCCGCCGCCAGCCGCGGTCACCGGTTATGTCGAAACCGGCCGCGGCGGCATGCGCCGTGTCCAGAGCGACACCCACCGGCAACTCCGACAGCTCCTCAAGTAGGGCTCCGAGCTGTACGAACGTCGAGCCGAACGTCGAACCTGCGCCGGCGGAGTTCTCGAGCAGCAACATCGGAGCCACTCTCGAGCGCTTGTATGCCAGGCGGACGCCCTCGGCGATTCGCAGCGCCGGGCGCGTCGCCTCCCGTCCCGGGCTGCCCAGGTGCAGGACGAGCGCTTCGGCCTTGAGCTTGGCGGTGCGGGTGAGCTCCTCCGCCACCAGTCCGATCGAGCGGTTCCAGAGCTCTTCATCCGGAGAGGCCAGGTTGGGCAGGTAGGAGCTGTGGACGAAGAGCGGATGGATCTCCTGGAGCGCAAGCGCCGCGATCATCTCGCTCGCCGATTCTTCGTCGAAGGGCGCCTTGGTCCACCCTCGAGGGTTTCCCGAGAAGATCTGGATTGTCTCGCAGCCGAGCCTGACTGCGCGTCCGGCCACGCCGCGCAAGTCGCCCTGGGTTCGTATGTGCAGACCTACGCGCAAAGATCCCCCTGTATAGAATCGGCCGAGGCGCACGGAGTTCTCGTAGGCGAGTATACCTGAGACGGGGCTTGGCCGACGCGACCGGTGGCCGTATGATTCGGCCATGGCTGATGAGAAGACCTCCGACGAGCAGACAGACGAGCAGATGATGGACGCGGCTCTGGCCGAGGCGCGGGAGGCGCTGGCGGAAGGCGAGGTGCCGATCGGCGCCGTCGTCGTGTGTGGCGATTCAATCGTGGCGCGGGCGCACAACCGGCGGGAGACCGAGACCGACCCGACCTCGCACGCCGAGCTTGTGGCCATCCGCGAGGCCAGCCGGGTGCTCGGGAGGTGGCGCCTCTCCGATTGCACCGTCTACGTGACGTGCGAGCCGTGCGTGATGTGCGCCGGCGCGATGCACCAGGCGCGCATCGGCCGGCTGGTTTACGGCGTCGCCGATCCGAAGGCCGGAGCGATCGAGAGCCTCTACGAGATCGCGACCGATGTGCGGCTCAATCATCGATTCGAAGTGACGCGGGGCGTGCGCGCGGCGGAGTGCCGCAACCTGCTCCAGGAGTTCTTCGCCGGCCTTCGCGACTAGCCCAAAGGCAGGAGTGGCGGGTCCGTTAGGGAAGTCACGTAAAGCAAGCCGCGCTGCCCGCCGATACTCCCGGCAGACGAGTAGGCCCGCACGACATTGACCAGGGAGGAAGGACCATGAGAAGAACCACGGTCGCTTGCGCTTGGGCGATGCTGCTTCTTGCCATCCCGACACCGGTGCTGGCACAGGAGACCACACGAATCCCGATCGTTCCCTCCACGCTGCAGTGGATCATGAGCCTGGTCGGGTTGGGTGTGGCCATCATTGGCCTCTACTTGATCAGCGGCATCAACAAGCTGACCAAAGGAGGCGCCATCGCGGGCCGCGCGGGATACATCATCGTCGCCTTCATGCTCCTGGGCATCTCGTCCATCCTCAACGTCGCCGTCTACGCGTTCAAGATCGAGATCAACTACGACTTCCTGGCGCACATCGACGAGGCGCTGAAGATAGTGTCCATGGGCTTCTTCGTACTGTACTTCCATCGCGTGCTCGCCGGGCTGCGAGGGTAGATGACCGGCTTGGGGCCGACGGAGCGGACATTCGTCGAGGACGCGCGCCCCTCGGAGGATCCCGGTGGCAAGTAGTCTGGCCGAGAAGATACGGGAGACGCTGGAGCCTCTCGTCGGTTCCGTCCTGACCGACGTCTCGCTCGATCTGGAGTCGAAGCGCCTGGGCAAGACGCCCGACACGCTGGAGCAGACCGACCTCCTTCAGTTCGCGGCCAACCTGGAGCAGCAGCTGCGGCTCGTCGTGGGCCCGAGCGTAGCCCACACCGCGGCCCGGAAGGTCGCCGCCATCGAGTAGGCTCGGCCCGCTCGTTTGCCAATCCTGCCGCAACTCACTAGTATCTATTCCTTGGAACGATCGGAGAGATGGCCGAGTCCGGTTGAAGGCGCACGCCTGGAGAGCGTGTATGCCACTTGAAGTGGCATCGTGGGTTCGAATCCCACTCTCTCCGCAAGTATCGGGGGACACCATACCTATTTCCCAGTGCCGCCGACCGAGCGAGCACTGAGAGCGGCAATGGGTGTGGTGTCCCCCGATCGGAGAGGTGGCAGAGTGGTTGAATGCGGCGGTCTCGAAAACCGTTAGGCGTCTTTGCGGCGTCTCGAGGGTTCGAATCCCTCCCTCTCCGCAGTTGAGCTGTCGGTTCGCATTCGGCACGATCAAGTAGACCGCCGCATCCTTCGATGACCGCGAACCATCGGATGCCGTACACTGAGTGCACGGCAATCTCGGTTGGCGAGAAGGAGCGGCACCGTGGCCGACACCGGACAACTGGAGCTCCTCGGCTACACCCCGAGGTGGCAGGCGCTCTTTGCCGAGCACGCTGGGGAGAATATCGTGCCCGGCCGCGTTGTGCGCGCCGATCGCGGCAGCGTGCTCGTCGCGACGGCCGACGGAACCGCGCGCGCCGAAGTGTCGGCGCGCCTTCGCAAGTCCGCTCGCGGAAGCGTCCATCTGCCCGCCACCGGGGACTGGGTGGCCCTTTTCGCGCCGTCGGATCTGGACATCCCGCTGGTCGAGGCCGTGCTCGATCGATCCAGCGCCTTCATGAGAGGCGATCCCGGAAAGACCTCCGACGCTCAGGTGCTTGCCGCCAACGTCGACACGGTCTTCGTGGTGCATCCCATCGCGGAGGAACCGAACATCCGGCGCATAGAACGCGAGCTCGCCCTGGCCTGGGATTCGGGGGCGACGCCGGTCGTAGTCTTGACCAAAGCCGATCTGTCCGCCGATCCGAAGGCGGCGCGAGACGCGGTGGAAGCGGTAGCCCTGGGCGTCGACGTTCACGTGACTAGCGCCGTGCGCGCCGAGGGTCTGGCGCCGCTTCATGCCTACGCTCAAGGGCACAAGACCATCGCGCTCGTCGGCCCTTCCGGGGCCGGAAAGTCGACCTTGATCAACGCGCTCATCGGCGATGAGCGCCAGGCCACGCGCGAGGTGAGGCTGACCGACGGGAAAGGCCGCCACACGACCGCCTCTCGTGAAATCGTGCCGCTGCCCAACGGCGGCGTTCTGGTCGATACTCCTGGGCTGCGTGCGCTGGCGCTGACCGACGCGGATGAGGGGATCGCCGCGGCCTTCCCCGACATTGAGGCCCTGTCGGCCGGCTGTCGCTTCCGCGACTGCACGCATGCCGGAGAGCCGGACTGTGCCGTCGAGCGGGCGGTTCAGGCCGGGGAGCTCCCAGCCGCGCGACTTGCGAGCTATCACAAGCTGGGGCGCGAGGCCGAGGTGGCGGCGGCCAAGACGGACGCGCGGCTGCGCGCCGAAGAAGTCAGGAAGTGGAAGATAATCTACAAGAGCGCGAAGGTGCACCACAAGCCCACGAACCGCTGATAGCATGAGATGGCCAGGTGTGAGCGAGCACGGGCGGGCCGCCACCGGCTGGACTGGGGACAACGACTCGAGGGGGTCGCATGCGACGGACTTGGCACCAGCGACATCGTGACGAGCTGACTGTCGGCCAGCGGTTCGCCGACGCGACCGCGCGGGTCCTCGGCTCGTGGCCGTTCATCATCGGCCAGACCGTCGTCGTGATGGCGTGGGTAGTGCTCAATCTCGCGGCCTGGGTGCGCCACTGGGACCCCTATCCATTCATCCTGCTCAACCTCATGTTCTCGGTTCAGGCGGCGTACGCCGCTCCCGTGATCATGATGAGCCAGAACCGGCAGGCCGAACGGGATCGCTATCAGGCGCAGGCGGACTTCGACACGAACAGGAAAGCCGAGCACGAGATAGAAGACGTCCAGGTGCGGCTGGAGCGCATCGAGGCGTCGATGCGGCGAATCGCTGAACTGCTGGAGGATAGCCGATCCCAGGGCGCGTGACATCGTGGAGCAGAATGTCGTGAAAGTCAGGCATGCACGAGATGAAGATATGGCGGCAATCTTGGCCGTCGAGCGGAACGCCTTCGGCCAGGAGAGCGAAGCCGACCTGGTCCGGCAGCTGCTCGATGACCCAACCGCGCGGCCGCTCATCTCACTCGTTGCTGAAGACGGCGGTCGAATAATCGGCCACATCTTGCTGACGCGAGGCGCGGTAGCCGGGCAAGAGGCTTCCGCCATGGTTCTCGGCCCGCTTGCCGTCGCGCCGGAGGCCCAGCGACGAGGCGTCGGCATCGCGCTGGTGGAAACGTCACTGGATGAAGCGAAGCGGCTCGGCGTCCGTCTCATCTTCCTGCTGGGCCACCCCGACTAC
>DYIV01000016.1:0-5676 GCA_020723435.1 Slackia heliotrinireducens | reverse complement strand
ACTACCCGCGGTTTGGATTCAGACCGGCAGAGGAGCTTGGGTTCAAAGCTCCGCATCCCATCCCGGAGGAGCACGCGGACGCGTGGATGGTTCTCGACCTCAACGGGGACCTGATCGGCGCCATCTCCGGCACGGTCATCCCGGCTGAGGTCTTCAGGAGGCCGGAACACTGGCGCGAGTAGGCGTGCCGAGATCGCCGCGGGACGGGGCGAGCAAGGATCGCCGAACGTTGGAAGAAGACGAGGCCAGGGGGCAATGACTATGTTTGAGACGACGATCAAGCAGATCGAACCGGAGACGGTAGCCTACTTGAGCATGACTGGAGCCTACGAGCAGATTCCCAGCGGCTACGGCAGGCTCTACGGCTGGGTGCAGATGAGCGGGCTAACGCCGGCGGGGATGCCAAGCGCGGTCTACGTTTCCATGCCCGAGGAGGGGTCGGAGGAAGAAGCCAAGTGGGAGCTGCGAGCTCCCCTCACAGTTGACGCAGATGAGCGAGGTCTCAATGACGAGGGTCTCGGAGTGAAGCTCGTGCCGTCGCGGACCGTGGCCTCCGCCATGCACAAGGGTCCCTACGAAGCCATCGAGTCCACGTACAGATCCCTGATCCAGTGGATCGCCGACGAAGGCTACGAGATCGTCGGTCCGTACGAAGAGGTCTATCTCACGGACCCCGAGGAGGTGCCGCCGGAGGAGTATCTGACCGAGGCGCGCTTCACTGTTCGGAAGAAGTAGCCCGGGCGCCGACAGTCGCGACCACATCACGCAAGAACCGGGAGATCTCCGCGATGGCTTCCGGATCCGCCAGCTCTATCCTGTCGCGATCGGTGTGGGCGTAGTTTGCCATGAAGTCGACCATATCGCTTGAGGCCACGGCGATGGCGGGGCGGCCGTAGATGCCGAAGATGGCGTGGTCGCTCTGGAACCACTGCGGTCCTTGGGCGAAGCCGGCGCGCCTGTCCATCGCACGGCGGGCGGCATCCTCAATCTCCCCTGGGCATTTGTACAATGACACGTGCGTGTCGCTCCCTCGACGCCCGGCGTCGTCAACATTGACGCCGAGGACGATCTCGTCGAATCGACCCTCGTTCTGCGCCACCCACAGCATTTCGCCGGGATTGGCATAGTTGTCCTCGCCGTTGAGCGGGACAATCTCGACGCTCGGGCCGCCGGCGTGGTCGGCAAGCAACTCGGCCAGTCCTAGGAGGGCCGCGACGCCGCTGGCGTTGTCCAGCGCGCCGGGCGATCCCTTCCGGCTGTCGATGTGCGCGAAGAAGACCATCCGTCCGGCAGCTTTGCCTCGCCGCACGGCAACGACGTGCTCGGCCTTCGAGGGCACGCGACGCGAGTCGATCTTCAACTCGACCTTCTCTCCGGCGTGGCGGGCAAGCCTCTCACCGTCGACATCCTTCATGTACGCGTTTGGGATGTCGAAATCGCCATCCTCGATGAGCGGGAACGGGTACTGGCCGCCGACCATCTGAGGGTCCTTGCCCGTCGCCGCGATGACGGCCGCCGGGGCGTACCGTTCGAGGGCGGCGATGACGCGCTTGTGGCTTTCGGGATTGTAGAAGGTGAAGTTCTTGGGCATCAGTTGTCCGCCGGCGATCTCTCCATGTAGCAGAACGATCGTGTCGCGGATGGCGTCGGTTTCGAGCTCATCGACGGTTGAGGCCGTCGTCAGGGTGGCGTGCAGATCGCACGCGAGCGAGTACGGGCCGACGTGCGCCTCGAAGCGCTCGCCGCCGGTCGTGAGCGACGCCTCTCCACTCTCCCACTCGATGCAGTCGAACTCGGTCCGGCTCACCTCGAAGCCAAGCTCGGCAATGCGCTCGGCAAACATCGCCGTCGCCGCCCTGTTGCCCTCGCTGCCGACGTGCCGGTCGGGATGCCTCGTGCAAAGGTTTTCGAGATAGGGTTGAATCTTTGAGGCCAAATCCTCCGCCGTCAGCTCGGCCACGCCACTCCTTCCTTCTGGACGCCGCTCTCGCAGGGTAGCACACGGCTGTGACAGCCGACCGACGGCCTTGGGTGCCCGGCGGCCTGTGCGGCGGCGTGCCACGCGCGAATCTCGCCGGGCAGGATTCGCGCCGCAGTCTGGGTAAGAACTCCCAGAGCGAGCAACCACGCGAACGCGATAACGAAGAGGAACTCGCGGCCGGGACCTTTCGGTGCCCCGGGAAGCTCACCGCCGAATCAGCACGAGATTGGCGCCTATGACCGAGACCATGATCGAAACGCGCGGACTGACGAAACGCTACGGCCGGCGAACCCTGGCCCTTGACGGCCTCACGCTCGATGTCACGAAGGGCGAGGTCCTCGGCTTCCTCGGCCCCAACGGCGCCGGCAAGACGACGACCATCCGACTGCTCCTCGATCTCATCCGTCCTACCTCCGGCGAGATCCGTCTCTTCGGCCTCGATTCACGCAGGGACGGTCTCGAGACGCGACGCCGCATCGGCTACCTCCCGGGCGAGCTGCCTTTTGAGGGCCGCCAGAACGGGTGGGAGCTGCTGACCTTCCTCGGCAATCTGCGCGGCGGGGTCGGTCACAGGCACATTCGCGCGCTCGCCGAGCGCCTCGACCTCGACCTGGACCAGCCGATTCGCACGCTCTCGAAGGGCAACAAGCAGAAGGTCGGGCTGGTGCAGGCGTTCATGCACGAGCCGGAGCTTCTCGTCCTCGACGAGCCGAGCAGCGGTCTCGATCCGTTGCTCCAGCGCGAATTCCTCCAGCTCGTCCGCGAGATTAGGAAGGAAGGCCGGACCGTCTTCATGTCCTCACACATTCTCGCGGAGGTCGAAGACATCGCCGATAGGGTCGCGATCCTTCGCGAAGGACGTCTCGTCGCCATCGAGGACATGCGCGATCTCAAGCAGCGGGCCGTCCGGCAGATGGAGATCCTGTTCGACGCGCCGGTGCCTGCGGAGACGTTTGGTATGATACCCGGCGTGCGCGACGTGAAAGTCGACGGCAACACGCTCAGCTGTACCGTCGAGGGTCCGGCCGACGCGCTCATCAAAGCGGCCGCCCGTTTCACGGTGATCAGCGTACTGAGCCGCGCGCCCGATCTGGAGGACGCCTTCCTGGAGTACTACTCGGACGAGAGGGGTGGATGAGATGCTGCGATCCATCTTCACCAAGACACTGTACGATCAGCGCCGGTCGCTCATCTGGTGGTCGCTGGCGCTGGTGTGGGTCGTCCTCGTCTACGCGGGCGGGTACCGCCAGTACGTCGAGGCCGGCCTCGTCACCAACAAGGTGCCGGAGTTCGTGGGGGCGATAATGGGATCGACCGACTTCTCGTCGGCGGCCGGATATCTGACCGCCGTCATCTTCACGCTGCTCGGGCCGGTCATCGTCGTCTTGTTCGCTACCTTCACCGGCGCCCGCGCGATCGCCGGCGACGAGGAGGCCGGCATGCTCGACATCCTGCTGGCCTACCCGATGAGCCGCACGCGCGTTGTGCTCGAGCGGACTGGAGCGCTCGTGGCTGCCGTGACATGGCTCGGGCTTGTCGTGTGGGTGACGGTATCCGCCGCAGCCGCATTCTCCGACATGGGGCTGGGGCTGGATAGGATAGCGGCGGCGGCCGTCGGGCTGGCGCTGCTAGGCATCGTCTTCGGCATGGTGACCCTGGCCACCGGAGCGCTCACCGGAAGCCGGCCTCTTGCTCTGGGCGTCACGGCCGCCGTGGCTCTGGGCAGCTTCCTCGTGAATAACCTGGCTCCGCAAGTCGAATCGCTTGAGCAGGCCCAGAAGCTGTCGCCGTTCTATTACTATCTGGGTGGCGATCCGCTCCGGTCGGGATTCGACCTTCCCAAGCTGGGAGCTCTTGTGTTGATCGTTCTCGCGCTGGTCGCTCTCGCGATCTGGGGACTCGGCCGGCGCGACGTGGCTGTGTAGGTTGAGGGAGGGTACCAGTGTTCGACCTCGAGCTTTGGCAGTGGCTGATCGCCGCCGCCGTCGCTGCGGCAAACGTCGCATGGATGGGATGGACCATCGCCGGCCTCTTCTCGCGACGACCGAGGGTCCAAGGGAGCGTTCGCGAGGCGAGCGCCTTCGAGTCCGGCATCGCCGACGCCGAGCGACCGATCGACGCCGATGTCTTCGATGTGTGGTCCTACCGCGTAGGCGCCAGGTTCGCCGGACGCGTGCGCATCGTCATCTACTCCGAGACGGTCTCGGTCGCCGGTCCGCGCATCCCCAAGGGTCTGTATCGCGCTTGGATATGGACGCAGGGGATGCTGTTGGCGCTGGCGGTGCCCGCGCTGGCGGGCGCCGTCGTCAAGCTTGACTGGCGCTGGCTCGTTCTGGGACTCGGGCTGGCTGTGGGTTCGTGGGCCGTCTCGAGCACCGGCGCGGGGCTGTGGCCGGGGCTGGGAGAGATAGAGGTCGTCGACCATGGGCGTTTCTCGGCGGTCGAGTTCCCGCGCGGGGCGATCAGCTCGGTGAAGATCGGAGCCGGGTGGTCCGACGGCGGTCTCGCACTGGTTCTGTGGCCGTATAAGAAAGGGATCGACAAGCTGGCGCGCAACCGGGCCGTCTCGTTCTTCGCGCCGGACGGTGACGGGTTGCTCGTCAGGTACGCGCTTCACGCCTACTCCGAGGAGGATGCGTCGAGGTTGGCGGCGTTGCTGCGCGAGGGTGGCAGCACCTCGGACTTTCCTAGACTCGATGGTCCGCCCAACACACCGGGATAACGACGGTCGTATGGAGAACGAGGTATCTGACCGGTGCGTTGAGTGTCGGTTTGCAGATGACGGTGTGGTGTGTTACGCGGAAAGGAACGCACCGTCGGACGTGTTATGGGGAACCGCATAAACACACGTGGGGAAGACCAGGCAGGTGCCTCAGATCATGGAGCTGGGTCAAGGCTTACTCTGGCTGACCGGCGACGTACAATGGGTGAGAAGATGATACGTCCGGAGGTGGACGCCATGAATGTCAAGCTCACACTCAGGCTCGATGACCATCTGATACGCAGGGCAAAGCGGTACTCCCGCCGGTCGGGCAAATCGGTATCTCAACTTGTGGCCGACTACTTCTCTCTCATTGACGCAGAAGAGGAGATCCCTGGGACGAAAGTCAGTCCGCGCGTTTGCTCTCTGATCGGCGGGTTCAAGGGAGCGACGGCGACCGAAGAGGACCACCGGCGGCATCTTGAGGGTAAGTACCGGTGAGGGTGCTCTTCAATACTAACGTCCTTCTTGATGTGCTCCCGGAAAGAGAACCTCACGTTAGCGTAGCCACCAAGCCTGTCGCCCTGGTCGACAACGCCCGGATCGAAGGCTTGATCTGCGCCACAGCCGTGACCACCCTGTATCATGTTGGCGCCAAGGATCTCGGGCGCAAGGCCGCCCGCGACCACGTGCGCACGCTACTGAGCCTGTTCAAAGTCGCATCCGTGGATAGCGATGTGCTCCAACGCGCCCTCGAGGACAGCGGTTTTCCGGATTTCGAAGATGCGGTGGTACACGAGGCAGCGCATGCCGCAGGTGCAGGCGCCATCGTCACTCGCAGCACTGGCGACTTTGTCAAGGCGACCATTCCGGTGTTTGACCCACACGAGCTTCTGGCAGCGGTGGCTGCAAGGACGGATTGAGCACCGCGTGGCTGGCTTTCCCAACCACGGCATCGAACTGACAGTGCTCGGCACACAACGCATCGTACGTC
>DYIV01000133.1 GCA_020723435.1 Slackia heliotrinireducens | reverse complement strand
TACATCACGCGCGAGCTCAACTACGACATCGAGCACTTCGACACCTTCGGCAAGATCCTGGCGCCGGACACGATCCTCTGGGGCGAGTTCCCCTACAACACCACGCCCTGGTGCTGGTCCGAGGGCGCGCTCGACTACTACGAAACGCTGCAGAGCGCCTACGGCTGGCCGTACAAGATCTACCGCATGCCTCTGTACACCGTCAGCTCCTCCTGGTCGGCGTACATCAACTCGCTGCAGACGCAGAAGAAGATCCTCCTGGCCAAGCACAACCAGGCGAGCGACGCCACCGCCAAGGCCATCTACCAGCAGGCCGCGCCCGGCTACAATGTGATCAACATCAACGCGGCGGGCACGTACTGGGGCGACTCGATCCACTGCCGCTCGCGCAACTTCATCATGGGGAACGCCATCCGCATCTACGCCCAGCCGCACTGGGAGTCGACGGACAACACGAGCAGTCCGTATGCGGTCAAGGCCAAGGTCATACCGGCCAACACGACGTCGCTGGCGGCGAATCCCACGATCTACTGGACCACGACGGGCGGTGCGCCGTTCAGCACGGCCGGCATGTCCCCGACCGGCAATCCCAATGAGTACCAGGGCTACATCCCGGCCCAGTCCTTCGGCACCACGGTCAACTACTACATCTACGCCCAGGACCTCACGGGCAAAACCAAGAAGTGCCCGTTCGTGGCGCCGGACGGCCTGTTCAAGATCGTGGTCGCGGACGATACCCAGCACCCGGAGCTGGACCACGTGTGCCCCATGAGCGCCACCACCTCCGAGTGGCCGCTCACGGTCGAGTGCATCGCCAAGGACAACACCGGCATCCCGGCGGTGACGCTCACCTACAAGATCAACGGCGTGCTGCAGCCGGCGGTCACCATGGTGAGGGAGACGGGCACGTTCCGCTTCACCGGACAGATGACGGGCACGGTCGCCGTGGGCGACCTGATCTCCTATAAGATCGAGGCCGTAGACAGCGCCTCGCCGGCGAACACGCTCGCCAGCCCGTACCTCGGCTGGAACTACTTCCCGATCAGCAGCCAGAAGCCGATCGTGGTGATCGACCTCGACCAGACGCCCGGCTCGGGCAAAGTGCTCCTCGACGCCTGCGAGGACCTCGGTCTGAACGTGCGCTACTCCACGACCTGGCCGGCGTCCCTGTCCAGCTACTCGGCCGCGCTGATCTGCCTCGGCATGAATCCCACGAAGAAGGCGCTCACCAGCTCACAGGCCAATGCGCTGGTGTCCTTCCTCAACGCCGGCGGCAGCGCGTACATGGAGGGCGGCGACTGCTGGGCCTCGGACTCCTATGCGTCCACGTACCGCTCGTACTTCGGCATCGGCTCCGCGACCTCGGGCGCGGACATCACCGGCACCATCGTCGGCGTCAGCGGCCAGCCCACGGCGGGAATGACCTACAGCTTCTACGGCGAGAACGACTCCAGCGACCATCTGACGCCGTCCGGTTCGGCGACCACGGTCCTGAAGACCGGCTCGTACAACAAGTCGGTCTTCTACGCCACCGGCACCTACGAGACCGTCGCCTCGTCCTTCGAACTCAGCAGCCTGGGCGACGCGGCCGATCCGAGCCATACCAAGCTGCTCGTCGGGCGCTTCCTCGACCAGCTCGGCTTCGACATCGACCTGGTGGCGCATCAGGCGAACAACGACCCCACCTCCTACGCCGTGGACGTCAAGGGGTACGCGAACGCCCTCTACGCGCTGCTCGTCTCCTCGGCGCCGGGCTACCGGCCGCTGCCCTATGCGGTCCTGGTGCTCGACTCGGTGACCATGCTGCCGCCGATGTACGGCACGCTCAGCGCCGCGGGCACGGCTCACCACACCTTCACCGTGCCGACCAACCCGGCCCTTGACGGCGTGGAGGTCTACTTCCAGGCCTACCTGCAGAACACGGTCACCGGTACGCGCTACCTGAGCAACCGGGACGTCATCACCTACGAGATCAACTGATCGCGACGTTCGTCTGTCGCCTCCCCTCCGGTCGTCGCGCCGTGGCGGCCGGAGGCGGAGGGCCGGCCGCCGCCCGTCACTCGACCGCCGCTGAGGATCGGGTCCATCCCACGGCGTCCGCCGGCAACGGCCGTCCCTCGCCGCTCACCGAGTCCGTCGCGTCGCGCGCTCACGGCTTGAAGAAGCCCTCGCGCCTCCCTCCTGCGACTGCATGGCGGCAGTAGGCGAGGAGCGCGTCGTACACGATCGATTCGGCGCGCAGCAGGGCGTGGTCGCCCGGGAGATCGAGACGCCGGAAACCCTCCGCGATGGCTTCGAGCCCCGCCGACTCGGGCTGCCGCCAGGGGCTGTCGCCCGTGTCCGCTCCGTTGACGATCTTCGCGAGGAGCAGCAGGGCAGGGTCGCTGTCCAGGCCGTACTTCTTCACGATCGCGTCGAAGGAGCACTCCCTCCCGTGATGTCCGAGCTCGACGCCCTCGACGTCGAAAGGGATGGCCCCTTCGCGTTCGGCGACCTCCAGGACCTTGTCGGCGGGCACGAACAGGAACTCGGCCTCCGAGTCCACGTACTTCCGGATGAGCCACGGACAGGCCACGCGATCGACCTTGGCCCGTTCTCGCGTGATCCACTTCATGCGGCTTCCTCCTCGACCGTCAGACACCGGTGAGCCAGGGGAGTATCACGAACGTATGGACGCTCCCCACGGCCGCCGCGATGCCGAGCGTGAGGATCATGTTCCACTTCAGCTTGAACATCGCGATGAAGGCGCCCAGGGCGATCGCCATCGAGGCGAGGTTCGCGCTCGGCAGATCGGGGAGGAGCAGGCGGACACCGAAGCCGCGCCACTCCGTGACGCTCGCAAAGGCGACGTGCACCGCGAACCAGACCGTTGCCGTGCCGGGCGTTCGCATGTTCGTTCCTCACACTTCACAGCTTGAACCGGAGGCCTGGGTGGTTGAGCAGCTCGGGCTCCCCGCTCCCCGACCGGCGCGGGCTCTGCCTCGATTAGGACCTTCCCGGCGCGCGTCAAGGCAGCAACGGCCCGGAATAGGACTCCCCACCAGTTGTCAAGTCCGAGCTGGCGGGCGGTAACCCGCCGCCGGCCGTGCGCGAACAGCCTCGTGATCGTGGAGTGCAGCAGACGGGACGGTCCGGAGAAGCGGGGCTACGGGGGCGCGTGACGCGGCGCTGTCTCCACCACGGCGCCGTGAGGCACCTCGACGGCGACCTGCACAGCCCTCGGGTCGGGCTCGGGGCTGGACAGCCAGGCGCAGGGTAGGATGAGGCCCGGACCGGTGTGCCGGACGGGACGTTCCCCCCAGCACCTCCCCGTCGGAGAAGAGGAGTCCGGCGACTCTGAGGGCAAAGGCTCGCTCTCGCCGGGATGCCGGTGCGTTGACGGATCCAGCGTGGCGCGGGACCCGTCAGCGCGCCGTCAGGGGCACAGGGAGCGGCCGCAACAGCCCCCTCCCGCTCTCCGTCCCCATCCCTTAGACTCTTCCTCAGGTTTCCTTCCGGAGGTCCCCCCATGAATCCCCTCCGCCTCCCACTCCACCTCCTGTTCCTCCTCGTGCTCCTTTCGAGTTCCGCCGTCGCCCAGCCCGCTCCCGTTCCCGGACCGCCGGGCGTCAAGAACCTCCCGATCGGCTGGGGACCGGGCGAGAGGGATCTGTCCCACACCATCGGCATGAACAAGGCGACGACGAGTCCCCCGCTGGGCCCAGCCACCGCGGCGGCCGAGTGGGCCGAGTCGAACGGCGTCTTCTGCCTCTGGGCCAACGCCGAGCTGATGAAGGAACTCCAGAAGGAGAACGACCTCTTCATCATCACCACGAGCCCAAGCTGGTGGAACAGTTGGCTCGGGAGCAACGGCATCCCCACGACCAACGTCTACTACCTCAACGCACCGACCGACACCGTCTACGTGCGCGACTACGGGCCCTGGTTCATCTGGGACGCGAACCAGGTCTTCGGCCTGGTGGACAACATCTACAACCGACCGCGGCCGCTCGATGACGTCATACCAGGCACCATCGCCACGACCTACGGCATCCCCTACTACGGCATGGACCTGATCCACACCGGCGGCAACTACTA
>DYIV01000132.1 GCA_020723435.1 Slackia heliotrinireducens | reverse complement strand
GAGAAGACAGTATCCAGCACCGAACAGATCGAGCAGAACAAGAAGTGGGATGGTAAGACGATCAGCTACCGGGGCGAAGTCGTCGGCGACATCCTGCACCGCGGCGACTTCGCGTGGATCAATGTCAACGACGATACCTATCAAGATCGGAGCGTCGAGGGAGGCCACAAGCTTGCCGGCTACAACTCCGGGCAGTCGGTCTGGGTACCGTCGTATCTTGTCGAGCAGATCGCCTGCCTCGGACGCTACATCGCTACCGGCGACAGAGTGGAGGTGACCGGCGTCTTCCACTCCGCCTGTCCCGAGCACGGCGGTGATATGGATATCCACGCGGCGTCTTTGACGATCGTCAAGCGCGGTCACGACGTGGGGCACTCGCTCGATCCTCGCCGAGTCTTTGCGGCTATCGTTCTGCTGCTTATCGGGGGAGCGCTCTTTCTCGCCAACAGGCGCGCGGAGCTCCGCAGGGTGTAGACCTACGCTTGCATCCCGCCGCGGGTGTTTTGGTAATATGTGTGACGGCATGCTGCGGCCGGATCGCGCGGATGTAATTCAATGGTAGAATGTCAGCTTCCCAAGCTGATCGTTGCGGGTTCGATTCCCGTCATCCGCTCCAAAATCAAGACCGCCGGCCCAATCGGACCGGCGGTCATCGTATCTGCAGGTTGCGTAGGTCGTCGACTCTAGTGGCCGCCCTCTCCGCCTTCGCCTTCTCCACCGGCGTAGAACTCCTCGAGGGCAGCTATCGCCTCTTTGACGCCCGTCACTGTCTCCAAGTACTTGGCCGCATCCGTCTTCTTCGCCTTCAGCTCCTTCAGTGAAGCTTCGGCCTGCGTGGACAGCTCCTCCATCAGCGACTGCGCCTCGGTGACCTTGGTCACGGCCTCGTTGACCGGTTCAGCCTCGGACTCCTCCTTGGCTTCGGCCGCGATGTTGGCGGCCTCGACGCCCAGCGCCGTCAGTTCCTCCTCTTGCTTCTTGGCGAAGTCCACCAAGCCGGTCAGCGTCTTGGTGGACGGCTCGCTTGCGTAAGCCTCGGCCGCGGACTCGAACGCCGACTTGCCCCCGGCGACCTTCTCCTCTACTTCCTTCACTTTGAGCGCAACGCCGCTCTGCTCGCCGCCGGATTCAGTGCTTGACTCGCCGCCTCCACCGCAACCGGCCACGAAGAGGCTTGCGATGATTGCCAGAATGATGAATACACGCCAGTTCTTTCTCACATGTGCTCCTTCCCCTTGCATCCCTACGAAACCATGCATGAGCTTGCCAGATACGAGACTTTTCTGCAAGCGGCCACCCATTCCTGCTCACGGGGGCCACGCTCGACGCCGTTCGGACCATGGCCGGCCTTCGCGCGCCTCTCGCTACGGCCTCTCTATGTCGCGAGCGCCGCTTGGGATACCATGGTGCACATCTTCAGCGCCGTGGACGGGGGGTGAGTATCGTCGCCGACAGGGCCAAACCGGACTCCGATCGCCTGTCGGTCGAGCTGCTTGACGCGGAGTCCCTGCCATCGCTTCGACAGGAGTGGAAGGGGCTGTTCGAGTCGGCCGCCTCAGACAATCCGTTCCTCTCCTTCGAATGGGCCCAGACTTGCTGCCGGCACATGCCAAAGGGTGTCGAGCCGATCTTGGCGGTCGCTCGGGAAGATGGGCTGCTCGTGGGAGTGGGAGCCACGGAGATTGCGCCGGTGAATCCAATCGGGCGAGAGCTTCGCTTCCTCGGAAGCATCTACTCCGATTACGCGGGTTTTCTCGCCGCCACCGATCGCATTGACGAGGTGACGCGATGCATTCTGGAGTCGCTCTTGGGCAGAGGCGGTTTCGACCGGGTCGCGCTGAAGGGCTTCCGGGGGACACTGGATGGGCATCGCGCGGCGGTCGAGTTCCTTTCCGGCGTCGGGACTGTCGAAGACGAGGCCATATTCGAGTGCCCGGTCGTCGACACGGGGGGAGACTACGAAAGCTACTTTGCCGGGCGCTCCCACAATCTGCGCAGGAAAGTGGGGAGAGTCGGTAGGAAGCTGCAGCGAGAGTGCCAAGACGCGGCCTTCTGGCGGACGGATTCGGTCGATCGCGAGCGCCTGGTGCGCCTCTTCGACATGCATGCGGGCCGTGACGCGGAAAGAGTCGGGACCGGCGTCTTTGTTAGGAAGAGCGGGCGCGAGTTCTTCGAGGATCTCTCTCTGCGCTTCTCCGAGGCCGGGTTGCTGGACGCGGCCGGCATCGACGTTGGGGATCAGCCGATCGCTCTTGCCTATGGGCTGCGGCTGCACGACACGTACTATTACTGGATCTGCACCTACGACCGCCGCTACGGCCAGTACTCGCCCGGGCACCTGCTCATCGACTACCTACTGCGCACCGGCCTCGAGGTAGGGTTGACCAGGTTCGACTTCATGGTCGGAACTGAGCCGTACAAGGACACGTGGGCGACCGAACGGCATACCGACCACCTTGTTACCTGCCGCGTGCGGGGGCATAGTGTTGTCCACGCGCTCCAATCGTCATGGGAGTGGACGCATGAGCTCCTGCGATCGATCAAGGACCGCAGCGCGTTGCTGAACAGGTTGTGGGTGAGGCTGGTCAGTCGAGGGTAGTGCCCGCGGGACTATGGGGGGAATTCGCCCGGGTAGAAGCGGCGCGCCAGCGACAGAGGTAGGCGCTCCTGCAGCGCCGCGAAGTCCAGAACTCCGCGAAGCCTGTCCTCCAGGCCCTGAACGTCATCATGGATCACCCAGTATCTCGGTATCGTGTAGGGGCAATCACTCCAGCGAACCGGCTGCCATCCCACCGACGTCGCCAGGTCGAAGCCGGCTTCGGCCACAGCCTCGACGGTCTCTTGCGTGTAGTGCCATCCGGCCCGCCCGAAAGGGTACGCGAACGTCCCGACCGAGACACCGAGCTCATCCTCGAGGATCTCTCGTGAGCGCCGCACTTCCTCATAGGCTGCCCCACGGGGAAGTGTCGCGAGGTTGGGATGGGAGTACGTGTGTGCGCCAAACGACATTCCCGCCGTCTGCATCTCCCGAACCTGTCCCCACTCCATCGGGCGCACAGGGCCCCCGTTGAGCATCGCGAGCCTGCTACGCACGTCGGGGTCTTGGTTCATGTACCCGGCGGTCAGAAAGAAGGTGGCTGGGATCTTGAGTTCTCTGAGGATGGGAAAGGCGTAGATGTAGTTGTCCAGGTGACCGTCATCAAACGTTATGGCGACGGTTGGGCCGGGATCATGCCCGGGAACACGGGCCGGTATCTCGTCAAGCGGCACGATCCGGCAGGGTCGCTGAAGCCATTCGAGATGTTGGCGGAACTCCTCGGGGGAGGCCGAGGAGTAGACGCTGGTCGGATTGACCGAATGGTACAAGAGCACGACCACGCGCTGGGTGAGCCCGCGGCACGGCACGTGCCGCCTCATGCCGACAGTGAACGATTTCAGTGCCCTGCGAAACGACATGTACCCCCGCGCCCCTTGCGAGCGTCTTCCCTGCGTGCGGCACGTAGCGCTTCCGAAGGAATGGTGCCCGGTCCTCAGTATACGAACACTGTAGGCTGGTGTCGACTTGGCTGCGGTAGGCGGGGTCCGACAGCAACCGGGCAGTTTGCCGAGGGTGAGCGCATGTAGTAACGTTGCGGAAACGGGGACGGGACATGAAACGTGATGCATCAGCGACCCAGACCGGCACTACCGAGGCGCGAACGCCGGAAGGAATCCTGGAGTGGCTTTCGGGCGTGCTACACGTCTCTCTTGTGCTTGAGTCGCCGGATGCCTCCTCGCCCACGCCCGACTCGGGCCTGCCCTTCTTCCTCTTGACCTTGCCCGGCGGGCGAGGCTACCTGCTCTCGGACCTCGGCCCCAAGACGGCCGAAGGGCTCAATCTGGCGAATCCCCAAGGTCTTCGCGGCCGCGCCGGCAGGGCGGTGCTCGCCCGGTTGCTTCGACTGCAGCTGGCGCAGCGTCGTCTCCCGGTCGTATCTCTGCAAGAGCCGCAGCCCGACGCCTCGCTGCTACGAGTCCTGGAGACGGCGATGGGCGTAGGTCCGTTGCGCTTCGCCATCTCTTTGGGGACGCCGGGGCCGATTCGCGAGCCGG
>DYIV01000131.1:1008-4116 GCA_020723435.1 Slackia heliotrinireducens | reverse complement strand
CGGAATATAGGTCTGTGCAGGAAGGCCCCATTCCTTCCCTTGCGCGTCGATGATTGTGGCAAGGAAGGACGTAATTGAGACGCGTGTTGATCCGATATTGTCAATGTCGATCGGGAGGATCAGTTGTAGGTTGCCGAGGAAGTGCCAGACGCTCATCTGTTGCGGAAGGGTCATAGCAAGGTCGATGCCCCCAAGCATGTCCCTCACAGGGGGAAGTTGAGAGAGCACAAGCGCAGCGGCTGCCACGATGACTCCCCATGTTCCCGGATCGGCCCAGATGGATTGTCCCATTGATGTCCTCCCTTTGGTTTCGACCGCGGGACTTCAATTGTCGCGCGTCGGCAGCCTAACGGCCTCGAGCTAAGCCGCTCGGCGGAAGCTGGCGGCGTGCCCCCCACTCTAGCCCCTGCCGGCGACCAGGACAAGCCCCACGCCGACTCGGCGGAGCAGCCAAGTCGACCTCTCCATAGCCCACGCGAGCGGGCAGCGGGCACCAACCTATCCGCGCGCCCGCCGAGTCGGCTTCAGCGAGTTGTTGGGCGTGCAGACGCTCCGTCGCACCTATCACTCGGGCTCGACGCTCCTGAGTGAAGTGTCTCGCCAAGCAAGGAAGGAGGTAATCGCACTCGCCGCGGCCGAGATGCCGAGCCCTACCGCGGCGGCTTCGGAGGGAAGCCCGCCGTGCCAGGGTCCGGCGCGGAGCATCTCGGGGACGCTCTTGAGGAGCTGGGCAAGCGCGATCAGGACGCCTGCAATAGAGAGCCCAAGATAGCCGGCGCGGGACCCGCCAGCCGCCGCTGCCACCAGGCCGACGAGGGCGCCCATGAATACAAAGGCCAGAATGAGGGTAATCTGGACACTCAGGTGGAATTCGAGGGGGACGTCGAAGAGAAAGTCATCGATGAGATGGACGGCCGAGAAGGCGGAGAACGCGACTGCGGAAACAATCGCCGTGGAGTGCCACTTTGGGGGTCTCATGCTGGGTGCATCCAGAGCTCCGGTGTCAAGTGGGGCCCGGTTCATGAGGTGGGCCGCGCACGCCCAACGGCCTCGAGCTAAGCTGCCCGGCGGAAGCGGGCAAACTCGGACTGATTGTCGCGCATGCCGGCGGGCCAGGCGGCTACCACTTTGCCGCAGCCCGCCGGGTCAGCTTCAGCGAGTTGTTGGGCGTGCCCACGTCACGCGGCAGCCTTGAAGCGGTCGAAGCGCCAAGTGAGCGCCTCGCGATCGGGCCACTCGTCACGCGAAGAGGGCAAGCCAAGGCGACTGCCGTTCAGCTCTTGGAGGCCGTACTTGAGGATTGGCCCATCCGTCTCCGCGAGTACGTCCGGGCGCACGTGGACGATGTAGTCAGGTGCTACGCCAATCAGGAAGCTATCGAAGGCAGCATGGTGCAGCTTGCAGAGGGCGATTCCATTGCTGACCCTTGGCTCACCTGCCGGATCGGTGTCGGGGATTATGTGTGCCGCGTCCAAGAGCTCGTCATGTCTCAGGCGACACAGGGAGCATTGGGATTGGTAGGCCGCGATGACCCGCTCTCGAAAAGATCGTTGATGGAGGCGGACGCGGGTGACTGCGGTGACGTATGCCCGCCTTGCCGAGACTCTGTCATCCGCTACCGCGCGTTGCATGGGCTGCGCGGCAAAGGCAGCATCATCAACGGCAACACGGAACTGGAGAGTGGCCGGGTCATCTCCGACTACGTAGACTGGCCAGACAGCGAGGTACTTCCCGGGGACGATGCCGTGGAAGTAGATCAGGGGCAGCTGCAGTTCCATGGCGCGGCGAAGTCCCTGATTATCAGGGTGCGCCGGATCGGTGCCTCTGTACTTGTAGGAGAGGAGGCCATCAGGTCCAAAGGAGTCTTGGTACGGGCCCTTCGGCGTGGTTGAAATGGTGAGGGGGAAACGCAGTTGTCGGGGCTTGAATATGCCCTGAGGGGCCACGAGGGGATTCAGCTCGCCGTTGAACTCAAACCCGCGCTGGAGGATGGCGCGAGGCAGGACATCGCCATGGACGCTGGTGGCCTCGCTCAGCCACTGGAATGCGGCCACTCGCATGGCGGATTCGCGGGCATCTTGACTCACGGCGGGCTCCTCCACGGGCACGCCCAACGGCCTCGAGCTAAGCTGCCCGGCGGAAGCGGGCAACTCTCCATTGATTGTCGCGCACGCCGGCGGGCCAGGCGCCACGCCCTATGTCCCAGCCCGCCGGGTCAGCTTCAGCGAGTTGTTGGGCAGCATCCTTGGCTTCTGAGAGCCGTTACGGCGGTGTCGACCGCCACGTGGTCTGCCCTCTGGACCGTAAGGTCGCAACGCGGTTATAGCCTCCCGGAAGGAGCCATGTCGCATTCTAGTTATCGGACTGTCCTAGCCACGCGCCAGGAAACAACTCGCCTTCGAGCCGATATGCGGAACCTGCCACCGTGTCGACGATGAGCCCTGTCGACCCTGCGAGGTATCTTCCATCGGGCGACCAGACAGGCTTGAATGAATAGGCGACCTCTTGACAGTAGTCAGTGACTAAGCCGGTCTCGATGTCCAACACGGCGACACTGGACACACGGTTGCTGATTGGCCGACTCTTGAAGATCACGTCAAAGGCGACCCGACTTGACGTTGGGTCCCAGGCTGGGCTTCCGAAGGCATACGGAACACGCGCATCCTCCCAGTTCGAAGCGATAGTGCGCTTGACATCCCCCTCCCGGCTCACGACTATGAGCTCGCTTCGGCCACTGGTGCCCCACCAGTCCGCAACGACCGCGAAGTACTCACCGTCCGGTGACCATACGGGGTACTCGGCGGGCCAATCTGCAGGGACGGACCACAAAGCTCGCTCTTCAGGGAGATCCCACAACACGTAGGCGTGCTCAGCGCCCGCGTACACCGCGCGAGTGAGTGAGGGATCAAATGCGGCGAGAGGCTGAGCGAAATACCAGGGAATCGGGTCAATCGTGTTCAGGTTGGGGAAATCAATAACAAGTGGTGTGTCAACCCCTGCGAAGACGTCACGCGCCACGATCGTGCTGCTGGAGCTTCTCGGCGCAGTCAATGCTATGACGGCATTGCTGATCCATCCTGTTGTGTCTCCCCACGCAGGGTCCCATGG
>DYIV01000131.1:0-998 GCA_020723435.1 Slackia heliotrinireducens | reverse complement strand
GTTGATGATGTCCTTCCCGGTTGAGTCCACTACGCGCAACGTCCGGCTACCATCGCCGCCGACCGCCCTTCGCTGGTCATCCTGAAAGGCGAAATGCATCCAGTCAGGCGAGACCAACGGTGCATTCTCCGCATTCGCAAAGCCCACATCGGGGGGGACGAGCCGAACGCGTTCCTGGGTGTCTAGATCGAGTAGGAGGAGCTCACCATCGAAGGTGTCTAGTACGAGCGTGCCGCTAGCGCCGCTCGGAGGGCCCTGATTGGTCGCGAGACACACGATGTTCGGGATCCGGCTTCCCGGTTCGGCCGTACTCGTGCGCAAGGGTCCAGTCGTAAGGGGGACCACTTCAGAGGACTGGACGGTCATGGTTTGTTGCTGAGTGGGCGACGCGGTCGTGAGAGAACCGGGCGTCGCGCGAGCACACGATCCGACTAGCGTGGCGACGATGATACACCAGAGGAGCGGTCTGCAGGTCATCGGCTACTCCATCCAGTCTGCGCCAACGCAGCTTGCCGTGCGGCCATCAGCAACTTGGCCGGCTGAAAACGCGCTCGAAAAGCGGCCGGGTCGATACGGTGCTGCCCAACGGCCTCGAGCTAAGCTGCCCGGCGGAAGCGGGCATACTCCCACTGATTGTCGCGCATGCCTGCGGGCGAGGCACCCCACCCTATGGCCTAGCCCGCCGGGTCAGCTTCAGCGAGTTGTTGGGCTGCCGAGGATGGCATCACAAGGCCGGCTCCAGTCGGAGGCGACCTGCCGCGCCGGGATTCTCTAGGCGGAACTTGTACTCCTGGTCGAGGCCGACCCCTTGCAGGCGGATCGTCACGCCGTATGTGCCAGCGGGGAGCTCCGATGCCTTGTCCCTGCCATCGATATCACGGGTCACTCCTTCCTGGGAGAAGGCGTAGGCGTAGGTGTCATCAAGATACTTGAGCGCTAGGTTGAGCTTGACAGGCAGAGGCCCCGGGGGAATATCAATTGTGGGGCTGAGAGATGCA
>DYIV01000130.1 GCA_020723435.1 Slackia heliotrinireducens | reverse complement strand
TGAACAGGGAAGCGGTCGTGCTGGGCGTACCCGCCTACAGCGTCTTTCGGGGCGAGGCTGGGGCGGTTGACAAGTGGCTTGCAGGCTGCGGCAAACTACGAATGATCGGTTCAGCAGTCGACATACCGCAGATACGTGTCGAAAAGCGGCGCCGATCGCCGGAGCCGCCCCGCGGCACCCCGGATGATGACAGACTGCTGGCTCTGGTGGTCAACGAGATAACGAGTGTAGACCGCCGCGTTGACGGTATGTAGCTGATCTCCAATCCTTTCTCTGATTCCGAGATACGTCTATCCTAGTCCGCTGTGCGCCGCGAGCTCCCAAGCGAGCGCGTGTCGACCCCCTTTGTGGGCGCCGGTGTCAAGGGCCATCTCAAAATGCGCCAGTTATGGCCATCTGAAAATGTACCAGTCGGTCGTCTCATGACTCCGTCCGCCGCTTTGTCGGTGGCGTCTTCTTGGCCTTCGCCTGCGCCACGAGATCCATCTTGTCTTTGAGTCGGTAGCTCGCTCCACCGATCGCCACAACGTGGCAGTGGTGCAGGAAGCGATCGAGTAGCGCCGCGGCCAGAGTGGGATCGGACAGATAGTCGCCCCACTCCACCACCGGCTTGTTGGACGTGATGATGGTGGAGCCGGATTCGTACCTAGAAGAGATCACCTGAAACAGCAGATGGGCCTGGGCTGCCGAAAGCGGCAGGTATCCAACCTCGTCGATGATGAGCAGATGACAGCTCAGATATCGGCCCATCCTGCGGGAGACCATCGCCGGTGCGCCAGCCATGAGTCGGGTGATCATCTCCTCCAGCGTCGTGAAGTAGGTCTTCATGCCGGCCGAGACCGCCTCCATCCCCAGGGCTATGGCCAGGTGCGTTTTGCCGACACCCGGAGGGCCGAGGAACAGCACGTTGGCGCACTCTTTGGCAAAGCGCAGACTGCCGAGTTCCCTGATGAGACCGGCGTCAAGATTCGGCGAGAAGGCAAAGTCGAACCCGGCCAGGGTCTTGGGAACCGGAAACCGTGCCATGCGAGTCAGGATCGCCTGACGGCTGGCCGCTCTTGCCGCCCGCTCGTGGGCCAGCACCGAGGCTAGGAACTCCTCATAGCCCGCCTTCTTCTTAGTCGCGGCGCTGATCAGCGCCGACAGATCCTCTGGGATCGAGGACAGGCCGAGCTCTTCCAGATCTCGCTCAAGCGCTTCCACGTACGAACTCCTCGTAGACGGACAGCGGCCGTCTCTCCACGGTAAAGGGAGACAGACCCACGGTCTGCAGACGCTCAAGATGGGCGAAGGCTTCTTTGTTTCCCGTCACACCCTCGTAGTGCTCGGCGACCATGACGGTCTCGCCGGCACCGGAGGGTCGCACCAGATGAGACGCGAGCAGCGCACCGGACTTGTCATAGATGATGAGCTCAGCCCCCGTGGCTTGTACTTTCACCTTCTTGCCCACCGCGCGAGCCGGGACCGAGTAGCGGTTGCCGGCGAACGAGACCAGGGAGTCGGAAGAGACGGCGCGAATCGCCGGCGGCTCAAGTGGATAGGCTGCAGCGGGAAGGTCCATCAGATACTTGCGCTCCGGCTCTAACCTGTGAGCGGGGGCCATCTTCGTTGTGCCATGGACATGTGTGTTGTAGCGAGCGGCCGCCTCGGCGATCTCAGCTGCCAGGTGGTCTCGGTCCAGGTACTGTCTGCCTGCAACTTCGGTCTTGACCACACTGATGAGCCGCTCCACCTTGCCCTTCGTCTGAGCCCGATAAGGAGCACAAGCTCTGGGCAAGATGCCGTAGTGCGCACAAAACGCGATCCAGCCCTCCTGGAATATGACGTCGGCCGTGCCGTGGCCGGGGCGGCGCACAACCGGCTTCATGTTGTCCAAGAGAAGCTCCGCCGGCACCCCGCCCAGCTCGGTGAAGGCTGAGGCCAAACAAGCGGTGAGCGTGGCTCTGGTCTCGTCATCACAGAGGCGGATGATCCGGTAGCGAGAGAAGCCCATCTGCAGAATGAAGAAACGCTCGAGGACCGAACCGGCCAGATAGGCCACACGCACGGCGCCGAAGTCGATCTGGGCCTGGTAACCCGGCAGCGTCTCGAATCTCACCGTCGCCGTCTTGGCGATGGTGTTCTTGGCAGAGCGCACGTAGCGCTTGACGGTCGGATAGCCGCCCTCATATCCCAGCGGACGCAGACGCTCCAGGATCACGGTAGCTCGCAGTGTCGGGTATGACTCCAGCCAGGCATCGATCGTCCCTTTGTACGGATCAAGCTGAGACGGCAGATCTCTGCTGGCTCGTGTCGGCGCGACCTCGGCCCGGCAGAGCCTGGCCACCGTGCGTCGGTCCATACCCAGCTGCTTCGCGATCTGGCGATTCGACAGACCCTGCTTCTTCAGTGACCGGATATTCATCCACGCCTCGTCTCGGAACATGACGTCTCCTCCCGGAAGGACCCTTCCGGGACTGATTCTGACGTCGGGAAGACGGAGAGTGGTACATTTTCAGATGGCCACCCGTGGTACATTTTCACATGGCCATCGACAGATAGTCGCCGACACGTCCCGGGAGCAGAGAGTTACCTCTGCCATGCTCGCTGTCCTCTGCAGCGTTGAGGAATTCGGCAAGCACATGCTGCAGATGGTAGGCGCGCCCGTGACAAAGACATCCAGGATCGAATGTTTCACAGAAGTTGTCTTCAAGGGAGCACCTTCGGACCCACGAATGCGTCCGGACGGACTTGTTCTCGTTACTCTCGGATCGCGACGGTGGTCCGCCATAGTTGAAGCCAAGATGGGCGCTGCGGAGTTGACCGAAGACCAAGTGGAAACATACCTGGACATCGCGAGGCAATTCAAAGTCGATGCGGTCATCACGGTTTCGAATCAATTCTCGCCGCTTCCGACCCACCATCCGCTGGCCGTAGACAAGAGGAAGACTAGGCATGTTGGCCTGTACCACTGGTCATGGACCTCGGTCCTTTCGGAGGCACGCCTCCTGGCCGAACACAAAGGGGTGTCCGACCCCGATCAGGCCTATGTGCTGCAGGAACTGATCCGCTACCTCATGCACCCAAGCTCGGGGGTATTGTCATTCACGCGAATGGGGCCGGACTGGAAGAACCTGTGCGAGGCAGTCCAGCATGATTCCCCGCTGGCACGGAACTCAAGTCAAGTCACGGAATCAGTAGGCGACTGGCACCAACTACTTCGGTTTGTCGCTTTGCGTATGAGCCTGATCGTGGGCCGCGCGGTGACCGTGAGCATGTCCCGTGCGCAAGCCGATGATCCCGCCAATTACCTCAACGACGCCATCGGGCAGCTTCTCCGGTCCCGCTCGCTGGACGGAGAATTCGCTATCCCCGATGCTGCTTCTAGACTCAGATTGTGTGCAGATTTGAATCGCCGAACCCTGACGGCTTCGATGCGGCTGAAGGCACCAACCGACCGCGTGAGAGCTTCTTCCTTAGTGACCTGGGCTCTTGGACAAGCTGGCAAGTGCGAAGATCCCGAACTCCTGATACGAGCGATTTGGCCTGGAAGAGCGCCCGATACTACGGCATCGCTGGGTCGGCTGCGCGAAGATCGCAATGCACTGCTCAACTCAGGGCTATCCTCGCTTCCTCTTGCCTTCGAATTCTCGCGCGTTCGCGACCTCGCCGGCCAATTCAAGGGGTCAAGCAAGTTTGTCGAGCACGCGGTCGACACCGTGCCACGGTTCTACGCTGATGTTGGACAACATCTGAAGACGTGGATCCCACCCGCTCCCAAGGTGACGAAGGAAGCCGCAGTCGTCGACGAGGCCGTGACCCCGGCGAAGGTAGATCGGCCACCTGTCGGCAAGGAGACTACCGAGAAACCGCTGACCCCTTCGGAACGGACGACAACGGACAACACGTCGTAGAAGACGTAGCGACGAAATTCCGCAACACCCCTGCTCCTCGGCGACAGCCCAGAACCGATTCTCCGACCCTGGGCCGCCCAACTGGTGGGCCGTGCAGGACGATCCTCGAACCCCCACCACGTCGGCATCATGCGTGATCGTTTGTCCCGGGGTCGTGGGTCCCGAGTCAGGGCACGTGACTTCAACTTTGAAGTGCACCACTGGGCCCTCTTCTTGGATCTTCTGCCTT
>DYIV01000129.1 GCA_020723435.1 Slackia heliotrinireducens | reverse complement strand
CGTGCCAAATCCCCGAGACGCTCGCAGCTCTGCCTGCAACACCGGCGGACGTTTGTGTCCCTTCGGCACGGATGCCCAGGGCATAGCCGACCGGGCCAAAACCGCGGTGACCGTGCGGGCCCGTCGTGCCAGTCCGCGCGACGGCGTTGTGACCGGATCGGAAGTGGGGGGCGGAAAGCCGTACGCGATCAAGCCGGCGGGCTGGTTCCGGAGGTGAGGCCGCCCAGGGTCGTCCGGTAGGTCCACGGCATCCAGTCGGCCGGACTCTGAGCCACCTGACGGGGATGCCGCAGCAGCGCCACCAGGTGGTCGAAGGGATCCACATGGACGAGTTCGGCCGTGTGGATCAGACTCATGTAGAGGTCGCCGACCCGGGCGCCGTTCTCGGTCTTGTAGAACAGAGCGTTCTTCCGGTGCAGGATCGCCTTCTTGAGGGCGCGTTCACAGATCGTATTGTCGAGGGGCGCTCCGGCCTTGCGGAGGAACTGAGTCAGCCTCAGCCAGTGCTTCTGCATGTAGGCGATGGCCTCACCCAACCCGGAGTTCGGCTCTACTTTCTGCTCGTCGATTTGCTCGCGGAGCCACTCCTTGAGTCTCTCCATGATGGGACCGCTCTGCTCCCGATGGAAGAAAAGGCGGTCCGCCTGGGACATTCCTTGCTCGCGGCTGAGGGCATCGTTTCGATAGACCTCGCGGAGGGTCTCGAGCACGTGCCGGCATTCGTCCGGGAAGCTCCCGGCCACATCCACGAACTGACGCCTCGCGTGGGCCATACAGTGGGCCAGGATCGTCTCGAACTCTCCCGGGGCGTTCCTCGAGAGGGCATCGCACATCTGGATCGGCGGTGACAGATCCCGGATCCGCTGCGCCAGGACCTGTTCCAGGTTCTCGCCCGCATGTTTGCGGCCGGTGAAGAACAGCGCGATGTTCCGCCCGTCGGTGGTCGAGACGATCCCCGAGGTGAAGACCCCGGTGCGCTCCTCGGAACCCTCCTCCGGCTCCGGCGGCACCAGATCCAGGATCTTCATCGTCGTATCATCGTTATGCACGACCTCGCCCTGCGCCGCCTGGCGGATGAGCTCCCGGTACGCGGGATCGAGCAGACCGGCCCCCGCGTGCACCAGCTCCCACTGCGTGGCCGAAGGGAGAGGGATCCCCAAGCTGTTCTCCAGCTTCTCCAGTCGGTAGAAGGGAAGGCCGCATCCGTACTTCAAAAGCGCGATCATGGCCGTGGCCGTCTCGTCGTACTTCGAGGTGCCCACTCCCTCCGGAGCCTGGGCTGTGTAGACCTCGCCGCAGAGGTTGCAGCGAAGACGCTCCAGCTCGTAGACCGAGGCCTGCAAGGGGGCCATGCCCTTCACGCGCAGGAGAGCCGCAGGCTCCGCCTGCCGGTAGACCTTGCCCCGGTCGCACGATGGACAACGGGCGCCGTGGGTGAGCGACGCGTGTCCCACCTTCACCTTTTCCGCCCCGCGATAGGCCGCCACCCCGTTGCGCCCGTGCCCGGGACGCTTCGCCTTGTCCGGCGCCTCCCCGGTACGGGCCAGCCCGCCAGAGGTCACGGCCGCGCCCGCCTCGGAATCGGCCTCGGGACCCTCGGCTCCAACCGCATCGCCCAACACCTGGCTCGTCTTCTCCGTGCTCGGACCGAAGATCAGTCGCCGCAGCCGGGCGATCGATGTCCCTTTCGCCTCCAGCTCGCGCGTCAAGTAGGCCAAGGTGTCTACCGCCGCCTTCAGCTTCTCGTGATCCTCCACCGAGAGGGCTTCCCGCGCCCGTTCGACGATCGCCTCCAGCTCCTTCAGCTCCACCTCGCGCTGGCGCACTTCCCGCGGCTTCATCTCTTCATGCCCCCACCGTCAGCCGAACCCGGAACGACTTGGTCAAGGGATAGACCAGCACGTCCTTGCGCGAACGGTTGGGCCGGTTCGTCCGGTCATCCTTGCCCCGGCCCGTCGTCCGGCCGACCCACACCCAGTTCGCCGCCCGATAACAGGTGGCCCGCCACCGTGTCGGATCCACGAAGGTCTCCGCCAGGTGGACGGGGTGGCCGTAGACCCGCTCCCACTCCCGGGAAAGCATCCGCACCATCCGGCCGAGCAGGTGTGAAGCCAGATGAGGCACCTCCACCCAGGGGAGGATCAGGAACCGGCTGTTGTAGACCACCAACCGGATGTTCCGTCGCCGCGCCTCGGCCGACCAGCCAATGAATCGATCGCGGGGTCCCAGGTGCCGCGGGGCGCAACTCCAAGCAAAGCAGGCCACCGGTTGATCCGCCGTCGACACCAGGTACTTCAGGTGCTCGCCCACCGGCTGCGCATAGCCGAGGTAGTGGTGGGCACGGATGAGGCCGTTGAAGAGGGCCTCCTCCTTCGTCCTACGCACCTGCCGGAAGGTCAACGGTCCCAGGTCGGAGAGCGCCCCTCGTAACGGCGGACCTTCCCCTGCCACCTCCGGCGGCACTCCACACCGGGTCAAAGGAACGTAGACCCGCTGCGGGGGCGGAAGGGTGATCCGACCGGCGCGATGAAGGGCCAGCAACAGTCCCCGGCAGACCATGTCCCGCGGATGAGCGTTCGGTTGAACCCAGTTCCAGGCCGCGCACAGATCCAGAGACAACGCCCGCCGACTCATCTTCGGGTCGGACGCGATCCGCTCACGGATGAAGGACACCTCCGACTCCGTGACCGGACGTCCTCGATACTTCAGCACCGTGTGCATACCGGAGGAGATACCCGAAGCTCCGGCAGAACGTAAGTACAAAATGCGGGTCTTCAACCACCCGCCGTGACCCGCCTCCACTCCGGCGCCGCTCGGGTCGATCCGGGATCCCCGCCGTGGAACAGCACGGCCAGTTCATACGCCTGCAACGAAGCACCCGTCTTCTCCCCCGGGGCCGGCCACCAGCGGAACCGGCCCGTCGAGAGACGCTTGTAGCACAGCCAAAACCCCTGGCCGTCATAGACCAGGACCTTCAGGCCGGTACGCCGGCGGTTGCGGAACACAAAAACCGTCCCCGAGAAGGGGTCAGAGCCGAGAGCTTGGCGGCACACCCGCGCGAGGCCGTCGATGCCACAGCGGAAGTCCGCCGGCTCGACCGCCACCAGCACCCGCATCTGCGGCGTGATCTGGATCATCAACGGCGCTGCGAAAACACCGCGATCAGACCCGGCAAGTCCGGCCCTTCGCGCGCCGACAGCCGCACCACCAGCTTCGTTCCATCGGCGGCCCAGAGCTCCACGACGGCACCGGCGGGCTCGAACCCGCTCCGGAACCCGGTCGGGTCGATCTCCACGAAGCCGCCCGCGTCACCGCCGCCTCGGGTACTGTTCCTGCGGCTTCGCTGCATCCGATCCTTGAGCGCTCCATAGTCCACCCGCAACGCCCGAGCGATCGGGTAGATGCCGTGGGTCCGCGCCAGCGAGATCGCCGCCTCCCACAGATCCTCCGGCATCGGGCCGCGCTTCGCCCGCCGCTCCCGCCACCGGTCCACGCGACGCCGAACTCCGCTCACCCTCGCCGGAAGTGCCGTCCTGTGCCGTCCCATGAGCCGTCCTCCTCGTTGAAGGTCCACGACTCAGCGTACGGAGGGGCTACGGGAGAGTCATGCAAGCTTGCCGAAGGGACACGGTTGGTGAGAAAGTCATAGATGTGATCATCCTCCGCCTGGAAGCGTATGTAGCGGACCGAGGAGGCCATCCGGGTCGGTCCGCGACCGAGAACGATGATCTGATCGGAGAGCACTCCGGACTTCCGGCAGGCCCTTTTGACGGGGCGTTTCTCGATGACCTCGTAGACGCTGCCGGCCTTGAGGCGGGTGACGAAGAAGGCGCCGAGGTCATGGATGGTGTCGAAGAGTTCGTAGTCGTTGTAGGCGCGGTCGACGATGTAGGTCCAGCCCGGCGCGAGGAACTCGGAGAAGACCTTGCGGTCGTGGGTGCGGTCGGTGGTGAGGACGATCTGCTTCGGGGTGGAACGGGCGAGGTCGAAGAGGATATGACCCTTGCATGCGTTGACGTTCTTGCGGTAGTCGGCCCACTCGGCTGAGGCGACGCAGTGGAGGAGGGTTGCATCGAGAGCCGCGAGCCTCTTGAGGCGACGCCACCTTCGGGGGAGGCGTTGGGTCGACTCTACGAGTTTGCCGAAGACATCGCGGATGACGGCGAGCCGTCGTTGTAACCTGCCACCTTGTTCTGCGCCCCTGTTT